>JAOAGP010000105.1 GCA_026415695.1 Thermodesulfovibrionales bacterium | reverse complement strand
GTTTTTACCTACCCTTTCAGGGATTGAAACAAGATATTTGTTTTTGTTGTAGACTCAGAAGATAGTGAGGGAGTGAGTTTTGTAGCAACAGATAACGCAAAGAACAAAAAGAGGATAAGTTATAGTTTCTACTCAATAGTGAAGCCTTTTAAAATAAGACCCAGAAAAGGAAAGACCTTTAAACCCGAAATTCTATACATATTCATTGACGAAATCTTAAAAACTCTCAAGGAAAGAGACAAAAATGTTGATTTAGCAAAAGCAAGAAAGATTATAACAGAAAAGGCTGAGGCAGTTTATGATATTTTGACTAAGGTAAAGAACTATTCTCCTAGAATGGTATCAGGAATATTACAACTTCTAGTCGCTGGAGTTGACATTGATGACTTGTTTGTTCCTGACGATGTTAAGGAGTTGATACGCTCCTTGTCCAATCCATTAGAAGAAGGTTTTCACCTACGCTTTAGGGATTGAAGCATTCTTCAAAACGAAAACAGAAGTGCCTTTCACATACACTGGTTTCTAACCAGCCCCTTTAGGAACTGAAACCTTTCTTGCCGTTTCCCTTCTCCTTCTCCGCATTCATCACGTTAATTATTCTTGCCAGTACCGTTGGGTGCGTTGATAGTATTGAAAACACCTTCTCAGAAACAACCTGTTTCATGCTCCCCTCTCTTATCCTGTCGTATATATACGATTTTAAATTATATTCCTCGCCTTTTGCAAGATGTTTTGGAGGCATGATGTTTTTATCATATTCACGAGGAGAAACAATTGTATAAGAATCAGGTGGATATATCAATATTCCTTGATCTACTAATTCCTTGAAACGTGCGCCCACAAGTTCAAATGATGTAGATTTTCTTTTTTTGTTCTGATAGTTTTCAAAAAACCAAACGATGTATGTATATATTCTTTCAGCCATATCTTTATGGACTTCATTCCCTATCCCATTATAACTTGATACTGATAATCTGCGTATAGGTGTCATTATAGCTTTCATGCAATATACAAATGGATCATTATTATTAAGCTTTACAATGTTTGAGCTATTCTCTGTAACATATTTATGTCTTTCGTTGTAACCATAAGTGTAGTAGTTTATTATTACCAGTGCATCTGAGATACAGAAAGGACTTAGACCGGCATCAACTGTTCTTTTATCGGCAAGATACTCTCTTGTCCTGCAATACCATAGATAGGTTGGAATTACAAACAATGCTAGCAAGAACGACCATATACCAATATGATAGATAACATACACCATTGCAAATATGCCTATAAACACACTACCTATTAAATTGGAACCATCTTTGTCCTTACTATCAGAACCCATAAATGGAACAAGGAACAATCCTATTATCAGTAATAACAAAATAAACAGTGGTATAGCGAATGTTAGTAGCATTAGTGTCAGTGCTGCTTGAGGCATGAATATGATAAGAGATGTTAGTCTAAAGTCTTCGTTTTTTATGTGTCCAAGTTCATGTGCCAACACTCCCTTGAGAGCATAATTTGGTAGTGCTCTTAACAAATCTTCATGAATGACTATTCTTGCGTTCTTATTGTTTGGGCCGTAAGTAAAAGCATTTAAACCTTTGTGGTCT
>JAOAGP010000034.1 GCA_026415695.1 Thermodesulfovibrionales bacterium | reverse complement strand
CGGTGCAAGGGCATCTTTGGAAGAGGAGTATTTCTCGCTACAAAGGTTATATGATGTAAGACAGGACATCGTCTGTGATTATTTAAATTACAAGAGAAGACAAAAGGCAATGAGCAAGACAGATTTAGTCAAATGCTTTCCTAAAGAATACAAACACACCGTTGGGCACTGGTTGAGAAAGGACTTTGGTGGGAGCATCCCAACGCCATCAGACTGGACTAAATTAGCCGAGATATTGGATATTGATGATGACTTTACTAACTATGTCTGTAAGACTGCCTTGAGACTTCAGACTGTCAGAAATGGTATTGAAAGGATGCCAGAGGACTTTTTGGATATCGGTTTTTTGGAAAAGATAAAAGGCATCTTTTGACCTACCCTATCACTAAAAAAGGCATATAATTATATTTGTAATTTTATACGATTTATGCTATTTTTTAGCATCTAAAATTTCATCTTTACAATTACAATTAACATGGCAAAAAAGTGTGAAACGAAGATAAGGGGCAACAAAGAGGATAGGGCTCTATATCCAATAGGTGTGGTCTCTGAGATGGTAGGCATCTCTGATCAAACACTTCGTCTTTATGAAAAACATGGACTCATTACTCCTAAAAGACGCAATAAGCACAGGTATTATTCAGACAATGATGTAAAGTGGATCAAGTGTATCAAGGCTGCCATCCACAAAGACAAGATAAGCATTGAGGGATTAAAGAGGTTACTCAACTACGCACCATGCTGGGAGATTAGAGGTTGTAACGACTATATCAAAAAGAACTGCAGGGCTTATCAATCACAAAACTTAAAGTGTTGGTCAATAAGCAACTGCTCATCAAGAGATGTAAGGTGTAATAGATGCATAATCAAAAGGGTGTCTTCTGAAATGATAAAACCAGAATAAAAAACCTATCTTTTAAAAGGAGAGACAACTATGAATGAGCAACAGGGTGTAGGTGCAAAAGGGCAAGAGGATAGAAGAATAAGAATGGTTGAACGAACCATGAGGATGTATGGTAATGAACCACATGCGCTCATAGAGACATTACACACAATCCAAGAGTCTTATGGTTACATTGATACTGACCTGATGCGTTTTGTTTCTGAGAAATTGGGGGTACCTTTGAGCAAGGTTTATGGGGTAGCCACATTTTATCACTTCTTCACACTTAAACCCCAAGGAGAGCACACATGTGTTGTATGCACAGGGACTGCATGTTATATAACAGGGGCAAAAAACATCATAGACGAGATTGGCAAGCAATACGACATAAAACCGGGTGAGACAACAAGCGACAATAAACTCTCTCTTCTTACTGCTCGTTGTTTAGGTGCATGCGGACTTGCACCTGCTGTGGTCTTTGATGGTGTAGTTGCTGGCAAGCAAAATCCTGAATCAGTGAATGAAACAATAAGGAGGTGGTTTGAAAAATGACCTACGAAGAACTTCTTGAGATTGCAAAGATAGAAAATGAGAAAAAGGCACAGTATGTCCACACAATTAATGTATGTGTGGCTGCAGGCTGTATGTCTTGCGGAAGTCAAGAACTACTTGATGCCTTTAGAAGAGAGATTGAGAAAAGGGGTATTGAAAACTGGTGTAAGGCAAAGGGAGTGGGATGTTTAGGGCTTTGCACCGCAGGACCTCTCATTGCCATTGAGCCAGACGGTATCATTTACAAGGCTGTGAAGCCCTCTGATGTTCATGATGTGATAGATGCACTTGGTGGGGAACCTGTAAAAAGGATACTATGTCCTTCTGACATGTCTTTCTTCACAAAACAACAAAAGATAGTGCTTGAAAACTTTGGCAAGATTGACCCTGAAAGGATTGATGAATACATCGCAAGCGGAGGCTATCAATCCTTATACCTTGCTTTGCGGGAGATGTCTCCGTCTATGGTCATTGATCAGATAGTTAAGAGCGGGTTAAGAGGTAGAGGTGGAGGTGGATACCCAACAGGGCTAAAGTGGACAACTGTAATGAAGGCATCTGGCAGTCAAAAGTATGTCATTTGTAATGCAGATGAGGGCGACCCTGGTGCCTTTATGGACAGAAGTGTCCTTGAAAGTGACCCTCATCGTGTTTTAGAAGGCATGGCAATAGCGGGTTATGCAGTTGGTGCAGATAAGGCGTTTATATATGTAAGGGCAGAATATCCCCTTGCTATTAAAAGATTAAGAAAGGCTATTGCACAGGCAGAGCATTTAGGTGTGCTTGGAAGGGGTATCTTCAATACACCCTTTAATTTTGATATAAAATTGAGGCTTGGGGCTGGTGCGTTTGTATGTGGAGAAGAAACGGCTTTAATATCCTCTATTGAAGGCAATAGAGGCACACCAAGACCAAGACCTCCATATCCTGCAGAATATGGTCTTTGGGGATGTCCTACACTTATTAATAATGTTGAAACCTTTGCAAATGTCCCTGCAATCTTAAGAAATGGTAGTCAGTGGTATTCATCCTTTGGGACTGAAAAGAGTAAGGGCACGAAGGTATTTGCCCTTGCCGGTAGGATTAAAAACACCGGTCTTATTGAGGTTGCAATGGGGACTACCTTGAGGGAGATAGTCTTTGACATAGGTGGGGGTATTCCTGATGGGAGCAAATTCAAGGCAGTTCAGACAGGGGGTCCGTCAGGAGGTTGCATTACAGAGGCATTCCTTGACCAGCCCGTTGATTATGAGTCTTTGGCAAAATTAGGCTCAATCATGGGTTCAGGGGGGATGATAGTAATGGATGATACCTCTTGTATGGTAGATGTGGCAAAGTTTTTTGTAGAATTTTGCATGACTGAATCATGTGGTAAGTGCGTGCCTTGTAGGGATGGTTCAGCACAGATGCATTATCTATTGGACAAGATATCGAGGGGACATGGCAATACCAATGACTTACACTCATTAGAGAAACTGTGTGAACTTGTCAAAAACACAAGCCTTTGCGGACTTGGAATGACCATGCCAAACCCCGTTATCAGCACCATGCACTACTTCAGGGATGAGTATCTTGCTCACATCCATGACAAGACCTGTCCTGCAGGTGTGTGTAATATCAAAGGAGGTCGGAAATGATGATAGCCAAAAAGATATCACAGATACAGACCCTTATAATTGATGGTAAAGAGGTCGGTGGCAGAAGCGATGAAACCATCTTACAGGTGGCGAGGGAAAACGACATATTCATTCCCACACTCTGTCATCTTGACGGTTTAAGTGAATACGGCGGATGTAGATTGTGTATCGTCCATGTCAAAGGACTTCCAAGACTCGTCCCATCATGCACAACCTTGGTAAGAGAAGGCATGGAAGTAACCACAAATTCTGAAGACATAATTGAATATAGAAAGGGAATACTGTCCCTACTATTTGCAGAGAGAAATCATGTATGCTCTGTATGTGTGTCAAATGGACATTGTGAATTGCAGTGGCTTGCATTAAAATTGGGCATCACACATGTTGAGTTTCCATACATTTACCCCAAGATGCCTGTTGATGCAACACACGACAGATTCATCGCTGACCACAACAGATGCGTTTTATGCGGCAGATGCGTGAGGGTCTGCCATGAGGTTGAAGGTGCTCATACAAAGGATGTGATGGGTAGAGGTATTACATCAAGGGTTATAACCGATTTGATGAATAATTGGGGAGAGTCAAACACATGCACAGGATGTGGTAAGTGTGTGCATGTTTGCCCAACAGGTGCCTTAAGTGAAAAGGGCAAGTCTGTTGCAGAGATGGAAAAGAGAAGACAGTTTTTACCATATCTAAAGCGTATGAGAGAGAGGAGTTAGGATTATGGAAAAGATAAAGTTTGCAACGATATGGCTTGACGGATGCTCAGGTTGTCACATGTCTCTTTTAGACATAGATGAGAGGTTGTTAGAGGTTTTTTCAAAGGTTGAACTTGTATATGGTCCTTTAGTTGATTTTAAGGAATTTCCAAGGGGTGTGGATGTAACATTTGTTGAGGGTGCAATCAGTAGCAATGAGGATGAGGAGAAGATATTAGAGATTAGAAATAAGACAAAGATATTGGTTTCCTTTGGTGATTGTGCTGTAACATCAAACATCCCCGGAATGAGGAATTATTGCAAGATCAAGGATATCATGCAGAGGGCATATATTGAAAATGCTGATATAAAAGACAAAACACCGAATATCGGGATACCGCACCTAATGCCTCAATCTCGTCCAATACATGAGTTTGTCACCGTTGATGTGTTTTTACCGGGTTGTCCTCCACCAGCCGATGTTATCTACTATACAATTAGCGAGTTAGTAGAAGGGAGGATCCCTGATTTGACAGGCAGGACAAGGTTTGGTCAGTGATGAGGTCAAGATGACAACAAAGAAGAAAACTAAAAAGAGGTCTTCAGAATTAACAAAGGAGGAATCAATGCCTAAAGAGTTAGTTATAGAACCAGTAACAAGGATTGAAGGACATGGAAAGGTTACCATTTTCCTTGACCAAAATAATGAGGTAAAGGATGCAAGGTTTGCAGTTACACAGTTTAGAGGGTTTGAGAGGTTTGTAGAAGGGCGTCCTTTCACAGAGATGCCATCCATTGTTGAGCGTATCTGTGGTATCTGCCCTGTAAGTCATTCACTTGCAGCATCAAAGGCATGTGATGCCATATTAGGTGTGAGGATACCAAACCCTGCAATAAAGATAAGGCGGTTACTCAACTGTGGTGAGTTTATACAGTCTCATGCGTTGAGTTTCTTTCATCTATCCTCACCTGATTTACTGTTGGGGTTTGATAGCAATCCAGCCGAAAGGAATATTGTAGGTGTTATTAAGGCAAACCCCGAGATTGCTAAATCTGGCATTAGGTTGAGACAGATTGGCGGACACATCGTTGAGTGGCTTGGGAAAAAGAGGGTGCATCCTGCATGGGTGGTTCCGGGCGGAGTTAATGAACCCCTTTCAGTTGAACATAGGGACATGATGCTAAAAGAGATACCAGAGGCATTAGAGATAATTCAAAAGACATTGAGGTTCTTTAAGGGCATAATTGAGGACTTTAGAAACGAGATAAGGACATTTGGTAATTTCCCATCCATGTTTTTAGGTCTTGTGGATGCTAATGGAAATTGGGAGATAACGGATGGCTATTTGAGGTTTATTGATTCAAGGGGACATATCGTTGCCGACATGGTTGAACCTTCAAGGTATAAGGAGTTTATCGGAGAGGCGGTAGAGGAGTTTTCGTATCTTAAGTCACCTTACTACAAACCTTTGGGCTATCCAAAGGGGATGTATAGGGTAGGACCACTTGCAAGGCTTAATGTCTGCAATGGATTTAGCACACCTCTTGCAAACAGGGAGTGGGCTGAGTTTAGAGACCTTGAAAGAGGACCTGTGCTTAGCTCCTTTTACAATCACTATGCAAGGCTCATTGAGATACTTGCCGTTATTGAGTTAGAGGAACAATTGTTGAATGACCCCGAGATATTGGATCCTCATATAAGGGCTCATGCAAGTGTAAATGAACTTGAGGGTGTTGGTTGTGTAGAGGCGCCAAGGGGAACATTATTCCATCATTACAGGGTAAGTAAAGAGGGGTTGATGCAATGGGCAAATATGATTGTTGCAACAGGTAATAACAATCTTGCCATAAATCAAAGCGTCTTACAAGTGGCACAGCACTATGTAAAAGGCGATGAAATAACAGAACCCATGATAAACAGGATAGAGGCAGTGATTAGGGCTTATGACCCATGTCTAAGTTGCTCAACACATGCTCTTGGCAAGATGCCTTTACAGATAACACTTAAGGATTGTGCTGGAAGGATAATTAAAGAGGTGGTTAGGACATAAAAGTGGTGTTTATTCTCAAAGGAAACATCTTCAACATCTTTAATGACTAAACAAAAGGTTGCGGTTGTAGGCTATGGCAATGACTTAAGGGGTGATGATGGCATCGGCATAGTTGCCGTCAGAAAGATAAGGGAGTTTATTAAGGATACAAATGTTGATACATACGAATATCACCAATTAAGCATAGAGGTATTACCTCTTCTTTGCAGATATGATAAGATTATCTTCATAGACTGTAGCACTGACATTGCTCATGCAGAGGTGAGGTGTTATCAGATACAGCCAGATAATAACATCACACTGACGATGACACACCACCTTATGCCAGAGCAAATCCTACAATTAATAGAGACCTTGTATAATAAAACTCCCATTGTCTATGTATGTAAGATTGGGGGCAGGGTCTTTGATTTTGGTTGCGAAATATCACAAGAGGTTTTGGCATCAACACCAAAGATCATCAAATGTTGTATGGAATTAATAGAAAACACAGTCCAATAGGTTTGTTTGAATCTCGTGATATTATTTTAATTTTACCCATATACAGGGCTTAAACTATTTAAGCCTTTTGTCATAATAGCAAACAAAATAAAAGTTATTTCAACTAACCACAGAGACACAGAGTGGGGATACACATAATTGGATTTTAGGACAGTTATCAGTTAGCATATTTACTCTTACAAGGAATTCAAAAAGAGAGGTGAGGATGCAGTTTCATACACTTAATGTCAAAGATGTGTTAGATGCCCTAAAGACAAACATCAACGGGCTCACAAATGAAGAGGCAACAAAGAGGCTTCAAGACTTTGGTTTAAATCAACTTAAGGAAAAGGAAAGGCGTTCTGCTATTGCCCAATTCATTGACCAATTTAAAGACTTCATGATTATCCTCTTGATTGTAGCCTCCATCATTTCAGGGATAATTGGCGATATTGTTGATACAATCGCAATATTGGTCATAGTCCTTATCAATGCGGTCATAGGGTTTGTGCAGGAATTCAAGGCTGAAAAGGCAATGGAATCCCTCAAGAAGATGTCTGCCTCCTTTGCCACAGTTGTAAGAAACGGTAGTCATGAAAAGATAGATGCATCCCAGTTAGTGCCGGGAGATATCGTTTTAATAGAGGCTGGTAACATTGTCCCTGCAGACATGAGGCTCGTTGAGACCGCTCAACTAAAGATTGATGAGTCTGCCCTAACAGGTGAATCCATGGCGATAGATAAAGATGCCATGTTGGTAGTGGAAGAAGATTCACCATTGGGTGACAGGAAAAACATGGCATACAAGGGGACAATCGTCAGTTATGGCAGAGGGATGGGGGTGGTGGTGGCAACAGGCATGTCCACAGAGATAGGCAAGATTGCCAGATTGATACAGGAGGATGAGGGGCTAAAGACACCGCTTCAAAAGAGGTTATCTGACTTTGGGGTAAAACTCTCTATCTCCGTTATTTTGGTCTGTTCGTTACTCTTTACGGTGGGTTTGCTAAGAGGTGAGCCAGTTGTCCTAATGTTTATGACTGCATTGACATTGGTAGTTGCAGCAGTGCCAGAGGCATTACCTGCAGTGGTAACCATCTCGCTTGCAATGGCTGCAAAGATAATGGTCAAACAGAATGCACTCATTAGAAAGCTTCCTGCAGTTGAAACCCTCGGTTCAGTAACTTACATCTGCTCTGATAAAACAGGCACCCTCACACAAAATAAGATGACGGTAAGAGATGTCTTCGTAGAAGATAGATTAATTGAGACATCAACGATGGATTCAATCCCTAAAAGCCCAACATTTGATACCTTTATCACAGCCTTGTCAATTAGCAACGATGCAAGTATAGACCCTGAAGGCAATCTGATAGGAGACCCAACTGAAACTGCCATGCTTACTCTTTCTGAAAGACTCGGATTTAGAAAGAATGATATATCGGTAAGATTAAAGAGGGTAGCAGAGATACCTTTTGACTCTGAAAGGAAGGCTATGACAACCATTCACATGGCTGAAGGCATTGATGCCGCCCTTGAGATACAAAAAATGGACAATCAAGTTTTATATCCATACATAAGCATCACAAAGGGTGCATTTGATGGAATCATTCAAAACAGCACAAGCATTATAAAAAACGGTATTCCACAACCATTAGATGCACAGGCACTGATTGAAATAAATGAAAGGATGGCAAGCTCTGGTTTGAGGGTTATCTGTGTTGCATGTAGATTGTGGAAAGAGATACCCCAAAACATCAGCCCTGAAGTTGTGGAGAAGGATATGGCGATTTTAGGGTTAGTAGGCATAATTGATCCTCCAAGACCAGAGGCAGCAGCCTCTGTTGCAGTATGCAAGTCTGCAGGGATTAAAACGGTGATGATTACAGGAGATCATCCCTCAACTGCCAAATACATTGCCCAATCCATTGGTATCATTGAAAAGGACGAAGGGGTGCTTACAGGAAAGGATCTATCAAGGCTTAAAGAGGAAGAATTCCAAAAGGTTGTAAAGGATGTCTCTGTATATGCAAGGGTTGCCCCAGAGCAGAAACTCAAGATTGTAAAGGCGTTACAGTCTCAAGGGCAGTATGTCGCTATGACAGGCGATGGGGTAAACGATGCACCTGCCCTTAAAGCAGCAGATATTGGTGTGGCAATGGGAATTACTGGAACAGATGTCTCAAAACAGGCATCAGACATGATACTACTTGATGATAACTTTGCAACGATTGTCAGAGCGGTCAAGGAAGGAAGAAGGGTCTTTGATGGCATCCTAAAGATGATAAGATACATACTTTCAACAAACGCAGGTGAGATAATGCTCATATTCTTTTCACCTCTGTTGGGCTTACCGCTTCCGCTATTGCCTATACACATGCTATGGCTAAACCTATTTACTGACGGATTACCGAGCCTTGCCTTTGCAGTAGGACCAGCAGAACCTGATGTAATGAACAGACCTCCAAGAGACCCCAAAACAGGCATTCTTACAGGAGGGATGGTTGTAAAGATACTATGGACTGGCTTTCTGCTTGCAAGTATTGGAATTGTGATGCAGGCAATCAGTGTTGATTATCTGCCAAAAGAAAAATGGCAGACGATGCTCTTTACATTTATGTGTTTTGCTGAATTGGGTGCTGCGCTGTCACTTATTTCAGAGAAACAATCATTCTTCTCATTGAGGTTTAGGGATATGAAATACATGTTGGCAGCGATACTACTTACCATAGTATTACAGATGGCTGTTATCTACATGCCTGTAATGAATCCAATATTTAAGACAGTGCCTCTGAGTTTTAGCGAACTTGTAATCACATGCCTTCTTTCAACTTCTCTGTTTTTTGCTATTGAGATAGAAAAACTTGTAAAATTTAATATACTCAAAAGGGGGTAATGGAAGATGAATCTTGTAATGCAAACAAATCTTGAAGGGGTAAAACTATTAAGGAGAGGAAAGGTAAGAGACATCTACGAGATTGAAGACAAACTTCTGATAGTAGCAACAGACCGCATCTCTGCATTTGATGTTGTGCTACCTACTGGTATCCCTAACAAAGGCAAGGTGCTCACTCAAATCTCGCTTTATTGGTTTAATGTCATGAATGATGTAGTAAAGAATCACATTATCACGGCTGATGTAAATCAATATCCTGATATCTTAAAACCACATGCAGACACTCTAAAAGATAGAAGTATGCTTGTGCAAAAAACAAAGGTGTTGCCCATTGAGGCTATCGTAAGGGGTTACCTTTCGGGGTCAGGTTGGAAGGAATACAAAAAAAGTGGCACTGTGTGTGGCATCAGACTACCAGCAGGGCTTTTAGAATCCTCAAAGCTTCAAGAACCAATATTTACTCCAAGCACAAAGGCAGATGAAGGGCACGACATAAACATAACATTTGATGAAACAGTAAAGATTATTGGGGAGGACATGGCTAATAAAGTAAAAGACATTGCCCTTACAGTGTATAAAAAGGCTCGTGACATTGCTGAAAAGAAAGGGATTATCATTGCAGACACAAAGATGGAGTTTGGGATTACCCAAAACGGAGAGTTAATCTTGATTGATGAATTACTCACACCTGACTCCTCAAGATTCTGGTCTGCTAAAGACTACACCGTAGGTAAGGGGCAAGACAGTTACGATAAGCAGATCGTCAGGGACTATCTCCTTACCCTTGATTGGAACCAAACATATCCCGGTCCATCCTTACCAGAGGACATAGTCAACAAGGCACAAGAAAGATATGAGGAGATACTTCGTATCCTAACAGCATGATGCCTCAATGAACACAAAGATAATCGCATTTGTCAATTTCAAAGGTGGTGTTGGTAAGACAGCAAATGTTGTAAATATTGGGGCTTGTCTTGCAAAAAACCACTCAAAGAAAGTACTCATAGTTGACCTTGACGCACAGTGTAACGCTACATACTGGCTCTTAAAAAAAGAGACTTGGACAAAGGTAATGGATACCCCGCATCTTACGGTATGTCAGATATTTCAGGACTTCCTATACAAAATCAAATCCTTTGATTTTGATGAGTGCGTTATAAGAGGGGTTCCGAGGGCTGAAGGGGGGCTTTCATACATTGACACATTAGACATCCTGCCTGCATCGCTAAACCTCCTAAACGCAGAGGACGATTTGCATTCAGACAAAAATAATTTCAATAGCACCTTCTTTAAGATATTAGGTAAGGCACTCAAAAATCATGTTGCAGATTATGACTATGTGCTAATTGACTGCCCTCCAAACATACACATTATTACAAAAAACGCTCTATACTTTGCAGACTACTACATCATACCCTACATACCTGACTACCTTTCACTATCAGGATTTAAGACCTTCTGCAGTATAGTTAGGAATTTTCAGACAAGAGTTGGTGCTATAAGGGGCAATTCATTTAACCCAAGGATAAGGGGTATCGTCATAAATAGGTTTAAACATGTTGGCAATGTCTTTACTATTAGCATGAATGAGCTTTTGATTCAGTTAAACATGCTCAAAAGAGACGACCTTGTGCATCCTGATGCAAGGATATTTAACCCACCTATCAGGGATTGTGTAGGGGTTGCAGAAAGCTCAAGTCTTCATCAACCAGTAATATTAAGCCATCCAAAGAGCATAGGGGCGCAGGATTATGCAGAATTAACGATAAACTTTTTAAACTACTTTGAGGTTATTCAATGAACATGAACGAATTGATTCAAAAGATGCTTTCAGTATCAGAAAAACTAAAATCACATCAACACCTAATGACAGATAAGATCTGTATCACGGAGGCTGGCAAGTTCATAAATGCACTTATCAAGTTTGAAAGGCTCATTGATACGGTATCACAGGGAGATAAACCTATTAATAACGAATTTAGACAGTTTATGCACCAGATATTCAAAAAGGATGTAACAGATATTGAAGAAATAGGAGACCTTTCAAAAAAGGTGTTGGGTAAAAAGGTGTCTGGTATCAAGACCACTAATTACAACGACTATCTCAACAAGGTCATAAACGAGATCATCAAAAAGGACAAGGCAGAATTTGCCCTTCTTATATTGAGACGAATGACTTCAGAACCAACAATAAAGATATCAGGAGATAGTATTGAGGAGATTCTTTTACAGGTTAGGAAATTAGGCTCACTTTCAGAGGAGCAGATTGAGACCGAAAAGAGACATCTAATAAAAGACAAGGATACCCTTATCTTACTTGCAAAGACTGCGGGGATAAAGATAAAACCATCAAACAAGCCAGAGACGATATTTAACAAACTTCTTGAGGTAGCAAAAAGGTTTTACGAAAACACAGGATGATGTCTATCTAAACCTTGATGAGCGATGATTAAAAATGTCATTTAGTTCTTATCTTAATCCTCTATAAGTATCGGTGATTATCTTGTTTTGATTGTTATATCTTATTATTAGTTTTTCTTCATAACCGATATTCTAAATCCTGTAGATGAAAATATGCTAAAATTAAAAAGTATGATTGCAATAGTTGATTATGGAATGGGTAATTTAAGGAGTGTCCAAAAGGCATTTCAAAAGGTAGGTGCAGATGTAGTAATAACATCAAGTTCAAGAGAGATTGAAAATGCCAAAGGTATTGTGCTGCCTGGTGTTGGAGCATTTAAGGACTGTATTGATAATCTAAAGAGATTTGGAATAATTGATTCAATAATCAAATCTATTGAAGCTGGTAAGCCTTTTCTTGGTATCTGTTTGGGCTTACAGAGTCTTTTTGAGGAATCAGAGGAGTTTGGCAGTAGTGAAGGTCTCGGGATATTTAAAGGCAAGGTGGTAAGATTCAAAGAAATGGGGCTTAAGGTTCCTCACATGGGGTGGAATCAGGTTAGATTTGTAAGAAGACCAGAGTTTTTGAGCCATATACCTGATAATTCTTTTTTCTACTTCGTCCACTCTTATCATGTAGTGCCAACATCAAATGAGATTGTCTCGGGTATCACAGACTATGGCTACGAGTTTGTTTCTATGATTTATAAGGACAATGTAATTGCAACACAATTTCACCCAGAAAAAAGCCAGACCGTAGGTTTAGAATTTATAAAAGGTTTTTACAGGTTTGTAGAGCAAAGTTAAACAGTGATGGACAAAAAAAATGTCATACTTGGCACTGCTGGACACATTGACCACGGTAAAAGTTCTCTTGTCAAGGCACTCACAGGCATTGACCCTGACAGGCTAAAAGAGGAAAAAGAACGAGGCATCACCATAGACTTGGGTTTTGCAAACCTCTCATATCCTGATGGTGTAACCGTCGGTATTGTGGATGTGCCCGGACATGAAAGGCTCATCAAAAACATGCTTGCAGGTGCAGGGGGCATTGATATCTTGATGTTGGTCATCGCTGCTGATGAAGGAGTAATGCCACAGACAAGAGAGCACTTGGCAATATGTAACATGCTAAAGATAAAGACTGGCATCATAGCCATTACAAAGATTGATACGGTTGAAAGGGATTGGCTTGAACTAATCATCTCTGATGTAAGAGACTTTGTAAAAGGCACCATACTTGAAAACTCCGATATTATCCCCGTGTCATCAAAGACAGGTGAAAATATAGAAGTCCTCAAAAACGCAATCCATAATGCTGCAAAGGGAGTAAGTTCAAAGCTAACCAACAGCATCTTCAGGATGCCTATAGATAGGGTTTTCACCTTAAAAGGATTTGGCACCGTTGTCACCGGCACAGCAATATCTGGAAAGGTGACTTTAGACATGCCTGTTGAGATACTTCCTGCAGGTATCACCACAAAGGTAAGGGGGCTTCAGAGCCATGGCAAACCTGCAGATACTGCATATGCAGGGCAAAGGATAGGGATAAATCTGCAAGGGGTCAACAAGGAAGACATAAAAAGGGGCGATACAGTATTGACATCAGGTGTGTGTAAGGTGACAAATACCATTGATGTAGTCCTTGAGATGCTTGATACCGCCCCAGTGCTAAAAGATAAAAGCCTCGTGCATCTATATTTAGGCACATCTGAGACAGTAGCAAGGGTTATCATCTATGACAAAAATGAATTGAAACCGCTTCAGAAAGGCTATTGTCAATTTCGTTTAGAGGATGGGATTGTTGCAATGTCTGGAGACAGATATATCATTAGAAGATTTTCACCCCTTGAAACCATTGGTGGTGGCACAGTGTTAGACCCTCTGCCAGAAAAGAGAAGGAAAAAGGAGGGTATAGCAGACCTTGAGATACTTGAAAATGGTTCATTGCCAGAAAAGATTGAATGTAAGATTAAAAAGACTGCTTTAAATGGTGCTGACATTGGTTATTTAGAAGGTTGGATTTATGCAGACGGAGATGATATAAGAAATGCGATTGATACCCTAATTAAGCAGTCAAGGATATTCAAATCTCAAGGGATATACTTTCATAGTGATGTGATACTGCCTCTCATTGAGAGACTCAAGGGGGTTCTAAAAGACTTTCACAAAGAAAATCCTCTGAAAGAGGGCATGACAAAGGAGGATGTCAAGGCACATCTATTCAGCAGCAAGAATGTAAACGAAAGGATATTCAACTTACTATTTGAGACAGAAGGCGTAACAGTGCAAAAGGATATTGTGCGTCTGTCAACATTTTCTACAGGAATATCAACGATAAAATCCGATATCCAAAACAAGATAATCAACATCCTTGAAAAGGCTGGATATCAGCCACCTACAAAGGCTGAACTACAAACTCAACTAAACCTCTCTGAAAAAGAGACAAATGACATACTCAATCTTATGAGCAAAGAAGGTGTTATTGTTAGGATAAATGAGGCATTTTATATTACTAAATCAAGATACGACAGGATTATAGAGATGTTGAAGGAGTATTTCAAAAACAAACAGACCATTACGGTCTCAGAATTTAGGGAACTCTTAAATACATCAAGAAAATATGCAATGCCAATTATAGAGTTTCTTGATACCAAAAAGGTTACCATAAGGATAGGTGATGTCAGGAAACTCATGATTAAGGCAAATAGTTAAAGCCAGTCTATGAAGAATAGGATAATCTGGATACCAATAGTCTTACTTTTAGGGTTTTTGCTTGGTGGATTGACATATTACTTTTTGTCAAAATCAAAACCATTTCAATCCTTTTATCCACCAAAAACACCAAAGCAGATAGAGGAAACCGCTCGAGCCTTTTCAGACATCGTAAAGGTTGTGTCTCCAGCTGTTGTAAACATCTCAAGCACAAAGACTGTAAACAGGCAGAGTGGCTCATTTGATGACTTCTTTGATTTCTTCAATCCACCCCAAGACTCAAAGGGGAAGAGATGGAAAGAGCAGAGCCTTGGCTCTGGGGTAGTAGTATCACCTGATGGTTTAATCGTTACAAACAATCATGTAATTGAGCAATCCGATGAAATAAGGGTGATTCTTTATGATAAGAGGAGTTTTAAGGCAAAGGTCATAGGTGCAGATCCCAAAACTGATATTGCAATTATCAGGATAGATGCAAAGAATCTCCAGACGATACCTTGGAGCGATTCCGATAAGCTTCAAGTAGGTGAGTTTGTGCTTGCCATAGGTAATCCATTTGGCTTAAATCATACGGTTACGATGGGTATTATCAGTGCTGTTGGTAGGGCAGATGTTGGCATATCGGATTACGAGGACTTCATCCAAACAGATGCTGCAATAAACCCCGGAAACTCTGGAGGTCCTCTTGTCAATACAAAAGGAGAATTGATTGGAATTAATACTGCAATTTTCTCAAAGACGGGTGGTTATCAAGGTATCGGCTTTGCAGTGCCAAGTAACATGGTTAGGATGGTCATAGACCAGTTGTTAAAGGAGGGTAAGGTTACAAGGGGATGGTTAGGTGTGACCATTCAAGAACTATCTCCAGAACTTGCACAGAAGTTTGGTTTATCCTCAACAGAAGGGGCATTGATAAGTGATGTTACAAGAGGAGGTCCTGCACACAAGGCGGGTATTGTAAGAGGGGATATCATTCTTAGATATGGTGGTAAGAAGATTAAGGATGTATCTACCTTGAGGAATCTTGTTGCACAAACAAAGGTTGGTAGCGAGGTTGAACTGCTAATATGGAGAAAGGGTAAAGAGTATTCCACAAAGGTCAGGATCATTGAGATGCCGTCTGAAGGGTTAGAGATGACATCAGGAACAAGAAAGTCTTCTGATGACACTGATAGCATCCTCTCTGGCATAGCAGTAATTGATATATCACCAGCAATTGCTAAACAATTGGGCATACTTCCAGATGACAAAGGTGTAGTTGTCATGAGGGTTGAACCCGGCTCTGCTGCTGAGATTGCTGGCATAAAAGAAGGAGATTTGATACAGGAGATTGATAGGAAGGCTATAAACAATCTTAACGACTTCAACAAGGTGGTATCAAAGACACGGGGTGACAAAAGGGTGCTTTTACTCATAAACAGAGGTGGCAAGAGATTCTATGTTACCATACCGTCGTGATTAAAATATGCAATTCAGATTATTAAAGATTGCATTGTCAGTATTGATGACTCTTCCAGCATTGTTTCTCTTTGATACTTTTTCTTTTTGGGGGTTGTTTGTTGTTGTCTTTTCAGTTTTTATTTTTTTTATAGCAGAACATATAATAAGGAGTTTTCCTGCTGGAAATATATTTGGAGGGCTGCTTGGCATACTTTTAGGTGCTTTTACAGCATCCATAATCTCATATCCTTTAAGATTAATACTCTCTAAAGACACATCCAACATAGCAACATTCTACCTTTTTATCGCCCTCATATTAGCCTTTATGTTGGCTCTCTCAAGGAGATGTCAAGATGTAACATTGATGTCAATCAAAGAAAGGTTTTTTACAACTAAACCTGAAGATAAAAACACAAGCATACTTGATACCAGTGTGTTGATAGATGGTAGGATTGCAGATATCATTGATGCAGGTTTTATCACTGGTAAATTTATAATCCCGCAGTTTATTATCCAAGAACTTCAATACATTGCTGATTCTCCAGAGTCTGTAAGAAGGATGAGAGGACGCAGGGGATTGGACACCATAAAGAAGATTCAAAAGATGTCTCATATCAAGGTTGAGATAACACAGGATAACTACCCAAATATAAAGGATGTGGATTCAAAGATAATAGCCCATGCTAATAGTATTGGTGCTAAGATAATAACAAATGACTACAATCTTCAAAAGGTTGCCCACCTGCAAGGATTAGTAGCACTCAATATAAATGAGCTTGCCAATATCCTTAAAACACTTGTCATCCCCGGTGAGAAGATGACCCTATTTATTGCAAAAGAAGGCAAGGAACAAGGGCAAGGTGTCGCATACCTTGATGATGGCACGATGGTAGTTGTTGAAAATGGCAGACGGTTTATTGGAAAGACCATAGACCTTGAGGTTACAAGCATCTTGCAAACTCCAAGTGGTAGGATGATATTCGCACGGGCATTTGATGACAGACAATAAAAAGGTTGTTGCAATAATACCTGCTGCAGGCAAAGGCACGAGATTTGGAGGCGATAAGATCTTTAGTCTGCTCTGTGGTAAACCAGTTTTGATACACACCCTTATAACAATTTGTAGTTCAGTAATGATAGATGAGATAATCATCACTACTCGTCAAGATTTGATACACAAGGTGGCTGAATTGGTAAAAGCCTTTGGTATAAACAAGGTGGTAGCAATAACAACTGGAGGAGAGCAGAGACAAGACTCTGTATTTAATGGTTTAAAACACATAAGTTCAAATCCTGATTATGTCTTGATTCACGATGGTGCAAGACCACTTGTTAGTAAAAGTATCATTGAATATGCTATCAATGAACTAACACAAGGTGATTTTGACGGAGTTGTTGTAGGGTTGCCACTTAAGGATACGATTAAGAGGGTAGTTATTGATAATGATAAAAACACCGTAGTCGTAGAAACACCAAAGAGGGAAGAGTTTTGGAGTGTTCAGACACCACAGGTTTTTAGATATCAGGTATTGATTTCTTCTTTTCAAAGGGCTTCAAAAGATGGTTTCTATTCAACCGATGACTCTGCTATAGTGGAAAGATACGGGGGAAGAATAAGGCTCATATTAGGTCAACACCATAATATCAAGATAACAACAAAAGATGATATATTTGTTGCAGAACAGTTTTTGAAAAAAAGATTGCCAGATGTTTAGTTTTTTAGCACCTTTTGACCTAAAGACCATCATGTTTGTAAGCATGCTTTTTACAGTCCTGTTTATCATTGTCATGCTACACATGTCTTTTACACGAAAGGTCTATGAGGGTTTCCAATACATAATAATAGGGCATATATTCGTGCTTCTTGGCACAGTAGTCACTCTAATACTAAGGAATAAGATAAGCAATTTCGTGTCTATATTTGTTGGTAATCTGCTATTACTCATGTATCCACTGTGTTATTACATTGGTTTGATGAAGTTTTATAAATTACCACACACAAAGGTGTATTTAGGTGCTCTTTTTGGGATTATAGTCGTATCTTGTTATTTTATCTATTTGCAAGAGGATATCAACATAAGGATAGTAATACACTCAGCAGTAGGGGCATTTATGTTTATCCTCGCATCTGTCAAACCTCTTTTCTCTGAAATACCAAAAAAGTATAAGATACAGAAGGTAATGTCTGTAGCGATAATGCCAATCGGCATTTTTTACATATATAGGGCTTATCACGCCTATTACCATACGCCTTACAACAATTTTCAGAGTCTCATTGAAACTGATAATGTATTAAAAGTGCTTTTTATACTATCTATATTTACAGCCTTTATGATGTTTTACTGTTACCTTACAATGACATCTGATAGATTAACTTTAGAATTAAAAGAGGCTCGCGAAAGAGAACTTGAGGCGATGCAAAACCATCAAAAGCTTTTTTCTGTAGTTACCCACGATCTTAAGACACCAATTACAGTAATCAATCGTTCTGCCCAGATGATTGCCCATAAACTCTCAAGGAAAGACATTGAAGGGGCGGTGCAGAGACTAAATACTATAAAGAACAATACCCTTGCCATGCTTTCACTTATTGACCAATGGCAAGACAATGCACTCTTGATGACAAAA
>JAOAGP010000077.1 GCA_026415695.1 Thermodesulfovibrionales bacterium | reverse complement strand
ACCAAAAGATTAAATTAGAACCATACATAAGGTTTAAGGAAAGATACAAATTTAAGGATTATGATACATTGATTGAATTTTATGAAAAGGCGATAGAATTAAACAAATTGAAAACCAACTTTTTTGAATAGATTGATGAGTTTTCATTTGTTTTATTGGCTCTTTATTAATTTCTTAAATATTATAGAAGGAGATAAACCATGATAGACGAACCATTAAGACCGGTTAGTGTTGACATACCTCAATCAATCGTTAGGTTTTGCAGTTTAGACAGCCCATATGAACCTGATGAAAAGACAGATATCTTTTTTATTGAGGCAATGCGTGATGTGATAGCACTTCACATTGAGCACTCACCATGGTATAGTGAATTTGCAAATCAAAACAACATTAGACCAGAATTCATTAAGACAATAGATGATTTGATTGCCATCCCTCTATTGCCTGCCAATTTCTTTAAATACCATGCGATACGGTCAATACATTCTTCACAGGTATTCCTACACCTTACCTCATCAGGCACTACAGGACAAAGGTCACAGATATTCTTTGATGAATTTACCATAACAAAAGCAAGGGAAATGGTGGATACAGTGATGAAATATCGTGGTGTCGTAAGTGATGAGCAAGCAAATTACCTGATGAACGCCTATGAACCATACGAAGGCTTTGAGGTAGGGACATCAAATACCAACAATTACTTGATGAAATATGCACCAGTTGCAAATCAATTTTGGAGCCTTCGTTATGTTGGAAGTGGCAAACATGATTTTGACCTCTTTGGTTGTATTGAGACACTTAAAAAATGGCAATCTGACGGTAAACCTGTGCGAATCATAGGCTTTCCAGCCTTTTTATACTTCATACTTGAGAGGATGCGAGAGTTAAAGGTCAAAGATATAAAATTACCAAAGGGAAGCCTTGTCTTCTTTGGTGGTGGATGGAAAGGGCATGCTGACAAGGAAATCCCAAAGGCACAATTTTATGAGCAGATACAAAACCAATTGGGCATTGAGTCTCAAAATATTGTAGAAAGTTACGGTTCAGTGGAACACAGCATTCCCTATATTGATTGCCCTCTGCATCATCTACACCAACCTGTATGGTCAAGGGTAATCGTCAGGGATGTAAAGACCCTTAAGCCTGTGCCTGATGGACAAAAAGGATTTTTGTCATTCCTTTCACCATACATCACATCAGTGGCTGCTCACAGTGTTATTATGGGTGATATGGCAGTTAAACACCCAGCAGGCTCATGTCCGCTTAAAGAATACCCAACGCCATGGTTTGAGATATTAGGCAGGGCAGGGACATCTACAAATAAGAGTTGTGCAATAGCCGCAGCAGAGTTTTTGAAAGGTAGGTAAACAATCATGAACAGACACTTCTGGTTTAACCAATGGCTTAATGATGAGCAGTTAGATGACGCTATTTCATTGCTTAATGACCATATCACAAAGACCCTCTCAAAGCCCTTTCCTTTTGATTGCCTAATGCAAGCCTTAAAGACACTTAATGAAAGGTTGATTACAAAGGATGAGGTCTATAAAGCCCTTTACAATGAGGCAATCAAGACTACCACACCTGAAGATGTAGAGGCGATGATGGGGGCTATCACAGAGATGCTTAAAGAAAAGAATCTTAAGAAAAAGATTCGTCTTGAGCTTGGCACCTCTCACCCCGGCTTTCTTAGTAGGCTTTATCCAACAAGATACTTTGAGGCATGGATGCCAATGGGGTGTGTTGTCCATGTGATGCCTGCAAATGTCTTTAGTGTAGGGGCATTAGGACTGGTTGAATCATTGACTGTGGGCAATATCAATATCGTCAAGATTAGTGAGAAGGATTCAGACTTTACCGCCATTTTTGCAGATGCCCTGTGCAGATTAGACACATCAGGGCTTCTCAAAGACTACATCGCAGTTGTAAAGATACCAGCGTCTCAACCAGAAAGGCTTAAAAGACTATTTGGATACGCTGATGCAATCTCTGCGTGGGGTGGTGAGAGGGCAATTAGTGCGATTAAGTCAATGACCCCTGATGGTGTAAGGCTCATTGTCTGGGGGCATAAGATATCTTTTGGCTATGTGGCAGATGAGATATTTACACCTCAAGATAAAAATCAGTCTCCCACACGACAGAGCCTTGATGATGTTGTTAATGGTGTAGCCCGTGATGTCTGCAGGCTTGACCAACAGGCATGCTCAAGTCCACAGACGGTGTTTGTAGAAATTGACAGTGATGAATCACAGGCATTGAGGTTTGCAGAGATGCTCTTTGAGAGGCTTAAGACCATAGCCCCTACCATTCCAGCAAAAACTCCAGACACCAATGAACAGGCTGAGATTACGACAGTAGTAACTGTTGCACGGGCAGAGGAGGCATTAGGGCTTACGAAGGTATTTGAGGATACAGAGGGTAGGTTTAGGGTTATTTACGACAAGCGAGGTGGTTTAAGCCCATCGCCACTTTATAGGACTATTTGGGTGAAGCCTATTAGACGAGATGAGGTTTTAGAAACGATTAGACCAATGCGGGCGTGGCTTCAGAGTTGTGGGCTTGCCTGTGATGTAAAATCCCTTGCTACATTGAGCAGGCTCTTTTATAGTGCTGGTGTTACAAGGATTTGTAGGGTGGCAGAGATGGTGGACAGTTACATCGGCTCTCCCCATGATGGTGTATATGAACTACAGCAACTCACAAAAAGGGTAACCCTTGATGCACCTTATGCAACCAACATTGGCAGTATTTCAGAGTTTGACACATACATCTCAACTAACACTGATACACCCAAACCTCCTGTATTAACCAAAAAGGAGTTTCAGGCAAGGTCAATGGCAATAAAAGATGCAGATTTGGTAGTCCGTAGTGGTGGCTCAAGTGGGCAGACGGTGTATTCAAGGTTTTCATGGGATGACTATCATCTTCAGATGCACACAGCAGCTCATGGACTTGTGGCAGCAGGGCTTGACCCTGAAAAAGACAGGGTAATTAACCTCTTTGCAGCAGGGCATCTATACGGTGGGTTTATCAGCTTTTGGAGTATCCTTGAGTATCTTAAGGTGCCGATGTTACCAATGGCACTCGTAGAAGACTATGACGAGATTGCTCAGGCAATCATTGACAACGATGCAAATGTCTTAATAGGTGCACCATCACACATTTTAGGGCTATTTAATACCTGTGGAGATAGGTTAAAAGGTAAGATTACAAAGGTCTTTTACGGTGGGGAGAGGATATCTGATTCTCAGATGGAGTTTTTAAGGGGCTTTGGCGTAAGTGTGATCCGTTCGGCTGTGTATGGTTCAAATGATGCAGGACCTATGGGCTATCAATGTCAATATTGTAAAGGCACTGTGCATCATCTTATACGCTCATTACAACATCTTGAGATAGTGGATTTAGACGATGACAAACCTGTGGAAAGAGACGGTGTAGGAAGGTTTCTTTTTACATCAAAGGCTCGTCAGTATCCTCAAGTCATCCGATATGAGATTGGAGATACAGGCAGATGGATTGACAAGGAATGCCCCTGTGGACGCAAGGATCCACTTTTTGAGATTGTAGGTAGAACTGGTGATGTTTTTAAGGCAGGGGGACCGTTTTTTAACTACCGAAGGTTTGTGGACATACTTGATAGTCAACTCAATTACACAGGACCTGTGCAGATACACATCAAAAATGAAGGTGCCTTCACTGTGCTTGAGGTGTGGATATTAGAGATATCAGGCATAACATCAGAGAAAGCCCGAGAGGTATTAATTAGAAACTACGGTGAGTTAGAGTATTGTTTAAGTAGTGGCTTGTCCTTTAAGTTTGATGTCAAGGCTGTCCCTGACAGCGAGATCCAAAGGGTATCTGCAAGCGGCAAGATAAAACCAATCTGCGACCATAGGGGGTAAGAAATTTATGGAAGTATTGAAGACACATCTGACCTTTGTGCGGGATAATTCACAGTATTATCAAGATTTGTGGGCTAATGTGTGGAAGAATGGAGAGGATTTTCCGGGCTTACAAAGACTCCCCCTTACTGAACAGACGAGTTTTTGGAATGCCAACACCCCAATAGACAATACACTCATTACAAGTAGCCATGAAAATGGCATTGTCTTTAAAAGTGGAGGCACTACTGGTGCCCCAAAGTTTTCATACTTTAGCGTTGAGGATTGGCGTAATTTCTGCACAGTCTTTGGCAATGGCATGTTGCGTGGAGGTCTATCAAAGGGTGATAAGGTGGCAAATATATTTTATGGTGGTCAGTTATATGCATCTTTACTATTTGTTACAAAGTGTATAGA
>JAOAGP010000027.1 GCA_026415695.1 Thermodesulfovibrionales bacterium | reverse complement strand
AGATGTGTATAAGAGACAGGGTAAAGGCAGTGCATTTAAATTTACATTGCCGAAAACTCTTGATGGTAGGCATTAGTTAATAAAGTATGAATGGTAGGATAACCACTAAAAAGGGTTCTTATAGAATGATAAAAAAGACATAAACGGCATCATTTGGGTGGTATGAGTGTGTATGTAAAATGAGCAAATGGTTTAAGGTAAGCATACATGAAACAACTCATAAAAAGCTACAATATTAATGGGATTAAAATCTTTTAGAGAATTTATATTAACCAACCAGGTATGTAATTAAGATAACAAATGAGAAACTGAAATCAATCACCATAGACCTTTGTGTATCTAAAGTAGAGTATGAGTTTGTGGATTTGAAGAAATTAGAAATTTCACTGTTTTAAAAAAAGACTTGGTATCAGAAATTTTATAAGAAAGTTGTATAAATACAGTATAAGCAAATAAACACCAAGAACTGTGAATATTGTAAAATTACTTAAATAGACAAAAAAAGCATACAGCATTTTTGGTAGAAAAGAGGTATTATTTGACTAAACGGCAAAAAATACGCAAGGGTTTAATTTTAGTATCTTTTTTCTTATTCCCTGCGATTTTTTATTACTTCTCACCTGTTATCATCTTAGTTGCAAGTTCAAAGGGTATTATCAACGGCAGTTTCATAGTCTTTGCCTCAATGTTTTTAATAGCCATGTTATTTGGCAGGGGATTTTGCGGTTGGTTGTGTCCTGCTGCAGGGTGTCAGGAGGCAATCTTTATTGCAAGGGATAAAAAGGTTACAAGAGGAGATGCTATCAAATGGATTATCTGGGTGCCTTGGATTATCGCGATTATCATATTAGCAGTAAGGGCTGGAGGGTATCATTCAGTAGATTTCTTTTATCTTACTACCTATGGACTCTCGGTTACTACCCTTCAGGCACTTATTACTTACTTTATGGTCTTATTTTTACTCATCGTCATTCCTGCATTTGTCTTTGGCAAGAGGGCATTTTGTCATCATCTATGTTGGATGGCACCTTTTATGATTATTGGTAGAAGGATTAGAAACATCTTCAACTGGGCTTCTTTACAATTAAAAGTAACCCCAGAGGTGTGTAAACTGTGTAATTTATGCGATAAACACTGTCCAATGAGTCTTCAGGTGCAAAAGATGGTTCAAAACAACAAAATGGAAAATGCAGAGTGCATCTTATGTGGGACATGCTTGGATGTGTGCAAAGAAAAGGCAATAAGATTTGACTGGGGGAAAAGAAAATGACTTTTTGTAAATACACATTAAAAGAAAACATGTTTCTAAAGTGGACTTACCATATGCTATATATTTCTTAAACAAGAGAAGGTTTTAGTCTATATGCAAGAATTTGGATGAGAAAAAAAGGTCTTATAGGAAATAGTAGATTTGACTAATAGTTTTTTGTTTTGATAGATTTTCAATATGTATATTAAGTTTCTGCTGTTCTTTCTTTTCTTTTTGTATGCTCATACACTTTATGCTGAAGATTTAAAATTCCTCTCAAAGACTTTTCTAATCTTGCCAGAGGACAGTCTTGTCAAGACAAGATGGATACTTCAGCCTGAAAAGAAAAACAATACTCAAGGTTTATCTAATGAAAATATAAGATTTTTTATTGATTTTAAAAACCAACCCGTTGTTATTTATGAAGGAAAACTACTCATTAATCTTGCAACAGGGTATGTGGTAAAGATTAAAAATGATGTGAAGGATGTTTTATGTCTTGATAACGGTGTTTTGCTGTTTGATGATGGTGAAAGTATGGGCTACATTGAGATTACTAAAAATGATGATAAGATCCCATCAGCTTCAATAAGGTCAATTGCTTCTCTACCATTTCAAGAAGCAAGATTGTTTAAAGGGGACAATACAATTTATGCAAGTGGTCTTAACAAGAAAACGAAAAAGTATGAGGTATATCTCTTTGATAATTCAAAAAAACAGTTTCAGAGGATATACCTTTCAGATGAGCCAATAAATGCAGTAAGTGGGAAGGGAGAAAATATTTTTCTTGCTAGTGGTGGAGTAATTAAGGAGATTAGAAGACAAAAAGAATTGATTACTTACATGCATCCAAGACAGGACATAAGAGAAATATTTTACAATGAAAAGGCAGGATTGATTTATAAGACCTCAAATGGTGTTGGAATGGTAAAAAACGGTTCTGCACTTGAGTTTTTGCAGGCAGAAAAACCAATAATATTTCTCAAAGATACAAGCCTTTATGTTTTCTTTAATTCCTTATCAGGTGTTTTAGAGATTATGAACATTGATGACCTTAAAAATTATAGTTTCAAGGTTGACAAGATTATAGATATTCAACAAACCTTTTAGGAGGGTTTCTGTGGGAAAGAAGTTTTTAGTTTTTATTTCAATCTTAATTTTTATATTCCAACCGGTGATTCTATGTGCAGGTAGTGTCCCAATGCCAACAGGGATGTCATGTGAAGGTAGCCAGATGCCTGATGGTACATATATTCCAAAAGGGCAGGTAAGAGAGGTGTCTTATGGTGGCGTGAGATACAGATGTGTTGGTTGTGGAGGTTGCACACCAATAACAAGTGGTTCATCAGGGAGTGGTTCATCAGTATATACTCCATTTACTAACCCTAAACTCTCAAATTCTCAGCAGATGGCAGTAGGGTTATTTGGTGCCTTTATGAGTGGTTTTTTGGGAGGGCTTTCTGGTGCGATGTTTGATGATGATTCTACCAATGTTTCCCAGATGCAAAAACAGTATGAACAGCAGAGAAGGCTTGAAGAGGAAAAAAGGAAACAAGAAGAAAGGAAAAAACAGCTTCTTTCTCAATACAATTCTTTATTAGCACAGGCAAAGACGCAAACGCAACCAAAGACAAGTCAGAGTAGTTCTCCTTTTACATTCCAAACACTTGGTGGGCAACTTACTGCTTTTAGTTGGCAATCGCCATCAGTCAATAGCAAGGATAATACCACTTTAAGTATCAATGATGAAAAATTGATTACAGTTCCAGATATCAATAGTATCTTTGGGAATGTTATACAGGAAAAGATAACAGAAAGGATTGGAGAAAAGATTGATGAGTATGGGGGCAAGATTGTTGAAAGGCTTGATAGAAAATATGGGAAGGAATGGGGCTCAAGGTATTATGATAAGGGGTTGCCAATCGTAAAGATTGCTGTTACAGCAAAAACGGAAGGGATTGCTCAAGCAGGGGCTGAAACTATTGACTATGGAATCTCTCTTATTCCAATGCCAAATCTTACAAAAGGTGTATCGGATATTGGAAGGATGATTTATTCAAAGATTGCCTTTACCTCTATTGATAAATTCCTTTCACAGACTGAAAGTGCCGCTAATGTTTTAGGCTTTGATTTCAATAAGGATGAGTTTATGCAAAGATTTGAAGATGATATGACTACTGGGCAAAAGATAATCTATAAATGGCTAAAAGGAGATTAAATATGAAAAGGATATTGGTCTTGATTTTATTATCTCTTATTTTTACTCTGATTAGTTGTGAACCAATGCGAATAAGCACAAAGGTGCAACCCTTTGTGATTGAGCCCCCTAAAGAATCTACTACGGTAAGAAAGATTCCTTATAATGCCCTAATAATTTTAGATGAATCTCAAGCAAAACAGTCTATATATTCTGACTTCAACAGCAATGTAATATACACAGTTGAATTCCCTACTGGTAATCTATTAAGGCAGGCACTTCCCGTATTTTTTGACAATCTATTTAGAGAGACTAAATACTCCAATAAGAGCCTTCCAGCAGTATCTAAAGACACGCTTATCATAAACTCAACTGTAGATACATTAAACTTTGTGAGAAAGTGTTGCCCTGAATCATTGGAGGTTGTTGTTTATACAAAGTTTGATTTATATGATAGCGATATCTTGCCTGTTGCATTACCCATCATGAGTTATGGTTCAGCAAGGATGGAAAAAACTGGTTTCGTATCAAACATTGATGAAAAGGATTATGGCAATACTGCTTATCGGGCGATATTTAATTCACTAAAAAATGCTACTGATAAAATCAATTTGACATTATCAAACCAAAATTCTCAAATCTTAGAGGCAAAACAGCTGATTAACAAAGATCCGTCAAATGCCACATCGTATAAGGTAGTGGCAAATTTGTCGCTTAAAAATAATGACATTACAGAGGCACTTGCTGCTTCTCAAATGGTTATTCAACTCCATCCCAACTCTGCTGATGGTTATCTATTGCTGTATAAAGCCTATTTATCTCAAAGAAAATACAAAGATGCACTTGTCCAACTTGAAAAGGCAATATCTCTGTCTCCAAAAAGATTTGATCTAACGAAAAAACTTTCTGAATTCTACACATCAGCAGGAAAGATTGATAAGGCAATAGAGGTTTTAAAGAAATACATAGAGCAAAGACCTGATGACGAACAAGCACCCCTACATCTTGCCATGCTTTATTTTAAGATCGGAAGGTATGATGAATCTATAAAAACATGTGAAAATGTATTGAAGAATCTTACAATTTCAGGGATTGGTGTTAGTATTGCAAAAAATGATGGAGAATACATAAAGATAAGATCCGTAGAACCAAATAGCCCCTCCGAAAAGGCAGGTCTTAAGCCCAATTACGAGATTTTGGATATTGAAGGGATATCCACCCTTAATATGAAGATAAATGAGGTAGTTCAAAGATTAAGAGGACAGGAAGGCAAAGAGGTAAAACTTCTGATTAAAAAGCCAGAAACTGAAGAGACATTTACTAAAAACATCAAACGGGAAAGATTTTACTCTAATCCTCTTGTAGTGGAATACATGAGCATTATGGCTCTTAATTATCTTGAGATAAATGACAAGGGTAGTGCTAAAAGATATATTGAAGAGGCTGAAAAGATATCACCCCAAAATGATTATCTAAAGATTGCCAAAGCATCTTATTTTCTCAAGGATGGTCAATATGAAAGGGCAATAAATGAATTGTATTCATTGAAAGACTACAGTTATGCGACCATCCTTAAGGCAATTGCCTATGCTAAATTAGGAAGATTTGAGGAAGCCCTGAAAATCTATAATAAATCAGATGACAGCCTTTTAATAACCAATAAGATAAAAGGTGAGTTCTATTCGGCTCTATTACCTTATTTTGAAAGGATTGAAAATAGGGCGATTGAATATGAAAGGGCAGGTCAATACAGTCAAGCACTCAAGGAGTATGCCCGTTTAATCCAACTATCAACACCTGAAAAGGCTCAAAGAATTAGAAGCAGGATAGCAAGAATAATCTCTGCAAATCCTTCATTGATAGAACTAAAAGATGATGCAAGAAGGCATTTTCTTCATGCAGAGGTATTATTTTCAAACAATAAATTTGAGGAGGCTATAGAGGAGCTTAATAGAGCATCACAAATACAGCCTTTTAATCCGCAGATTTACTTTAATAAGGCAGTAGTTTATGAAAAGGTATCTGATTATAGTAAGGCGATTGAAAACATGGAGATCTATTTACAGTTAAATCCAAATGCTACAAATGCACAGACAATTAGGGATCAGATATACAAATGGAGGTTTATGCTTGAAAAGGAGATTTAGTCTAATAATTTTGGTCTTTGTCTTACTTTCAGGATGTGCAGGGCAAAGCGTTGTAAGACCTGATGCAGAGTTTAAGGTTAAAGGAGGTATCACTGCTAATGTGGTAGTAAAAACTGTAATTCCTCAAAATCAAAAAGAGATAGATCAGATAGAGACAACTCTTTTAGAAAAGTTGAAGAAAGCCAACATCTTTAGCAGTTTAGTTGAAAAAGGGCAAAAGGCTGATTTGTTAATAAGCGTGGATATAGAGCAGATGGCTCTGGTTTCAAGATCAGAGAGATTCTGGGTTGGAGCCATGGCAGGAAGGGCAAAGGTTTCGGGGAAGGTTTCAGTTATTGACCATTATTCTGGCAAATCAATAGGCAGTTTTGATGTTGAAACCACTTCTTCTGGTGGGACTGTTTTTGCAGGGACTACAGATGATGCGATAGACAAGTTTACAGATGAGGTTGTAAGGTATCTGGTAGAAAGGGTTATAAATTAAAGATTTTAGATAAAAATTGACTAATTCTTATAAGGGATTAATACCACATCATCTTTTCGTAATCAGGGGAAGGGCAGGTTAGGGTTATATAACCACGCCATGGGCATCTTTCAATCTCATCGCCATTTTTCATGATGTGAACTGAAAATTGTATTTCATCATTTACCTTTGCCTTTATGTTGTCAAAAGGTATTTCCATCTCAAGAATGTCTTCAACTGCTACATTGATTGTGGTTGATATCTCTTTCCAATGGGCATCTTTTAGTATCATAAAACTACTTGATATCTTATTGTCACGAATCTGTATCCTAATCTTGCATTCAATGGGTTTTATAATCTTTGTTTCAACGATGATAGGGTCTTTAATCTCTCTAAATGGATAGACTGAATCAAGCCTTATGCAGAATGATCTTTCATTAAATCCGTAGTAAAGCCCTGTGATAAAACCTTCTATCTTATGCATGCTGCCACCTGTTTGTTTGTGCTCCATGAATGCAGAGTTTAGCCACTCGTAATAGCTCGTTATCGTGCCATCAATCTTTGGGTAAATAAATCCTTTTATCTGTGTTGCCGGTAAGACTTCTCTATCTTCAGTTAGCACAGGAACATATAGAAAAGATGGTATTTCTTTACCGATTACCTCATAGACCTTCATCAGATGCCTTCTAAAGAGTTCATCAAATTCTTCAGCTGTGTCGGTGCTATGGTCATCGCCATACCACCAATTCCAGTCGCTTCCTTCTGCAGCATAGATAGAACGCCATGCTTCAGATATATCAAAATTTGGATTCTCTAATGCAAATCTCTCAAGGTCTTCTCTTACCTGAGTGAGATAATCCCATGCTATGTTATCCTCTTCATGTCCAATCCACACACCAAAATTTGCATTTATCCATGAACCTGCATGTAGTTTATGTAGTTTGCCAATGTTATCGCTTATATTAAGATATTCTGACATTGTGATAGCCCTGAATCGTTTGTCCTTTGAAATTGTTTCATATAAAAGACTCAAAAAATCATGTCCGTCATTTTTGTAGTATTCCCAAGCGTTTTCGCCATCAAGTATGACAGGAACTACAAATGCACTATCTTTTGGTAATGAGTTTTTTATTGTTTGTAACTTTCCAATAAAGTCTTTCACTGCATCCTCTGCAGTAAGTCCTGAATATACAAATCCCACCTGATCGGATAATCGGTGGTCTCTAAAGAATATCTTAATGCCCTCATAGTCATAAGGTTTGTAAAGTGATTCAGGTGTTGTAACACCTCCACTACTGTCTCTTAAGCCATAACCTAACGATGCAGATAGCACATCCTCGTCTGTTGCAATCCATCTTATCCCTTGTTTATGTATCTCTTTTGCGATGTCCTCACAGACTGACCCTTCAGATGGCCACATCCCATTAGGTGCTTTACCAAATAGGTTTGTAAAGAATTCTATGCCGAGTTTTATCTGTGCTTGAGCATCTTGAGGGTATGCAAACCTTCTCTTTGGAAGTACAACATTTGGCATAGCAATCCGTGCATTGTTTGTATCCCATAATAGTGGCAGTATTGGATGATAAAAGGGCGTTACAGATAATTCCACCATGCCTTTTTGGAAGGCATTTCTGTATGAAGGGATTATATTTCTGAGTATCTTGTATTGATGATTAATGACCTCTACCTTTTCTTCTTCAGTGAAGTAGGCTCCTTTTTTATACATCTCTTGTAAAAATGGTTCTTTTCTGACAAACATTGGGTCTATCCATACAAGATTAAACCAGACCTGAAGGTCTCTTATGTCATCATCTGTGAAATACTTGTGTATTCTTTTGATATCCTGCCTTGAAAATCTCACACCTCTTTTGATAAGAAGTTCATTATAGCGTGTATAAGGCTTTACCATAGTATCCCAATTTGCCAAGAAGAAGTTTTCCACAACAAACATCCGCTCGTCTTCGGTGAGTTCAGATGGGGATTTTAATGTTAGGATAAGATGTTTATCTTTTGCCCCTCTTTCAATGTAGTCAATCAATTGGTCAAAAAGTGAAGGAACTATATTAAAAGTTTGATGTATTTCAGGGAAGTCCTCAAGGATCAGTAGCATATCAAGATAGTCTTTGGTGCCATGTAGTCTTACCCACGGAAGACGATACTCACCTGTCAGTGGGTCACGATAAGATGGTTGATGCATATGCCAGAAAAAAGCGATGTAAAGGGGGTGTTCAGACATGTTTATTCTTTAGATTGCTGGAATAAGAATATGTATTCGTCCTTTCTTGCCAATCCAAATTCCTCACGGGCATGTTTTTCTATGAAATAAGGGTCTTCTTTTAACGCCTTTATTTCAGAACGAATCCTTCTGTTTTCATCCTCCAATGTCTTTATCTCTGATTCAAGTTTTAGAGAGGTTTTTGTTAGTTTTGTGTATTTGATAAGCCCCATGTCACCTAAGAGTATGGCTCCTACTAAATACGCTATAACTATAAAGACAACACTGTAGAAGATCATGTTGTTGCGTCTTTTTATAAGGGCGACCTGTTCTCTTAGATTACGGGGCTTTCTTTTCATGTTTACTTTCTTAGATTGTAAAATCCAGCAAGTCCTCTAAACTGTGCATATGAACCTAACTCTTCCTCTATCCTAAGAAGCCTGTTGTATTTGGCTATCCTTTCACCCCTTGACATTGAGCCTGTTTTGATGAAACCGACATTTGTTGCAACTGCAAGGTCAGCAATTATGGTGTCTTCTGACTCACCTGACCTGTGAGATATTATAGCAGTGTAGCCAGCAGTCTTTGCCATTTCAATAGCATCAAGGGTTTCAGTAACAGTGCCTATTTGGTTTAATTTGATTAATATTGAGTTTGCAATCCCTTGTTTTATTCCCTTTTCAAATATCGTAGTATTTGTCACAAATATATCATCTCCTACAAGTTGCACCTTTTTGCCCAATGCTTCTGTTAGCAACTTCCAACCATCCCAGTCAGCCTCAGACATTCCGTCCTCAATGGAGATTATCGGATACTTTTCAACAAGCATTGAATAATAATCAACCATATCTTTTGATGATACCATCTTGCCCTCAAATTTATACTTGCCTTTTTGGAAAAACTCTGATGCAGCAGCATCTAAAGCGATATAAACATCCTTACCGGGTTTGTATCCAGTATCTTTGATTGCCTGTATGATGGTTGTGATAGCCTCTTCGTTTGTGGATAAATTAGGGGCAAAACCACCCTCATCACCCACTGCAGTATTTAGTCCCTTTTTCTTCAATATTGATTTGAGTGTATGAAATATCTCAGAACCTGCCCTTAAGGCAGATGCAAAATCATCAAAACCAATGGGCATTATCATAAACTCTTGGATGTCAAGGTTGTTATCGGCATGGGCGCCACCATTTATTATATTCATCATCGGGGCTGGGAGCACCTTTGCATTGCATCCTCCTAAGTAACGGTATAATGGCAAACCATACTCAATTGCAGTTGCCCTGCATACAGCCATTGAAACGCCAAGTATTGCATTAGCCCCAAGACTACTCTTGTTTTCTGTGCCGTCAATCTCTATCATCAAACTATCAATTAGTGACTGTTCGGCTGAATCAATACCTTCTAATTGAGGGGCTATCTTGTCAATAATATTGTCAATCGCCTTTAGCACACCCTTTCCTTGATACCTTTTTTTGTCTCCATCCCTTATCTCTAATGCCTCTCTTGTACCAGTGGAAGCACCTGATGGAACGATTGCAGAACCTACAACCCCAGATTCCAACTCAACCTCAACCTCAACGGTTGGATTTCCTCTTGAGTCCAATACCTCTCTTGCTATTATCTCTACTATTTCACTCATGTTAAAGCCTCCTTGTATTTTGATTTACCACAATCATTTTTTAGGTATGTGTATAGCATTTGAATGCACATCCTCCATAGCCTCCATTATTGCCTCTGATAATGTTGGATGAGAGTGTATCGTGTTAGCAACTTGCTGAGAGGTTAGACCGTGTTTTATTGCAATCGCTCCTTCGTGTATCAGATCAGAGGCATGCGGACCTATGACATGCATACCAATAATCTTGTCACTATCCTTTTGTGTAATAACCTTTACCATCCCTACAATCTCTCCCATACATTGAGCCTTACCAAGACCTCTAAAGTGGAAGTATCCCTTATTATAGTCTATCCCTCTTTGTTTACATTCAAATTCCCTTAAGCCAACAGAACCAATTTCAGGTGATGTAAATATTGTTGCTGGAACCACTGAATAATCAATTGTCTTTTTTATGCCACAAACATTATAAGCACAGACAATCCCTTCCGTAGATGCAACATGGGCAAGCAACATACCTCCTACAACATCGCCAATTGCAAAAACACTTGGTATATTTGTCTGCATCATCTCGTTAACGATTATCTCACCCCTTTTGCCTATCTGGATTCCAACCTCTTCAAGTCCGATACCATCAGAGTTTATCCTCCTTCCCACAGATACCAAGACCTTTTCAGATACAATCTCCCTGCCATCTTCAAGACTTACAGATGTGTGATTTTCTTTTATTTCAGATTTTATAACCTTCACCCCTGTTAGAAGTTTAATCCTTTTCTTTTTAAATTCTCTTGTCAGGATTTCTGCTATCTCCTCATCCTCAGTGATGAGGCATCTTGGCATCATCTCAATGATAGTAACATCTGTACCAAGTTCACTAAATATCGTTGCAAATTCACAACCGATCACCCCAGCACCAATTATTGTTATACTCTTCGGTATCTGTCTCAGAGCCAGAGCATCTGTGCTTGAGAGTATGTGTTTAGAATCAAAGGGCAATGATGGGATATCTGCAGGAGATGAACCAGTTGCTATTACAATCTTGTCTGACTTTATAATCTCAGTGGTTTTATCAGGTTTTACAACTTCAATTTCATAGGGACTAATCAGTTTTCCCCGACCAATCACTACATTTATTGAATGAGATTTTAGTAGCCCTCTAATTCCTTTGACAAGGGTCGCCACAATCTTGTCTTTTCTATCTATTATCCTTGATAGGTTAGGGATGGCATCTCCCTTTAGTTCAATACCAAAATCCTCGCTGTGCCGTATTTTACTTAAGACCTCTATTGAGGCATTAATGGACTTTGTTGGAATGCAACCCCAATGCAAACAAGTGCCACCAACCTCATGTGAGTCAATTAGGGTTACCTGTGCACCTAATTGAGCACATTTTATGGCACATACATAACCACCAGGACCAGCTCCTAAAATGGTTACATTCATTTTGACTCTTCACTTATATACGCTTCATAATCATCAACATCCATGAGTTCAGAAACCTCTGAGGGATTATCCATTTCTATAACTGCAATCCAACCTTTTGTATATGGTTCTTCATTGATGATCTCTGGGGCATCAATCAACTTTTCATTTACCTCAACTATTGTTCCACTTACTGGTGCAATCACTGATGATGTGGATTTTGTGGATTCAATCTCTGCCATTTCTGTGTTTGCCTCTACAGTTGAATCAATCTCCGGCAAGTCAATGTAAACAATATCGCCTAACGACTCTTGTGCATAGTCAGTAATACCAACAACAGCCTTTTTCCCTGATATCCTCACCCATGTGTGTTCCTTGTGGTATTTGATATCTTCAGGATTCATAAGTTGTGCCTCCTTAAATTTTTTGTTTTAAAATTCTTACAATACTTTGATATCTTTGTCAATAGAAAAATTCTTATGTAACGGATTGTTTTTGGTTTATTGTAATACAAGGATTGGAAAACAACCAGTATACGATAGCATTTTAACTGCATTGAAAAAAAAACACTTAATGTGTAAAATACCTGAAAGTAATTAACTAAAGAGGTGTAACCTTTTTTAAGATTTCAACATGCTTAACACAACTCCTCAACACCAAGGTGCAAAAAATAACGCATAATCACAATTTATCAACCCAACTGATAGTTGGTGATGCCTTTATCAGCAAAATCAATCTTGATATCAGGAGGCAGTTATAATACAGTTATCAATCAATGGTATTGTCCGCAATGTACCAATAGATTCACTTCAAGACGAGGTCATCAAGTCTAACATTGTTGCATTTAAGGTTGATGAAAAGTTAATAGATGTGAGGGATTATAAAGAACTTCCATCTTCTGTAACTGTTGATGCTATAACCCTTTCAGATAAACAGGGTCTTGACATCTTTCGTCATAGCACTTCACATGTGCTTGCACATGCAGTAAAGGAGATTTATCCTGATGCGAAGTTTGCAATTGGTCCATCAACGGAAGATGGTTTTTATTACGATATTGATATGTCGCATTCGCTTACCCCAGAAGACCTTAAAAATATTGAAGACAAGATGAAGGAAATCATCAATGCTGATGCCCCTTTTATAAAAAATGTGATGTCTCGTCAGGAGGCTATTGAGTATTTTACTGAAAAGGGGGAGATTTACAAGGTCGAGATACTAAAAGAGATAAAAGATGAAACCGTCACTGTTTATGAAGAGGGTGGTTTTGTTGACCTTTGCACAGGTCCCCATATCCCTCGTGTAAGGATGATAAAGGCATTTAAACTCTTGAGCATAGCAGGGGCATACTGGCGTGGGGATGAGAAAAACAAGATGCTACAAAGGATTTACGGAACAGCCTTTGCAACAAAAGAAGAATTAAGGGATTATCTTGTTTTTCTTGAAGAGGTAAAAAAGCGAGACCATAGAAAGATTGCAAAAGACCTTGACCTTTACAGCATAAATGAAGATGTTGGATCAGGATTAGTTCTTTGGCATCCCAATGGTGCTATCATAAGAAAAACGATTGAGGACTTCTGGCGCAACGAACACTTAAAGGCAGACTACAAGATACTGTTTACTCCTCACATGGCAAGACTTGATCTATGGAAGACAAGCGGGCATCTTGATTTTTATAAAGACAACATGTATTCACCAATGGAGATTGATGAAATATCCTATGAAATCAAGCCTATGAATTGTCCATTCCACATTTCAATATATAAATCCTCTTTAAAAAGTTATCGTCAACTACCTATCAGATACGCTGAATTAGGCACAGTATATCGCTACGAAAGGTCAGGGGTCTTACACGGTTTAATGAGGGTCAGGGGATTTACTCAGGACGATGCACACATCTTCTGCACGCATGAGCAGGTTGAGGAAGAGATACTAAGAATATTGGATTTTACGCTCTACATCCTTAAGACTTTCGGATTTGATAAGTATGATGTATATTTGTCAACAAGACCAGAGAAGTATGTTGGAACGCTTGAGAACTGGGAGATTGCAACAGATGCCCTCAAAAAAGCACTCTTGTCAAAAGGGCTAAAGTACCAGATTGATGAAGGTGAAGGGGTGTTTTATGGCCCTAAAATAGACATAAAGATTAAGGATTCTTTAGGTAGGTCATGGCAGTGTAGCACAATACAAGTTGACTTTAATCTGCCTGAAAGGTTTGATGTTACATACAGAGGGGCTGATGGTAAAGAACATAGACCAATTATGATACACAGGGCATTGATGGGGTCTCTTGAAAGGTTTTTTGGGGTTCTCATAGAACATTATGCTGGGGCATTTCCATTGTGGTTGTCACCTGTGCAGGCTATTGTCTTAAGCATATCAGAGAAATCTGAACCCTTTGCAAGGAAGGTATATGAGAATTTAAAAGCTCATGGTATTAGGATTGAGTTAAACACAGAAAATGAAAAGATTGGTTTTAAGATAAGAGAGGCAACAATAAGAAAGATACCCTATCTACTTATAATTGGTGAAAAAGAGGCAGCCAATGAAACCATAACTGTCAGGAAAAGGTCTGGGGAAAATCTTCCAACCATGCAGCAAGATGAAGTGATTGAGATGTTAAAGAAAGAGATAGATTCAAAAAAGTAACAACACACTTAGGAGGTGATAGTATAAACAAAGAGATTAGATTCAATGAAGGTATTAAGGCAAAAGAGGTCAGGCTCATTGATGAGACAGGCAAACAAATAGGGGTAGTGCCTACAAGGGAAGCAATCATTATGGCTAAGGATAAGGGGTATGACCTCGTGGAGGTGGCTGGAAATATTGCGCCTCCAGTTTGTAAAATAATGGATTTTGGAAAATATAAGTATCAGTTAAGCAAGAAACACTCTTCAAGGAAGACGGTTGATGTCAAGGAGATAAAGATTAGGCCACAGATAAACGATCACGATTTGCAGTTGAAGGTAAAGAGTATAAGAAGGTTTTTAGACGAAGGGGATAAGGCAAAGGTTACAATGATGTTTAGAGGCAGGGAGGTTGTTAGACCTGAAATAGGAATGAGGGTTTTTCAAAAATTGACCGAAATGCTTGAAGGTAAGTTTACTATAGAACAACAACCAAAGTTTGAAGGCAATCACATAACAATGGTCATAGCACCAAGTAACAAATAGAGGAGGATAGAGTATGCCAAAATTAAAAACCCATAGAGGGGCTGCAAAGAGATTCAAGGTTACAGGAAGCGGAAAGATTAGTAGAAACAAGGCTTACAGAAGACACATCCTGACCTCCAAAAACAGGAAAAGAAAAAGAGGCTTAAAGGCTCCAGCCTTTGTTGATGAAACACATATGAAGAATCTAAAGCGACTGCTTCCGTATCTCAATTAATCTCTAAAAGAAATCTCATAAAACCCTGCCATAAAAAGCAGGGTTTATATTTTTTATTACACATGGATGCCTCATGTTGAAATCCTTTCAAAATACCAAATAGCACAAATGAATATCACACCTCGTTCATTACCTATAACAAATCAAAAGGTGTTAGAGGTTCTCCATAGCAGACATCTACTAAATGGTAAGATTTTAGACCTTGGTTGTGGTAGCGGTTATTTCACATCCCTTTTGATTGATAGACTTAAAGATTTAGGCTTTACAGACTACACTAATCACATTTATGCATGTGATTATAATACCGATAGTTTCAAGATTAGCAAGATTCAATGTAATTCTTGTGATTTCAATAAACCATTACCATATGAGGATAATTTTTTTGATGCAGTATGTAGTATTGAGGTGATAGAGCATCTTGAAAACATCTTTCACTTCATCAGAGAGATTTACCGTATCTTAAGGCACAATGGTGTTGTCTTGATAACTACCCCCAACATTATGAATTTAACGAGTAGGTTAAGGGTATTTTTTAGCACCTTTCCAGTTTTATTTAATCCCTTGCCTATCCAAAAAAATGACTTTCAAGGGCTTGGAGGACATATCAATCCTGTGCATCCGTATTATATTTACTATGCGTTAACAAAGGCTGGTTTTAGGGATATCAAGATACACCCTGATAGATATAAAAATGTTTGCAAATATTTGCTACCGTTTTTTTATTTACCGATAAAGATTTCCAATGCCATTGTCTTAAAAAGTTTCAAATCTGCAAACACATCAATATTTGTAGAAAATGCTGATATCTTAAAGATCCTCAATTCTATTCCTGTTTTGTTAAGTAGGTCTTTAGTAATAGAGGCAACAAAGTGAAGACATTAGGCATAAATGATAACTTAGTTTTTGTATAGGTCTTTACACTTATAGATTGATTTTGTGTTAACCTTAAGTTTTTAAGATGGACAATAGTATGAATAAAAAAATCTTTTTTAGGTGTTCAATCTCTTGCGCTGAGGTTTGCTGCACAGGTGCTACACTTTTAACATATAAAGATATTATGCATGTTTACAAAGTATTTCCAATCACGATTGGATTTTGGAAATACATCCCTCTGGCAAGAGCAGATAATGATTTTTTTGGGGAGGTTGGTCTTGCTGTAAACGATTTTTTTGTAATAGGGGAGTTTATTGGAGGGAATTGGCGTCAGAAAAGGTGTAATGCTTTGGGTAAAGATAAAAGGTGTATGTTACAACTTGAAGGGATAAAGCCCTTACAATGTAGTTTAATCCCCTTTAGTGCTATCTTTGATGAGTCTGTTCAAGACAGGATAATTCAATATCAAAGGGCAAATGTTTTCAAGAAATGTGGTGGATTTCTGGATAACACCAGTTTGATCTGGCAAGATGGTGTTTTTGTTGACAAAATAGTAAGGGATAATTTTTATCAATATCGTAATCTGATAAGGGCACAAAGACCCTTTATGATGTCTGTCATTAAAGATGTAAGAAGATCAAGTTCATATAGGGACTTTTTGTATGGTAAACATGGTATATTTGAGGTGCCGATATTTCATGAGGTGTTTGAAGAATTTTTGATATTGACAGGTATCGGAATGGAAAATAAAGGTGATTTCATAAATCATCAAAAGAGATTGCTTAAAAATACAACAAATAAAGAGGATGTTTTTTCAGATTCTTTGAAGATATACGAGACATATGAATCATAAAACATATCCAAGGGTTGTGATAGCAGGCATAAAAGGAGGGTGTGGCAAGACAACAGTCACATTAGGATTGATAGGTGCCTTGTCACAGAAGATGAAAGTAATACCGTATAAAAAAGGTCCTGACTATATAGATGCAGGGTGGATGTCTTTTGCAAGCAAATCCCCATGCTATAATCTTGACCCTTACTTAATTGGAAGGGATAATGTATTAGATTTGTTTGTTAGATATTTTGATGGAGATATAGCAATCATTGAAGGAAACAGGGGGTTGTATGATGGTGTAGATGCAGAAGGATCATTTAGCACCGCTGAAGTATCCAAGATAATATCATCACCTGTAATACTTGTTGTTGATTGCACAAAGACTACAAGAACGGTGGCTGCAATCGTTTTAGGTTGTATGAAGATGGACGATGATGTGCTTATAAGGGGTGTGATTCTAAACCAGATTGCAAACAAAAGGCACGAGTCTGTCATTAGACAATCAATAGAGAAATACTGTGGAATACCTGTTGTAGGCGTTATTCCTCGTTTAAGTAGCATTGAACTTCCTGAAAGACATTTAGGACTTGTCCCTACATTTGAACACAGTCAATCAAAAGTGGTTATAGATTCCTTAACTGATATGGCTAACAAGCATCTTGATTTAGATGCTATTTTAAGGATTGCTAACTCATCCCAACCTTTTAGCAAACAGATATCAACATTAAAATACCAAAATAAAGCCAAACCTGATGTTAGAATTGGGGTCATAAGAGATGAAGCCTTTCAGTTTTACTATCAAGAAAACATTGATGCACTCTCAATGATGGGGGCAGATGTTTTAACTATAAATTCAATGACAGATAACACTATTAAGGATGTTGATGCACTTTACATCGGAGGGGGTTTCCCAGAAACAAATGTAGAAAGACTTGAAAAGAACCACTTACTTAGAACATCAATTAGGTCTGCTATTTTTAAAGGGATACCAGTATATGCAGAATGTGGAGGTTTGATGTATTTAGGGCAGACTATTTTCATTGATGAAAAAAGTTATGAGATGGTCGGAGTGTTTCCAATCAATTTTAGGATGAATAAAAAACCCCAAGGTCATGGCTACACAGAAGTTGAGGTCTATAACCAGAACCCATTCTATCCTGTGAATACAATTATCAGGGGACATGAGTTTCATTACTCATCTGCTCATTTTACTGATAAATGGAGTGATTTTGCCTTTATTGTTAAAAGAGGAAAAGGGATAATTAATGGCAAGGATGGAATTTTCTTTAAAAATTGTCTTGCAACCTACACACATATTCATGCTTATGGTTGCAAATATTGGGCTGAAGGGTTGATAAACAAGGCAAAAGAATATAGGCATGGACTTTAAAATATGTCATTGAGATAATAAAAAGGTTTATTTACTGGGTGAATTAATGATTTAAATAAACTAATAATTTATTTTTATTTGACCTGCAATAATACCCTATATTATTGTTTATGACACTTTAATTTAAATCCTGTCTTAAATCTCAAAAAAACAATAAAGGAGGTCGTAAATGCCAACAATTGAATTTCAAGGCAAACAACTTGAGGTGGATGAGGACGGTTATTTAGTCAATCTTGATGACTGGGCACCAGAGCTTGCAACCCAGTTAGCATCAAATGATGGGCTTACTTTGACGGATGCCCATTGGGAGGTCATCAACTTTTTGAGGGATTACTATCAAAAGTATCAGATTGCACCGATGATTAAGATCCTTGTAAAAGAGATTGGCAAGGTAATGGGTCCTGAAAAAGGAAATACCAAATATCTCTACGAGTTGTTCCCTGATGGCCCTGCAAAACAGGCTTGTAGGTACGCAGGGTTACCTAAACCGACAGGCTGCGTATAACAGAAAAGAAGGGCGTCTTTTCCAATGAGGGAGACGCCCTTTTCAGTTTTATTTGGTTGTTCTTTCAATCATTAGAAAAAAATTAAAAAGGGGGTGAGAAATATCTGCAGATGACTGTGCAATCACTTCTCAGTGAAAAAAAAGAACAAATTGCTAAGAAGTGGTTTGAATTAGTAGCAGATTCATATCCCTCACAAACATCAGATTTTCTCAAGTCAAAAAAAAATCAATTCTTAAATCCAGTAGGCTTCACCTTAAAAGAAGGGTTATCAGGCATTTGCAATGAGTTGTCTTTAGGAATGGATGAGAGCATCTTGAAGAAGTGCCTTGATGACATCATAAGGATTAGGGCAATTCAGGACTTCTCCCCATCAGAGGCAATATCTTTTGTTTTCCTATTAAAGAAGGTCATCCAAGAGGTTTTGCCTGAGTTGTCTGAGGATGCTAAAGAATATGTAAGCGTAATGGTTGAAAAGATTGCATTGATGTCATTTGACATCTATATGCAATGTAGAGAGGACTTATTTGAGATCAGAGTAAGAGAAGCCGAAAAGAGAAATTTTAGATTACTCCAAGTAGCAAATCAACTTATGGAATTAAAGGATGAAAGGGTCAATGACCTTGTTACTGGGGTAATTGATAATGAAAAAGGAAAGGGGTAGACATGATGATGAAGATGTTAGTTCCTTTAGCAGCTGTAATTGTTCTTATTATTGTCTCCCTTGCTGGAGTTGAGGCGGCAGGTTTGGAAGCGGTATTTGGCATAGTTATTCCATATCTTGCCTTTATCATCTTTGTAGCAGGGATGATTTGGAGGGTAATTGATTGGGGTAAAAGCCCTGTGCCTTTTAGGATCCCAACTACTTGTGGGCAACAACAGTCATTACCGTGGATCAAACAAGACAAATTAGAGAATCCTTCAACATGCACACAGACCTTTGCAAGGATGATACTTGAGGTCTTTTTCTTTCGCTCATTGTTTAGGAATCTCAAAACGGAGTTGCATGATGGTAAGGTGGTGTATGGTTCGGATAAGTGGTTATGGCTCTTTGCTATTGTTTTCCACTACTCCTTCTTGGTTGTCTTTATTAGACACATAAGATTCTTTGTTGGGGATGTCCCTGATGTGATACACATACTGGAGGCTTTGGACTCATTTTTCCAGGTAGGAGTGCCATTAGTCTATATCACGGGGTTAACCTTAACAGCAGGGGTTTTATTCCTTTTCCTAAGAAGGATAGTTATTCCACAGGTTAGGTATATCTCATTACCCGCTGATTATTTCCCTCTTTTCTTGATATTTGCAATAGCGATAACGGGTATTTTGATGAGGTATTTCACAAAGGTTGATGTGGTTGCGGTCAAAAACCTTACGATGGGATTAGTCACACTTAACCCTCAAATACCACAAGGTATAGGATCCATCTTTTATGTCCACTTATTCTTAGTGTGCACACTCTTTATCTACTTCCCTTTTAGTAAACTTGTGCATATGGGTGGTGTATTCTTAAGCCCAACTCGTAACCTTGCAAATAATAGTCGCATGGAAAGACATGTCAACCCGTGGAACTATCCTGTTAAGGTTCATTCTTATGAGGAATATGAACATGAATTCAAGGATAAAATGAAAAAAGCTGGTATACCAGTAGAGAAGGAGTAACCATGGCAAAATTCACTAAAAAACCAAAAGATCTTATAGCAGATATTGATTACAGCAAAACCCCTTCTACCGATTGGATGGATACTCCTGTTGAGTTTAAGGAGCACACATTCTGTTGGGGTGCAAAGGGTAAAAACTTAGAAATAGTTGGTTTCCCAAATGCAAGGGACTGGTCTCCTGCAGAGGAGGACTGGAAATTGCCACATGACTGGGAAAATACCGTCATGGATGCAATCAAAGACAGGCTCAGCAAGTATCGTTCATTTAAATTGTTCATGGATATATGTGTAAGATGTGGAGCCTGTGCTGATAAGTGCCATTTCTACATTGGTTCAGGGGACCCCAAAAATATGCCTGTTTTAAGGGCAGAGCTCTTTAGGTCTATATACAGAAGATACTTTACCGCTCCGGGAAGGATATTTGGTAGGCTTGCAGGTGCAAGAGAACTTACCCTTCAGGTCTTGAAGGAATGGTGGTATTACTTCTACCAATGCACAGAGTGTAGAAGATGCTCTGTCTTCTGTCCATATGGTATTGATACTGCAGAGATAACCATGATGGTGCGTGAATTTACTAACTTGTTAGGTCTAAACACCGACTGGATCTCTGGACCTGTTGCAAACTGTTATATTAAAGGAAACCATTTAGGATTAGAGCCACATACCATCAAATCAAGTATTGAGTTTTTCTTAGATGACATAGAGACGATTACAGGGATAAGGATTGAGCCTTCGTTTAATAGAAAAGGGGCTGAGATCCTATTTGTAACGCCGTCAGGTGACCTCTTTGCAGATCCCGGCACATACACATGTATGGGGTATCTGATGCTGTTCCATGAACTTGGTTTAGATTATACTTGGAGCACCTACGCATCAGAGGGTGGAAACTTTGGTTTCTTTACATCAAACGAGATGGCAAAGAGGCTCAATTACAAGATATACGCAGAAGCGAAGAGACTCGGTGTTAAATTCATCATCGGTGGTGAATGCGGACACATGTGGAGGGTAATACACCAGTATATGGACACATGGAATGGTCCTGCTGACTTCCTTGAGGTGCCAAAATCACCTATTACAGGCACTGTTTTTGAAAATGCAAAGACCACAAAGATGATACATATAACTGAATTTACCGCAGATTTAATCAGAAACAACAAACTCAAATTAGACCCATCAAGGAATGACAACCTGATAGTAACTTACCATGACTCATGCAACACCTCAAGAGGCATGGGATTACTTGAAGAACCAAGATACATTATTAAAAATGTTTGTAACCATTTCTACGAGATGCCTGAAGATACTATCAGAGAAAAGACATTCTGTTGTGGTAGTGGCACTGGACTAAATGCTGGTGAGAATATGGAATTGAGGATGCGTGGTGGATTACCGAGGGCTATGGCGGTTAAGTATGTGAAAGAGAAGTATGGGGTAAACATGCTTGCAAATGTGTGTGCTATTGACAGGGCAACCCTTTCTACCTTGATGGACTACTACAATCCGGGTGTAAGGGTAACTGGTGTGCATGAGTTAGTAGCAAATGCCCTTGTTATGAAGGGAGAGAAACCAAGAGAAACAAATCTCCGTCAGGAGCCTCTGCCAGGAAAGGAGGGAGCATAGCATGTATGATTCAGGTAAGATAATAATTGGTATCGGTATATTCTTACTTTTTGTCGCATTCCCATTTTACTACACTGCAATAGGAAAGCCAGTGGTAAAACCAGATCCAAGGATAGACACACCAGCAATACAAGCGATGGAGAAGAAACAGTGCGTAGAGTCTAAAAATGCTATGAAGACCCTACATATGCAGATGTTAAATGACTGGAGGGATGCGGTTGTAAGAGATGGACAGAGGTTTTATGTTGCAACGGATGGCAAAACATACAACATGAGTTTGCAGAATACTTGTATGCATTGCCACTCAAATAAAAAGAAGTTTTGCGATGAGTGTCATAATTATATGGCTGTCAAACCTTATTGTTGGGACTGCCACATAGAACCCAAGGAAGGAGCGTAAAGATGGCAATTAAGAGAAGAGAGTTTCTAAAGATTGCTGGTCTCTCGGTTGCCGCAGGATTGGGTGGCTTTTCAGCCTTTACTGGATTGAGGTCTGGTATTTTAGAGGCATCCCAATATGTGAGAGACCCTAAAGAGCTAAAGGCATCGCGCTGGGGACTTGTGATTGATATGAGCAAGTTAAATCAAGAAGACATAAGAAGGATAATGGATGTTTGTCATAAAAAGCACAATGTGCCAGCTATACCAAATCCAAAGGACGAGATAAAATGGATATGGCCAGAGTCGTTTGAGCATTCATTCCCTGGTCAAGAAAGCCCTTACATGGGTGATGCAATCAAACATCAACCCTACTTAGTCCTTTGTAACCATTGCGACAATCCCCCATGTGTAAGGGTTTGTCCTACGAAAGCGACATTTAAGCGTGCTGATGGTATTGTGATGATGGACATGCACCGTTGTATCGGTTGTAGATTTTGCATGGCTGCATGCCCCTATGGTGCAAGGAGTTTTAACTGGAGGGATCCAAGACCTTTTATAAAGGAGATGAATCCAGAGTTTCCAACAAGGATGAAGGGTGTGGTTGAAAAATGCACCTTCTGCTATGAATTGCTTGCTGTTGGTAAACCTCCTGCTTGCGTAGAACACTCAAATGGTGGGATAGTGTTTGGAGACCTAAAGGATCCAAATTCTGAGATTAGAAAGATAATAGCAACCAAATTTACGATTAGAAGAAAACCCGATTTAGGCACCTTACCAAGCGTATTTTATGTGGTGTCTGACAAAGAAAACAAAGGAGGACACGAACATGTTGGATAAAGCCCTTTCTGGCAGCAAAACATACTGGGGGTGGATAGTATTCCTACTTGCGATAATCGGGGCGGGCTTTTTGTTCTACCTCCAACAATTCGCTCAAGGATTAGGCATTACTGGTATGAGTAGGGATGTTTCGTGGGGTTTTTATATCTCACAGTTTACCTTTTTGGTTGGAGTTGCAGCATCAGGAGTGATGGTGGTCTTACCTTATTATCTGCACGACTACAAGGCATTTGGTAAGATAACCATCCTTGGTGAATTCCTTGCAATCCCTGCAGTTATAATGTGTATGCTCTTTATCTTTGTAGATATGGGCCAACCATTGAGGGTTTTAAATGTCATCCTGCACCCAACACCAAACTCGGTGATGTTTTATGACATGGTAGTTTTAAGTGGCTATCTGTTTCTCAATCTATTAGTTGGATGGACGGTATTGCATGCAGAAAAGAAAGGTATTGCTCCTCCAAAATGGATTAAACCCTTTATCTACATCTCAATTGCATGGGCACCTTCAATCCACACAGTAACAGCATTTTTATACGCAGGCTTGCCTGGAAGGCACTTCTGGCTCACAGCTATCATGGCTGCAAGATTCTTGGCATCAGCATTTGCAAGTGGTCCTGCTCTGCTAATAATCCTGTGTATGATTGTCAGGAAGTTTACAAAATTTGATCCCGGTAAAGAGGCAATTCAGGCATTGGGCAAGATTGTCACCTACTTTATGATAACCAATGTCTTCTTCTTAGGGTTAGAGTTTTTCACAGCATTTTATAGTGCAATACCGGGTCATACACATCCTTTTGTTTATCTGTATGTTGGTTTAGAAGGATATAGCAAGCTTGTGCCGCTAATGTGGATTAGTTCAATTCTAGCTGTAGTTTCACTTGTGTTACTACTTTTCCCTCAACTCCGTAGAAATGAAACAATCCTTGCAATTGCCTCAATATGCGTGTTCTTCTCATTGTGGATTGATAAAGGATTTGGTCTTATCGTAGGAGGCTTTGTGCCTAATCCGTTTGAGAAGATAACAGAATACTGGCCAACGGTTCCAGAGGCTACTATTTCACTTGCAGTATGGGCTGTAGGAGCACTTGTTTTAACCATACTTTACAAGATTGCCGTTTCTATAAAAGAGGCATCTGGCGGGGACGCAGCACACTAATATTCATCAGCAAAAAGGGACAGTTTATGTATGAACTGTCCCTTTTTTTATGTCATTTCTAATCCACAAAGTAAGAAAGAAGGACTAATCGTATTACAAATTTATTGAATAAGCATAGTCTATCCTTTAGAGTTCCATGTCAAAGTAATCTATGAGTGTAGATGTATCGTAGGTTTTATACAGGACAATCTTCTTTAAAAAAAGACGATTTTTGAGGTATGATATAAAAATGCTAAAAGCATGCAAATACAATAAGATATTAATTGTAAAGCCGAGTTCTATGGGGGATGTGATACATAGTCTCCCTGTTTTAAACGCTATAAATGCTAACTATCCAGATGCTGAGATACATTGGGTTATCGCAAAGGGATTAGAAGACCTGCTACAAACTCATCCTATGGTCAAAAAACTATGGGTAATTGACAAGGATAAATGGAAAAAAGTGTCTGCCTTTAAACACACCATACATGATATTGTATCTTTGTCAAGGCAATTACAAAACGAGCATTATGATGTTGTTATTGACTTGCAAGGACTTTTAAGGAGTGGTCTAATAACAGGATTAAGTAAAGCACCAGTTAGGATAGGATTTAGCAAGGGCAGGGAGTTTAGCCCTATTTTTTATAACATACGGGTAAAAGTTGATAAAGATACCCACGCAGTAACACGATACATGAAAACATTACAGGCTTTAGGTTGTCTTTATGATAAGATTGAGTTCCCAATGCCTCTTATAAAACCATCAAGGATGGTTGAGGATATAATAAAGAGATACACGCCGTATTATGTTGTGATTCCGGGTGCACGCTGGAAGACAAAACAGTGGATGCCTGAAAGATTTGCAGAGGTTATCTCAAGGCTTGATGATATCTGTCTAATAGTCGGTAGTGGTGCTGATAGACAAATTGGAGATACTATTTGTAGCCTTTCACAAGGTAAGGCTGTGAATCTTGCTGGAGAGACAACGATTCAGTCATTGATCTGTCTTATTAGGCATGCAAAAGGTGTTATATCAAATGACACAGGTCCTATGCACATCGCAGCAGCACTGAAAAAGCCTCTTGTGGCTATATTTGGTCCTACAAACCCATTGAGGACAGGTCCTTTTAGTGAAGGTTGCAGGGTTGTGCAGACAAATATATCTTGTGTGCCTTGTTACAAAAAGAAATGTGAAAGACTAACTTGTATGAAAGAGATTAAACCTGACATGGTTTTAGATGCCTTTAAGCAACTTATGAAGTAAGACTAACCATAATCTTCTTATTCTTAAAAGGCACTTTATATGGAAGTTTTTTAAACTGTAAGGATTTTTCAAGGTGTGATCTTGATTGCAAAATGGCTATCCTTTAAACGATAATGTAAGGCATGGATATAAAAAAATACATCAAAGATAGGGCAGGTCTTGTCAATTCATTTATAGAGAGTTATTTTCAAGGCTCTCAAAAACCTGCTGTGCTCTTTGATTCTATGCGTTATTCCTTAACAGCAGGCGGTAAAAGGCTGAGACCTGTGCTTTGTATCGCATCTTACGAGGTGTTTGGAGCAAAAGGCGAAGAGATCGTTCCCTATGCCTCTGCACTTGAGTTTATACATACCTACTCACTTATCCATGATGACCTACCTGCCATGGATGATGATGATCTAAGAAGGGGTAAACCAACAAATCATAAAGTATTCGGTGAGGCAATTGCAATACTTGCAGGAGATGGTCTATTGACTGAGGCTTTCAGGATATTTTCATCAAAGGTGTATAGGGCAAACTTGTCAAAAGGTGTATCTGCAGAAGTGATACTGTCAGTAATAAATGAGGTTGCAAGTTCTGCAGGTCTTAATGGCATGGTAATTGGTCAGGCGATGGATATACTGTCAGAGAATAAACAACCTGACGAGCCTACATTACATTTCATACATACAAATAAGACTGCTGAGATGATAAAGGTGTCTGTAAGCATTGGTGCAATGTTAGCAAATGCACCTGAAGTGGATGTTAGATTGCTATCACGCTATGGCTCAAACATAGGGTTAGCATTTCAGATAGTTGATGATATTATAGATATTACTGAATCTACCGAGACACTTGGCAAGACCAAAGGCTCTGATGAGAGAAGAAAAAAGATGACATATCCGTCTCTTTATGGGATTGATTTGTCTAAAGAGAAGGTGAAGTATTTAATTGACGAGGCAATACAATGTCTCGCCCACTTTGGTGAAAAGGCAGAACCTTTACGATTGATAGCGAGATATCTATTAGAGAGGAAGGCTTAGATGTCAATGATACAGGGGATAACATCTCCTCAAGATATTAAATCGTTAAGTTTAGATTCACTAAAAAAACTTGCAGAAGACATTCGCTCTACAATAGTTGAGAGGGTATCACTTAATGGTGGGCATTTGTCATCAAACTTGGGTGTAGTTGAGTTGACCATTGCTCTTCATTATGTATTTGATTCCCCAACTGATAAGATAATCTGGGATGTAGGGCATCAGTGTTATGCACATAAGATAATCACTGGCAGATACAATGAATTTCACAGTTTAAGAAAACACGGAGGTATCTCAGGCTTTCCGAAGAGGTCAGAGAGTCCACACGATATCTTTGGAACAGGACATAGTTCCACATCCATTTCTGCAGGATTAGGTATGGTTGTGGCAAGGGATTTAGACATACAAAAAGGGCAAATAGAAAGGCAAAAGGAAAGGGTGATTGCAGTTATTGGTGATGGAGCTATGACCTCAGGGCTTGCCTTTGAGGGACTAAATCATGCTGGTCATCTCAAGAAGGATATCATCGTTATCCTAAATGACAACGAGATGTCTATATCCCCTAATGTCGGTGCCCTTTCAAACTATCTTATCAAGATTCAAACCACAACTTTTTTTAGGAAGTTTAAGAAAGAAACAAAGGCACTAATTGAAGGGATTCCAAAGATTGGTTCCACTTTCACGAGATTGGCTGAAAAGGCTGAAGGGAGTTTGAAGGGGTTCTTTCTTCCCGGTGGATTGTTTATTGATTTGGGTTTTGAGTATATAGGCCCCATTGACGGACATGACATTGAGATGCTCATAAATACACTCATAGGAGTAAGGGAATTACACGGTCCAATCCTATTACATATAGTTACTGCAAAAGGTAAGGGATATAAATTTGCAGAAGAAGACCCTTGTATTTATCATGGCACAGGCCCATTTGACAGTTGTGAGGGGCTAAAAAATGGCAATGCTCAATACTATGAGGCAACAAACCTTACCTATAGTGAAGTATTTGGTAAAACAATAGTTGAGTTAGCTGAAAAGGATGAAAAGATTGTTGCAATTACCGCTGCTATGAAGGAGGGAACCGGGCTTTCAGCATTTGCAGAAAGGTTTCCAGACAGGTTTTTTGATGTTGGGATTGCCGAACCCCATGCCGTTACTTTTGCAGCAGGACTTTCAACACAAGGCAAGAAGCCAGTTGTGGCGATATATTCTACATTTTTACAAAGGGGATACGATGAGATTATCCACGATGTCTGTCTTCAAAACCTGCCAGTCTTGTTCGTAATTGATAGATGCGGAATAGTTGGTGAAGATGGAGCCACTCATCAAGGGGTGTTTGACATCTCATATTTAAGACATATCCCAAATATTGTCATCATGTCACCTAAAGATGCTGATGAAATGAAAGATATGCTTGCCTTTGGTTGTAGCCTCAATGTGCCTTGTGCAATAAGGTTTCCAAGGGGTAAGGCTCCTACAATACTTGATGATGGCTATATCTCATCCCAGATTACTCTTGGTAAGGCAGAGGTATTGAGTGATGGGGATGACATATTGATATTGGCAGTAGGCAATACAGTATTGAGAGTTAAAAGAATCATAGGCAGATTAATGCAATCAGGTATAAACCCGACACTTGTCAACATGAGGTTTATAAAGCCTTTAGACAAGGAATTGATTATTGATAAGGTGAAGAAGATAAAAAGGGTGGTTACTATTGAGGAGAATGTTTTAGCAGGTGGTTTTGGTAGTGCTGTATTGGAGTGCCTCTGTGATAATGCTGTCTTTGATGTAAAGGTCTTAAGAATAGGGCTACCAGATGTCTTTATTGAGCATGGTTCCCAAAAAAGGCTAAGAGAGATTTACGGATTAGACGAGGAGTCAATCTTTAGGTCAATAGCAGACTTTTGCAAGAGTTAACATTTAAACATGTTTTCATACATACTTTGGAAGTTCCTTTTATTTTTGACATTAACAGGTTTGACACATTTTTTGTGGTTTTGTTATCGTTAATGACCATGAATTTGGAGTAAGTTATGAAGAACAAAAAGGGAAAAAACACAACAGAAAGACAAACAGAGATACAGCAGATCAAAAAAACGCTTCTACAACAAAGGTCAGCCCTTTTAACAGATGCTGATGTTAGTAAGGCAAAGATACCTGAAAATAATAATCTAACGGAATTGGGTGATCAGGCATCCGCAGAGATAGACTTAAACTTCTCCCTTAGGCTTAAGGGTAGAGAAAGGCAGTTGTTAAAAAAGATAGATACTGCCCTTGAAAAGATTGAAAATGGGACTTATGGCATATGTGAGGCATGTGGCAAGGAGATAGATATTAAGAGGTTACAGGCAAGACCTGTGACTACGATGTGTATAGAGTGTAAAACAGAGCAAGAAGAGGAAGAAAAACTTCGGGAGAGGTAATCAATCCCTTATATCATAAACCTTTCTTAGAGACTCACCAATTGTATTAAAACAAAATACAATCACAAATATAACCAATCCGGGAAACACGGAGATCCACGGTGCAGTAAGGAGGTAGTGCCTTCCGCTGCTCACCATAGCACCTAATGATGGTTCTGGTGGTTGAATGCCCAAACCCAAGAATCCCAGCGTTGCCTCTGCAAGGACAAAGCCGCCTAACTTTATGCCCATTAAAATAAAGATTGTAGACAGGCATTGAGGGGCGATGTGTCTTAATAAGATCCTTGTATGACTGCAACCTGTGCATACGGATGCCTCTACAAAGGGCATCTGTTTGACTGAAAGGGTGATACCCCTTGTTATCCGTGCAAATGACGACCATCCGATAGCACTTAATGCGATTATTACTGACAACATTCCCGGTGGAAATAGTATTGATATTGCAATGACAAACAGGAGTGTTGGAAAAGATAATATAAAATCTACGATTGTCATCAAGAATAGATCAACCTTACCACCAATATATCCAGAGATGATTCCAATAATAAAACCGATTAATGAGGAAATGATTACTGATAGTATTGATATCACGATTGAAATCCTTATCCCGTGAAGCACCCTTAAAAAGACATCCCTTCCTTTCATGTCAGTGCCAAAGGGGTGTTGTAGAGATGGAGGAGTTGTAATAATATCAAGGTCTATCTCGTTGTAATTGTCAAATCCAATCAAAGATGAAGAAAAAGATACAGACACGACAAGTAGTAAGATAAAAATGGATATCTTACCCTCTTTTGATTTCATGCCTAATCCTTGGGTCAAGGATGTGATAACAGATATCTGTTAGAGTATTGATGATTACAAAGATTGTAGTCCCTACCAACACACAACCTAATATGACCGGATAATCCCTCCTAATTATGCCCTCCATTGTGTATTTACCGATACCGTCCCAGCCAAATATGGTTTCCGTTACTACTGCCCCATTTAAGTAACTTCCAATATCAAGCCCAATGATGGTGACGATAGGGATAATAGCGTTTTTGAGTATGTGTAAAATCTTTAACCTTAAAGGTGGTAGCCCTTTTGCATGTGCAGTTAGGATGTATGGCATATGCAATACCTCACTAATAGATATCTTTGTAATCCTTGCAATGTTGCCTATAGCAGGTATAGAGAGTGTAACGGCTGGTAGTATCAGATACTGTAATGCACCTGTTCCTGAAGGTGGTAATACCTTTAATGTCAGGCTAAAGATGATTATCAGTATCAAACCAATCCAGAATACAGGAAAACTAAGGGCACAAATGGTTAGGCTATCAAGTATCTTTGTAATCGTGGGATCTTTTGAGTAACCACTTATAAAACCAATAGTTATACCTAATGGTATGGCAAAAGCCATTGCTAAAAAGGTAAGTTTAATCGTATTTGGCAATTTTTTCTTTATCTCCTCTGCAACATCCCGTTGGTTTATTAAAGACTTGCCCATGTTTCCGCTTAAAAGTAGATTTAGATAACCAAGATACTGCATTAAAAAAGGTTTATCTGTGCCTAATTTTTGCCTTAATTCCTCTATAATCTCTGGTGAGCTTCTCTCTGCAATAAGATTTGTGACGGCATCACCAGGGAGGTTTTTAAGGATGAGAAAGGTAAAAAAGGTTATCCCTAATAACAAAGGGATAACCATAGATAATCTCTTGATTAGGTATGAAAACACATGAATGCCTATGTTTTAAGACTTTGTATCAGGATTTCAGAAAGTGTTTTTATAGTATCAGATGGGTTTTCTGGTCTTGAGCCATCAAGTATTAAGGCATGATCATATAGTAGTTTAACGAATTTAGTTAGTTCATCCCTGTTGATACCCTTTTCAAATCTTTCATTCATTGTCATAAACAGTGGATGTGATGGATTTATCTCTAATATCTTTTTTTGCTCTTGGACGGTTTGTCCCATTGCCTTCATAATCATCTCAATCCTTTGATCCACAGCCCCTTCATCATAGACAAGACAGCATGGTGAGTCAGTGAGTCTTCCAGATAGTCTGACATCCTTTACCTTGTTGTCAAGAACATCTTTTATGAACTTTAAAAGAGGCTCAAAGTCCTTTTTGCTATCAGTCTTATCATCTGATCTTGTAATATCCAATTCCCCCTTCATCACCGCCTTAAATCTCTTGCCATTATACTCGTAGTCAGTAAAGATGATGTCATCAATTGGGTCTGTGAGCACAAGAACATCTATGCCCTTTTTCTTGAATATCTCTATGTATGGAGAATTAACAGCATCTTTGTAATTTTGTGCGGTTATGTAGTAAATAGCATCCTGCCCTTCTTGCATGTTATCCACATAGTCCTTTAACCTTATGAGATTTCCTTCTGCAGAATTTATTGACTCAAATAGCAGCAGATCCCCAACTGTATCCCTTTTTGAAAAATCAAAGTGAATTGCCTCTTTTAGTATCTTTCCAAATTCCCTGTAAAATTTGACATACTCATCGTATTCATTTTGCATCATTTCAGAAAGTGTATCTAATACCTTTTTTGTGATGTTCTTTCTGATAATCTCGACCTGACGATTGTTTTGGAGCATCTCTCTTGATACATTAAGCGGTAAGTCATCTGCATCAACTACCCCTTTGACAAACCGAAGGTATTCAGGAAGCAGGTCTTCGCAGTTTTTCATTATCTGAACCCTTTTGATGTAAAGCATCGGACCAATCTTATAGTCTTTGAAGTACAGATTGAATGGCATTTTTGAAGGGATAAACAGTAATACAGTAAACTCTTGGGTCCCTTCTGCTTTGTAGTGAATGACCTTTTGTGGAGGGTTGAAATCATGTGATATGTGTTTGTAAAACTCATCGTATTCTTCCTTTGTTATCTCTGACTTGTCCCTTAACCACAATGCCTTTTGTGAGTTAATCTTTTCCTCTTCCTTAACCTTTACTGTTTTTGTCTTATCCAGCTCACTTTGTTTTTCCCTTTCAACCTCAAGGTAAATAGGATGTTCAATAAAATCTGAGTATTTCTTGACTATAGCCTTAATCTCCCACTCTTGTAGATATCTTTTTTCATCCTCTTTGATGTGAAGGATTACATCAGTGCCTCTACCATCTCTTTTTGTATCTTCTACGGTGAATCTTCCATCTCCTGTTGATTCCCACTTGACTGCCATATCATTAGGTAATCCTGCTTTGCGAGAAATAACTGTTATCTTATCGGCAACCATAAATGATGAGTAAAAACCAACACCAAACTGGCCTATTAGATCAGCCTTCTGCAGATTCTCTTTTGATTGGAGCTGCTCTAAAAATTCCCTTGTTCCAGAATGTGCAATGGTGCCTAATGCCTCAACTATCTCATCCTTTGACATGCCAATGCCATTATCACTGACTGTTAATATGCTGTTTTCAGCATCAACAGATATCTTTATCTTCCAGTCCGTGTTTGCCTCGTATAGAGTCTGATTTGTCAGTCCTAAAAACCTTACCTTGTCAATGGCATCAGAGGCATTTGATATTAATTCCCTTAAAAACACCTCTTTGTGTGAGTAAAGTGAGTGAATCATGAGGTCAAGAAGTTGTTTTACCTCGGTTTTAAATTCGTGTGACTGAATTGACATCAAAGTACCTCCTTTTTTGAAATTAGCACTCTAATACATAGAGTGCTAATCTATTTTATACGGTTTTAGGCAAAAAAATAAACCAGTGATTGATATGACTGTAAAATCCTGTAAAGGATTTGACAAAAATTGCTTTTAAAAGATAGACTTATAGTTTAAATAACTTCAAGGAGGGTGATTTGTTAAAACAAGTAGAGGATATTTCTAAAACCAAAAAAAGATTAACCATTGAGATACCGTCTGATGTATTGGAAAAGAGGATACAAACAGAGTTGAAAAAGGCTCAGAAAGAGGCACATCTGCCCGGTTTTAGACCCGGTAAAACCCCAATAAACATTATTGAGAGGAAATTTGGTAAGGCAATAGAGGCTGATGTATTAGAGAAGATAATACCTGAATACTTTGAAACAAGCATAAAGGAGGCTAATATTTCACCTGTTTCACCACCAAGTCTTGCAGAAAGATTTGATTTTCGTAGGAATGAGCCTCTTGTTTTAAAGATAGATGTAGATGTATTGCCAGAGGTTGATGAACTAAAATATGAAGGGATTAAGGTGCAAGATATACCTGTTGAAGTAAAGGATGAGGACATTGATAGGGTGTTAAACGCCTATGCTGAAAGGATGGCTGAGTTTGTGGTTAGCCAAGAGCCCATTGATCCTGATGACCTTGTAACCTTTGACTGTATTGTTGATGATAAGGAGATAAAGGATGTATCTTTAATGGTGGGCAAATCTTGGGGATATCCTGCAGATTTCATGAGCCATTTTATCGGCAAGAAGGTTGACGATGTCTTTGAGGTGGAGGTTGATTTTTCAGAGGCTAAAGGCACGCCACTTCATGGCATTAAAGGTATGGCATCAATCAAGGTTAACTCAGTAAAGAAGAGGAAGATACCTGTTATAGATGATGAGTTGGCTAAAGACCTTGGATTTGATGACCTTGCAAACCTAAAGGATAGGGTTCAAAAAAGCCTAATACAGTCAAGGACTGAAAGTTCAGAGGCTATAAAGATAAACCAGATTGCTGATAGTCTCTTAAAAAATCATGATTTTGAGTTACCTGAGACATTAGTAGAGCATGAGTTAGATATGTTAGTAGAGATGGAGAAGTCAAGAAATAAAGAAAAATCAGAGGAGGAATTGAGGAAGGAACTTTACAATCGTGCAGTGGAGAATGTAAAACTCTTTGTGTTGATTGAGCTGATTGGTAAAAAAGAGAAAGTAGAGGTATCTAAAGAGGAAATGGAACAGAGCCTAATGAAGATGTCTCGGAGGTTTAATATTGAGCCAGAGGAGTTACTAAAATACATCATGGAAAAGGACGGCAACCTGTCAAAGATACATTACGATGCATTTAGAGACAAGGTGTTTAGGATACTAATTGACAAGGCACAGAAGGAGGTTATTACCCCAGAAGCATCTTCTGATGAAGAGCAGAAATCATCAACTTAAGCATTGATGTGAATATTGCTGTAACCAAACTATCTATAAGACATCAAACATTGAAACGGGGATTAGGAGTTTGGTAACCCTTGAGCATTAGCAAAGTTATTAAACCAAATTATTGGCACAAAAAAGAGGAGGTATAAAGATGAGCATTATTCCAATAGTGATAGAACAGACTGGTAGAACAGAGCGAGCGTATGATATTTATTCAAGACTATTAAAGGATAGGATAATCTTCATAGGCACACCCATAGATGATAATGTTGCAAATGTTGTGATTGCACAGTTGTTGTTTTTACAAACAGAAGACCCTGAAAAGGATATACACATGTATATAAACTCTCCGGGAGGGTCTGTAACTGCTGGGCTTGCAATCTATGACACGATGCAATATCTGAAACCATCTATAGCGACATACTGTATTGGACAGGCAGCAAGTTTTGGAGCCCTTCTTCTTGCAGCAGGGACTAAAGGCAAGAGATTTGGTCTTCCACATGCAAGGATAATGATACACCAACCTATCGGTGGTTTTTATGGACAAGCCACTGATATTGAAATCCATGCAAGGGAGATACTAAAGATTAAGGAGACCCTAAATAACATACTTGCTAAACACACAGGTCAGCCTGTTGAGAGGATATCTGCTGACTCTGAAAGAGACTTTTTTATGTCAAGTCAAGAGGCAAAACAGTATGGGATAATTGATGAGGTGATTACAACCATTAAGGAAGAAAGACCTGCTAATTGATATTTCAAGAGGGAGACACTATGGCAAAAAAGGCTAAGGATACAAAATTGAGTTGTTCATTCTGCGGGAAGGAACAGGATGATGTCAGGAAACTCATCGCAGGACCAGATGTTTTTATATGTGATGAGTGCGTTAACCTGTGTAATAATATAATTCAGGAGGATTTAGGTATAAGTGACAGAAAATCTCTTCAAAACATCCCATCACCTGCCGAAATAAACTCTTTTCTTAATGACTATGTTATTGGGCAAGAATTGGCAAAGAAGGTCTTATCTGTTGCTGTTCATAATCATTATAAGAGAATAAAATGTGAGGACAATTCTGATGTAGAACTGCAAAAAAGCAACATCCTACTTATAGGTCCTACAGGCACGGGTAAAACCCTTTTAGCCCAAACCCTCGCAAAATTTTTGGATGTCCCCTTTACGATTGCCGATGCCACAACACTTACAGAGGCAGGCTATGTAGGTGAAGATGTTGAGAATGTGCTTGTAAAACTCCTTCAGGCAGCAGATTACGATATTGAAAGGACTCAAAGAGGTATTATCTATATTGACGAGGTGGACAAGATCAGTAGAAAAGATGATAGCCCATCAATCACAAGGGATGTCTCTGGAGAAGGCGTTCAACAGGCATTGCTAAAGATTATAGAAGGCACCGTTGCAAACATACCCCCTCAAGGTGGTAGGAAACATCCTCAACAAGAATACATCCAACTTGATACAAAAAATATACTTTTTATATGTGGTGGGGCATTTCATGGACTTGAAAAGATAGTAGCCAAGAGGATTGGTAAATCAATGATAGGATTTGGTCATAATATAAAACAATCTGCACAAAAAAGAAGGGATGAATTGCTCAAACAGGTTGAACCCGAAGACCTCATAAAATTTGGGCTTATTCCAGAGTTTGTGGGCAGACTCCCAGTAGTTGCAGTCCTTGAAGAACTTACAGAGGCTGATTTGGTGAGGATTTTGACAGAGCCAAAGAACTCTTTGATCAAGCAATATCAGAAGCTTCTTTCATTTGACAATGTAAATCTCAAGTTTACTGACCCAGCAATAAACGCTATAGCCAGAAAGGCTTTACAGCGAAAGTCTGGTGCGAGGGGATTAAGGGCAGTGCTTGAAGAGATTATGCTTGATGTGATGTATGAGGTGCCATCAAGGAAAGGCATAATTGAATGTATCATAAATGAAGAGGTTGTAAATGGCAACGACAAGCCATTGCTTATCTATGAACAAAAAGCGGTATCTGCCTAAAAAGACTCCCCCTTGGCTTCATGTCTCATATCATAATTGATGGGTATAACTGCATCGGTGTTATGCATAAAGACCTTCAAAAGGCAAGGAATAACTTTATCAACTTACTCATTGAATACCGTAAAGTAAAAGGACACAATATAACAGTTGTCTTTGATGGACATAAAGATGGGGGATTTCAAGAGACAAATGTGGTGCAAGGTGGTATAAGGATTATTTACACTCCGATAGGGATTTCTGCTGATGACACTATCTTAAGGATTGTTTCTGAAGAAAGACGCCACTGGATTGTTATCTCTGATGATAGGATGGTTTCAAAGGGTGTTTGGGCTATAGGTAGCGTTGCAATCTCTTGCGGGCTTTTTTTAGATAGGTTAAACAGAAGCCTTTGCAATGAGGATAGAAACGATTTTTACATGGATACAGAACAAAAACTATCAAAAAGACAAAAGGCAATAAAAAGGGCGTTGTCTCACCTCTAATTACACCAAACCGCTGAAGTCATCTTTTGAAACAGGACCTAAAGCAACAAGACAACCTCTGCTGTTGTTGATCAGTTTATTAGCTAAATCCCTTGCCTGTTTCAGTGTTACAGACTCTACAGCCTTTATTATTTCTTGATGTGTAAAATATCTGCCAAAATATATCTCTTGTCTTGCAATGCTTTGCATCCTACTACTTGTTGATTCAAGCCCTAAAATGATGTTGCCCTTGATTTGATCCTTTGCCCTTTTGAGTTCTTCTGGTGTAAGTGTCTCATAAAGACTCCTCATCTCTTTAATTATCATCTGTGAGACTAATGCTGCCTTTTTTTTGCCAACCCCTGCATATACAGCCCAAAAACCGGTATCTACATATGATGATGTAAATGAAAAGATTGCATAGGCATAGCCTTTTTTTTCCCTAATCTCCTGAAATAGCCTTGAACTAACACTCGCTCCAAGGATAGAGTTTAGTATTGCAAGTGTGTATCTGTCTTCGCTTGCAAATGGAATTGCCTCTACACCGAAACAAATATGAGTTTCTGATAGATCCTTTGGAAAGACTACGGTGCCAGACCTAAATTCATTTGGTGTATTGAGAGTAGGGGTTGACCCCCTTCTCATTGAACCAAAATATTGGTTGAGTTTTGTGAGGACATCCTGATGGTCAAACCTTCCAGCACATGAGATAACTATGTCTTCAGTGCCATAATAATCCATTACATGATTGATGAGGTCTTGTCTTGTGAATTTTTTTACGGTCTCCCTTTTCCCTAAAACAGGCTGACCTAATCCCTCATCACCCCAAATGGATTGTATGAATAAATCGTGAATGTGGTCATCAGGTGTATCTTCAACAAGTTTTATCTCTTCTTTGATTACACCCTTTTCCTTTTCTATCTCATCTTCTGGAAACCGAGAGTTTAGGAATATATCAGCAAGGAGTTCTATGGCGGAGTCTTTGTATTCGTCTAAAACCTTTACATAAAAAGCGGTGTTTTCTCTACTTGTAAATGCGTTTAAATCCCCACCTAAAGAGTCTATGTGAAAGGCTATGTCAGAAGGACTTCTCTTTTCAGTGCCCTTAAAAAACATATGCTCAAGAAAGTGTGAAATACCATTTTTTGACGGTATCTCATTTCTTGAACCAACCTTTACCCATACACCAACAATGAAAGAGCGAAAATTAACCAGTTGTTCCATTACAACTGGTATGCCATTGTCAAGTCTTGCCTTTCTAAACATCTCTAATCGTCGTTTTTATTAGTTTGGGCTCGGATTGCCTCCTTCCTGCTTAGCTTTATCTTGCCCTGACTATCAATATCTATCACCTTAACAAGCACATCGTCACCTACCTTTATCTCGTCAGTAACCTTTGCAATGCGTCTTTCAGCAATCTGAGATATGTGCAGTAGTCCTTCAGTGCCGGGGATAATCTCTACAAAGGCTCCAAAATCAGCAATTCTTTTAACCTTGCCAAGATATATCTTTCCTATTTCAGCCTCCTCAACTATCCCTTTGATGATATCAATTGCCTTTTGTGCGGATTCTTGGTCTGACGATGCTATGTTTACAACACCGCTATCATCAATATCTATCTTTACCCCTGTCTGCTCTATAATCCCTCTTATCACCTTACCACCTGAGCCAATGACATCTTTTATCTTGTCTTGTTTTATCTTCATCTTGTAAATGCGAGGGGCATAGGGGGATAATTGAGGTCTTGGTTCTGGCAAAGCCTCTTTAATCTTGTTTAGTATAAAAAGCCTACCTTGTCTTGCCTGTTGCAGTGCATTTGAAAGTATGTCCATACTCACACCACTAATCTTTACATCCATCTGAAAGGCAGTAATGCCATTTTCTGTGCCTGCAACCTTAAAGTCCATATCCCCTAAATGGTCTTCTAACCCTAATATGTCGGTTAGGACAATCGTTTTATCACCTTCTTTGATCAATCCCATTGCTATCCCTGCAACAGGATTTTTTATTGGCACCCCAGCATCCATTAATGATAAGGTAGCACCACATACTGTTGCCATAGATGATGAACCATTTGACTCAAGGATGTCTGACACCACCCTAATAGTGTAAGGAAATTTGTCTTTTTGGGGTATTACAACCTTTAAAGCCCTTTCTGCCAAAGCACCATGTCCTATTTCCCTTCTGCCCGGCGATCTGAGAGGTTTCACCTCCCCTACACTAAACGGGGGGAAGTTGTAGTGAAGCATGAAGGATTTGAATGTATCACCTTCAAGGGATTCAACCCTTTGTTCATCCTCGTGAGTGCCAAGAGTAGTAACTGCAAGTGCCTGAGTTTCACCCCTAATAAAAAGGGCTGAGCCATGTGCTCTTGGTAATATACTTGTCATACAGGTTATATTTCTAATCTCATCTGGCTTTCTGCCGTCAACCCTTATGCCTTCGTTTACAATCATGTTTCTAACTATCTCTTTTTCATACTCGTCAAATATATTTGAGATATATCTTTTTAGATCTGTTTTGCCGTCTCCTGTAAATTTAAGGGCGTTTTCTTCAGTATTGAAGGTCTTAATAATCTCATCAAGTATTGTATTTAGAGCCTCTTGTCTTCTTTGTTTGCCGGGTATCCTTATAGCATTTTGTATTAATTGATTTGAAAAATCCCTTATAGCATTTTTTAATTCATGGTATTCAGGTTGAGGTGAGACGATTTTTTTGGGTTTGCCTACCTTTTCTCTCAACTCATTTTGGAGTTGGACGATCTTTTTGATCTCAATGTGGGCTATATCAATTGCCTTTAACAAGATTTCTTCTGATACCTCTTGTCCACCACCTTCTACCATTATTACAGCATCATTACTGCCTGCAACTACCAGATTTAACTCCAGATCTTCAGCCTCTGAAAGACTTGGATTTATAATATATTGACCATCTTTTAGCCCTATTCTAATACCTGCAACAGGACCATTAAATGGAATATCTGAAATGTGTGTTGCTGCTGACATCCCTATAATACCCAATATATCGGCTACATTCTCATCCCCAAACGAAAGCACAGATACTATACCTTGTGTCTCCTCATAAAAGTCTTTTGGGAAAAGTGGTCTTATTGGTCTGTCAATGAGCCTTGAGATGAGAATCTCCCTTTCTGTTGCCTTACCTTCTCTTTTGAAGAAACCTCCCGGTATCTTACCAGCAGCATATGTTTTTTCCTGATAGTCAATAGTCAAGGGGAAGAAATCAAGTCCATCCCCTTTTTTCTTATCCGATACTACTGTTGCAAGGACATAAGTATCTCCATATTTGACTAATACAGCGCCGTCAGATTGCCTTGCAATCTGACCTGTTTCAATGATTAATGGTTGCCCTTTGAGTGTTAATTCTACTTTGGTCATATTGATTGGTATGAACTCCTTAATTTGATTTTAATGTTTGAGAGAAAAAACTTTTTCTGTTAAAACAATGATTTTATTTTCTTAAACCGAGGCGACCAAGCAGTGCTTCGTATCTGTTTTTATCAGTTGCCTTAAGATAACTTATCAACTTCTTTCTTTGAGCAACGAGCTTTAATAGCCCCCTTCTTGAGTGATGGTCTTTTTTATGAACCTTAAAGTGCTCAGTAAGTGATGTTATCCTCTCAGTAAGCAATGCTATTTGAACCTCTGGAGAGCCGGAATCCTTCTCATGAACCCTGTAAGTCTCAATCAATTCTTTCTTCTTTTCCCTATTAATAGGCATTGTTTTGTCTTCACCACCTTTCAAAATATAAATGATAGGTTGTTAGAATAACACAAATATAAAGACATAGTAAAGAAGGAGGTTTGAGGTTATACAATGTCTGGGAAATATTAGATGCTAAATCAAACTTGCACTTACAGTAAGTTTGATTGAAGGAAATCTATCTAATTACTCAAAAAATGATTTTATAGTGTTTGTGTTTTTCAATACTTAGACTGTTTTAACGATAAAATATTAAAAGATGCAAACTATGAAAATTTAATTTTATAATGATTATTTAAGATGATATTTAATAG
>JAOAGP010000019.1 GCA_026415695.1 Thermodesulfovibrionales bacterium | reverse complement strand
TGAGATTAAAAGATTAATTATCGTTGACACAAAGAATCTTGACCGTCTTGGCGTGTTTAGAGATTTTGTAAGTAAGCACAAGCCAAAGATTCACATCTACGACCACCATCCTATTACAAAGCAAGATATAAAAGGTGAATTAGAGGTTATTGTGCCAGTAGGAGCGGTATCAACAATCTTTACAGAGATATTTGAAAAAAAATCTATTGCTATAACACCAATGGAGGCTACTATCATAACACTTGGAATCTATGAGGAGACAGGTTCGTTATTGTATAGTTCAACAACTCCAAGAGACCTAAACGCAGTGTCATACCTTCTTAAGCGTGGTGCAGACCTCAATATAGTTGCAAGTTTCATGAGAGCAGATATCACAGCTGAGGAGTTTGGCTTACTTAATAGACTATTAGAAACCGCAGAAGAATTGATAATCATGGGTTCACATATATTTATTTGTATGGCAGTAACTGAAGGGTATAGCGATGTAGCACATCTTGCACACAGACTAATTGACATGTTAAATGCTGATGCAGTATTTATTATTGTCATGCTAAGTGATAAGGTATTGATTGTAGGCAGAAGTAAAACACCTCAAATAGATACTTCTTCAATATTATCAGTTTTTGGAGGTGGAGGACATGTTTTTGCATCATCTGCTACGATACATGAGGTTCCCCTTGAGATAGTCCAAGAAAGGCTAATAAACTCTATCAATCAGAATATAAAACCAATAAAGACAGCCAAGGATGTGATGACTACACCGGTAATCACTATAAATCATAACGACACTATTAAGAATGCCGAGATGATGATGACAAGGTATGGGGTGAATGTATTGCCGATAATACAATCAGAACAATACAGTGGGATTATCACAAGGGAGACAGTTGAAAAGGCGTTGTTTCATGGATTTAAGAATAGTCCCTGCAAAGACTTTGCATCTACAGATGTTTTCGTTGCATCAAAAGATACAAATATAACGGATATTGAGTCTGCAATGGTTGAAACAAATCAACGCTTTGTTCCAGTGGTTGAAGACAATAAGGTTATAGGGGCTATTACACGAACAGACTTGTTGAGGACAATGTATGCCGAAGCATTAAAAAGAAATAGTATATCTTCAACTCCTATACCTCAAAAGAGCGGTATCATAAAGAATGCAAAAAAACTGATGAAAGACAGATTCCCTGATGAGATTTATGAAATATTGCACATTGCAGGTGAGATTGCTGACAAGATGGGGGTATCTGCTTATCTTGTGGGAGGGGCTGTTAGGGATATTTTAAGAGGAGAAGATAACCTTGATATAGATATAGTAGTTGAAGGTGATGGCATTTTATATGCTAAGGAATTAGCAAATAGGATTTCTGCAAGGGTATCGGTTTACAAGAGGTTTGGTACAGCAAGATTGCTACCGATTGAAGAAGACAAAGGTTTATGGGCAAAGAATAAAGAATTAAAGATAGATGTTGCTACAGCAAGAACTGAATACTACGAAACACCCGCATCGCTCCCAAAGGTAGAAACTGCCTCTATCAAAAAAGACCTATACAGAAGGGACTTTACAATAAACACCCTTGCGATTAGACTTAATCATCAGGAGTTTGGAGTAATTATCGACTATTTTGGTGGTCAAAGGGATTTAAAAGAGAAGGTCATCCGTACATTACACAATCTTAGTTTTGTTGAAGACCCGACTCGGGCTTTTAGGGCGGTGAGATTTAGCGAGAGGTTCGGATTTAAGATATCAAGACATACTGAAAACCTGATAAAAACGGCTGTAAGGATGAACATCTTTGATAAACTATCAGGCACAAGGATATATGATGAACTTACACTTACATTTAAGGAAACAAACCCAGTCAAGGCACTTCAAAGCATGGATAGATATGGACTTTTGAAGGTGATACATCCTTCTATAAGACTAACAAAAGAAATGTTGCAACTTCTTGAATCAGTTAATGAGACTGTAATTTGGTATAATCTCTTATATCTTCAAGGAAAGTGCAAAAGTCATATGCTTTATATAATGGCACTTTTGTATAAGCTATCGGATGATGAAAGGACTCAAGCACTTAAAAGACTTTCAGTAAATGCATATGAAACAGGTCAGATATTTAAGATGTATGCATCAGCCCAAGCAATATTATCAAGATTAAACCCATCTGATGATTATGCGATTTATCAGTTGTTAAAAAACCAACCGATTGAGGCACTACTTTTTGCAATGGCTGTTACAAAAAACGAGGAAAGAAAGAAGGCAATATCTATGTTTCTTCTAAAACTTAACAATATAAAACCCGTAATCACAGGTAACGATTTGAAGGATTTGGGGATCAGCGAGGGACCGATTTACAAAACCATACTAAACAAGATTGTTGAAGGAAGAATAAAAGGTTTGATATCTACAAAAGAAGATGAGATAAGGGTTGCAAGACTCTATGCAGAAGGCAAAGAGATATAAAAGTATGTCCAATTTGTCAGCCTACCTCTTCTGCCTATTTCACCTTCGCAATCCCTTCTAATTGAGGTCTTAATTCCTATTGTGAAAGTGAGATGATATATGTTAATTTTACTAAAGATCCTGATGCCTTTGCGTTAAGGGTAGAAGGTGATAGCATGATACCAGAGTATCAAGATGGCGATATAATTATTGTCAGTCCTAACACGCAAGTATTCAGTGGGAATGATGCTGTGGTAATGTATAATAATGAAGTAACGCTAAAGAGGATAAAGTGGGATAATGAGCATGTAAGCATAATACCATTAAATGAAAAATATCCGATATTAGTTTTAAGAGGTGAACAGGCAAGGCAATTAAAAATAATAGGCAAGGTGACAGAGATATATAAAAAAGGTGGTGAAATATGGCTAATAGGACATGCCCTTTTTGTAAGGAAAAAGTAAAGCGTGATGCTGTTGTATGTAAGTATTGTCAAAAAGAACTTCCACCTTTACCACCACCTAAAAAAGTTCCAAAATGGCTTGCGTTTGCTATCATTATAATATTTTTGCTAATAGTAATAAATGCTATGTATACCTATCCACCACCCAAACAACAAGACACACCACCACAAGTTAAGAAAACTGATGACGAACATATTAATGATATAGAAAAGAGGATAAGAGATTATAAGGAATTTATGAAGACCCGATATCCGACATTAGAGATGTATAATACTATTAAGAAAGACTTAATTGGCGTATCTTTACTTGAGGCAGTATATAAAGATGATAAAACGGATAAAACATATAAAAGAGTAAAACAGATTAAGCCTGAATTGGAATTATTATTGAAAAAAATTTATATCAAGCGTCTTGAATTAGCAATGTTTGACAAAGGATTTGATGTATCAGTATCTATGCGAGGCAAGAACAACGAAACACTTGTATACAGATATGTGTTGATGAATAATGCATTGGCTCATAAACTTGTAAACGAGGCAAAAATATTAGATTCACTATCTGATGCAGGTTTTAAAGAAGTATATTTTACCAATGGTTACGACTTTGGAGTTACATATTCAATAAAAAAATAATCCTGTAAAAAAACTCTTGACAAATATTTTACTATTGGCCAAATCTCCTGTATAAAGTTGCAATTCCTTCTAATTGAGGTCTTAATTCCTATGAATTCAACAGACAATCTCCTAACTGGAAATCGTCGCAATCCCTTCTAATTGAGGTCTTAATTCCTATGAAAAGCGGGGAATTTTTGAGGGGAAAATGGGTGGTCGCAATCCCTTCTAATTGAGGTCTTAATTCCTATGCAATAAGGCTTGCGAAGTTTTATCTTCAGAGCAGGGGGTCGCAATCCCTTCTAATTGAGGTCTTAATTCCTATCGGTGAGTGGGTGCAAGTAGCATATGCAAAGATAGTCGCAATCCCTTCTAATTGAGGTCTTAATTCCTATTTTTTGCATGGATGAAGGGTGGCTAACTCTGCATGTCGCAATCCCTTCTAATTGAGGTCTTAATTCCTATCATTTTCTTTGTTGACCTACCATCAGATGATGAGTCGCAATCCCTTGTAATTGAGGTCTTAATTCCTATTTATGTTATTTGCTAATTATCTCAGGGCTGGATAGTCGCAATCCCTTCTAATTGAGGTCTTAATTCCTATTAAGAGGTGTTTTACAAGAGATAAAAGATAAATGTCACAATCCCTTCTAATTGAGGTCTTAATTCCTATTTCTGCCATTGAAATAATCCGCATGGTTAAAAGTCGCAATCCCTTCTAATTGAGGTCTTAATTCC
>JAOAGP010000003.1 GCA_026415695.1 Thermodesulfovibrionales bacterium | reverse complement strand
GTGATAAAGGGTCAGGATGCGAACATCAAGTTTGTATTTATGACAGGGGTGAGTAAGTTTAGCAAGGTATCATTGTTTTCAGGATTAAACAATCTTGAAGACATAACAATCAATCGTAAGTATTCAAGTATATGTGGATATACAGAGGAGGATTTGCAAGGAGTATTTGCGGAGCATCTTGTAGATAGAGATATAGAGATGATAAGGTTGTGGTATAACGGGTATAGTTGGACAGGAGGGGAGAGGGTATATAATCCCTTTAGCGTATTAAATTATCTCAAGTATGGTGAGTTTAAGAACTACTGGTTTGAGACGGGGACGCCTACATTTTTAATTGAGTTATTTAAGGCAAAGAAGTATTACATACCGCAGATTGACAACATTGAGGTAGGAGAGAGTCTGATAGGGAGTTTTGACATAGATTACATAGAGGTAGAGAACCTTTTATTTCAGACAGGGTATTTGACGATAAGAGAAGTCAAGTTTGATGAAGCAGATACATGGTTTAGACTTGAATATCCGAATTTAGAGGTAAAGAGGTCTCTGACGAGTTATATATTAAACCACTACACTTCTGATGTAGTGCAGGTGCAGAGGGGAAGACTCACACTAAATGAGGCATTAAAGAAATCAGACATTGAGGTAATAAAAGATATTATGCAGAGTCATTTTGCCTCGATACCACATGACTGGTATAGGAAAAATGACATTGCAAATTATGAAGGTTATTATGCAAGTGTGTTTTATAGTTACTTTGCGTCATTAGGTCTTGACATCAGGGTAGAGGATGCAACAAACAAGGGAAAGGTTGACATGACTGTGTTGATGAAAGACAAGGTATTGATATTTGAGTTTAAGGTGATTGATTTAGTAAAAGATCCAACCTCTGCCCTTGAGCAGATAAAGAAGAAAGGTTATGCAGAAAAATACAAGTCTTTAAACCTACCGATATATCTCATTGGGATTGAGTTTGATAGTAGGGAGAAAAATATTGTCAGTTATCTCTACGAAAGGTCTGACATAAAGGGTCAAGACACAGTATAAATACTAACACATAGATTTATTACAGTTGTCATTAGATTTTTAATAGATGTGTCAATTGTGTTTAAGGATTGTGCATTGAATTTGTTCTTAAATCACTACCGACGGGACTATGCCGATAAGACAGACGCTAAAGGTTGTGATAAATAATGCTACAGATAGATTGACAGGTGTAGGTAAGGGATGGATTTCCTCACTCTCTGAGACAAAGAACATATAGGCAACAACACGCAGATAATAAAAGGCTGATAGGATACTAAATATCACCGCAAATATCACAGGCACTACAAGTCCTGCATCAATGGCTGCCATGAAGAGATTTAATTTACCTGCAAAGCCAGCAGTCGGTGGTAATCCTGTAAGGGATGCCATGAATATGAGCATTGAGAAGGCTACAAGTGGTTTTCTATGCCACAGTCCTCTGTAACTACCAAGTTCTTCACCCTTTTCAAGATGACTTACCACTGCAAAGGCACCAATATTCATAAAGGCATAAATGAGCATGTAAAATGACACTGCCTCTAACCCTGCCTTTGACAGTGATGCAAAGCCAACGAGCATGTAGCCTGCATGGGCAATGGAGGAATAGGCAAGCATACGCTTAATATTGCTTTGGCTCATTGCAAGGAGATTGCCCACTGCCATTGTGAGTATTGAGATGATTACTAAAAACTCCACCCAGTTTATCTGCATAGGCATAAAGCCTTCATAGAAAAGTCTTCCAAAGGCAGAAAAGGCTGCAGCCTTTGGTCCCACTGACATAAAGGCAGTAACTGTCGTAGGTGCCCCTTCGTATGCATCAGGTGACCACTGATGAAATGGCACCGCCGCAATCTTAAATGCAAAGGATGATGCTGCAAGAGTAAGTGCAAATAGAAGCATAGGGTTTGCAAATAACCCCTTTTCTTTGATGTATTGGGCAATCTTTAGTATCTCTGTAGTGCCTGTAATCCCATAAATGAGTGCGATTGAAAAGAGTAAAAGCATGCCTGCAAATGTTCCAAGCAGGAAATACTTAATAGATGCCTCGTTTGACCTTACATCTCTGACATTAAAACCAGTGAGCACATAGATGCACAAGGACATGAGTTCAAGTGAAAGATAGATGATTAATACATCATTAGCAGATGCCATAAGCATCATCCCAACCGTTGAAAGCATCAGCAAAGAACAGTATTCAGGATAGTTTTTATCCCTAATGTGATTGTAACTCATTGAGATTAAGAGTGATAACGCAAGTGCAATCAGGCATACTACCTTAAAGGAACTTGACATGCCGTCAATCCTTATCATTGCATTAAATGCAGTCCCATATTGAGATGTGATTGTAAGATAAATCGTTATCAATACAGCAGAAATACCAATTGCTGTAAGCACTGACCTATTACTCATAAAAAGCCCTACCGTAAAAACAACGGTCATTGCAATAGTTAAGACAATCTCGGGCATTAGTATCTGTAAATCAATCATCTTAATGTCTCCATTAACATAGTAAATGTCTGTGTATATCCTGAAAGTCGTTCAATGAGCAAGGATACAGGTCTGTGGAAGTAACTTAGTAGTGCCTGTGGTTGCACTCCAAAGAAGAATGTGGCAATTACAAAGGGTGTAAGCATCATGTATTCCATCGCTGTTATGTCTTTTATCTTGGCTACTTCAACATTGTATTTCTTCAAGATGACCCTGTAGTATGCACAAGACATATAGGTTACCCCAAGTAATACGCCTAATACGGCTAAACTTCCAATTAAAAGGGATGATTCAAAGGCACCACTTAAGACCAAAAATTCACCAATGAAGTAATTTAGACCCGGAAAACCAGTGCCTGCAAGGGCAAATATAGTAAAGACAATTACAAAGAAGGGTGTCTTAAGGGCAAGTTTCCCGTAGGCATCCATCCTTGTAATCCCTGTCCTTTCCTGAAGCATACCTACACACAAAAACATGCCACCAGTAACTATGGCGTGGTTTATCATCTGCATCAAACTCCCCTCAATGCCTGCCCTGTTGAGTGCAAATATACCTAATGCAATAAATCCCATGTGGCTCATGCTTGAATAGGCAACGAGTTTCTTTAAATCAGTCTGTATCATTGCAGAATATGCACCGTAGATGATTGTGGCTATTGAAAGTGTAATGAGTATGCCACTGTAATAAACCGTTGCCTCTGGAAAGAGTGGTATTGCTATTCGGATGACCCCGTATGAGCCCATCTTTGCAAGGACTGCTGAAAGTATAGTTGTTACAGCCGTTGGTGCCTCGTAGTAGGTATCAGGTAGCCAACTATGTAGTGGGAATATAGGTATCTTCACAGCAAAGGCAATCAAAAATGCCCAGAATAAGAGGGACTGTATTTCAAATGAAAGTCTAATCCCTGAAAGTCTTGTCAGATCAAGACCCCCAAAACCCATAAAGTAAAGTGAAATGATTGCAACAAACATGAAGATACTACCGCCAAAGGTAAAGAGCAAAAACTTCCACGAGGCATATCGGGCGTTAGTGCCACCCCATAATCCAATGAGTAGAAATAACGGTATAAGCATTGCCTCCCAAAATATGAAAAACTGTATCAGATTTGTGGATGTAAATAATCCAACCATGATGCTTTGAAGGAGTAGGATGTTTATGTAATATGCCGTTTCCTTGTGTCTAATCTGATTCCACGAGAGTATGACTGCTGCAAAACTAACAAGTGCAATAAGCAGTATAAAAGGTGCACTAATCCCATCAACTGCAAAGTCTAACCTTATTGACCACTGAGGTAGCCAAAGATAACCCTCTATGAGTTGAAAGGAATGTGTCTTTTTATCAAAGAATATATACAAAAAGCCTGATGCTACAAGGCTCATGGCGGTTGTAATAAGGGCAATCACCCGTGCAAAACTATCATGCCTTAGTAGTGCAAGTAACACACTGCCTGCAACAGGTAGTAAAATCAAAAGGCTTATGATTTGAAACTTCTCATTCATAATCTCTCCTTAAAATAGTCGGGAAGTCCAGAAGTTAGAAAGTTAACTCCCTTGCTTACCTACTTCCTAACTTCCCCGCTTCCTTGATTCCTTTCTCACTCACAACAAGATTATAATTACCACTGCAACGCACAGACCAATTACAACACCAAATGCGTAGTCATGAGCCTTGCCTGTCTGAATAACCCGTAACACCTCACTTAATGATGTTACGGTTTCTGCAAGACTATCAGAAAGCCTGTCAAAGACCCTCCTGTCAAACACCCCAATAAAACCAGCAACCTTTAAAACAGGCTTTTGTATTAACCACTCATAGACCTCACCGATGAAGTTGTATTCAAAGGGTGCAATCTTTTTGTTTATTACATTCATAACCACACCTGCACCTTTCCTATAGAACCAGTCTGTATCAAGGTTTATCACATCCTTTGGTGCCATCTTCTTAAAGAGCATTACAAAGCCTAAAATGGTAAATGCAAATAGACCTAATGCGCTTAAGACATGCTGTATTGTGTAGGGATGGTAGTTTACTGGATATGGCAGATGGACATAGAGAATTTGTGGATAACATCCAATTACAATACAAATGGCTGATGCAATAGCCATTGCAACAAGCATGTTTTTAGGTGGTTCAGTAACATCAAGGTTTGACTCCTTGCCAAAAAACATGTAGTAAGTCATCTTGAGGACAATACTTAAAAAAGTCCCTGATGATGCAAGGGTAAGCATCAAAAAGGCAAAGGCGTTGTGGCTTTCTCCTGCCCCTGTGATTGTCATTGACTTGCTCACAAAGCCACTCATAAGTGGGACACCTGCAATAGAGAGCCCTCCGATAACAAAGAATATCATCGTTAGTGGCATTTTCTTGTATAAACCACCTAATTCAGTTAGTTTTATAGTCCCAGCCATGTATAGCACCGCACCAGCCCCCATGAAAAGCAAACCCTTATAAATGATATGTGCAAAGGCATGGGCAGATGCACCGTTTATAGCCGTCTCGTTACCGATACCAATTCCACAAACCATAAAGCCCACCTGACTTACGATGTGATAGGCAAGGAGACGTCTGCCGTTATTTTCCATAGTAGCATAGATTACACCATAGACTGCCATGATTGAACCTAAAATCATCAATAATTCTTCACCGCTAAACCCCCTGATAAGCACATACACCGCTGACTTTGTGGTATAGGCACTCATAAAGACCGCACCTGTAACCGTTGCCCTTGGATATGCATCAGGTAGCCAAGCGTGTATCGGAGGCACTGCTGCATTGAGCATAAAGCCAAACATTATTAGATAAAATGAGAGCCCCCCCTTGAGGTTCATCAAGGAGTTAAAGGCAATTGAGCCAGTCTCGGATATTTGAAGCATTATTCCAGCAAGTAAGAGTATCCCTCCAAAGATGTGAACAAGAAGGTATCTAAACCCTGCCTTGATAGACTCCTCTGTCCTATTTGCCCAGACAAGACAGACCGATGCAAATGCCATAATCTCCCAGAAGACAAAAAGGACCAAAAAATCACCTGCAAAGACTACACCCAAGGCACTTCCCATGTAGATAAGTGCAGCAATGTGCTGCAAGTCGTCCTTTACATGAAGGGCATATATAAAGCCAATAAGTCCTGCAAGGGTAAAGACATAACTAAAAAGCAGGCTTAACTTGTCAACCCTTAAAAAAGTGAGGTTATATCCTAAAATGCTAAAACATCCATATACACCTTGAGGAAGTAAAGCACAAATGCAAAAGGCAACGCCCAAAAGGGCTAATAAATATACCTTTTTGACCTGTTCTTTAAGGAAAGGAATAAGTGCAGCACCAAAGATCAAAAGCAAACCAGGATGTATAGGATAATCAATCATAATAGTCCTCTTTTTTGCCTAATAATGGAGCCAAGATAAACTTTGCCAAGATTATTATCAGAAGGCATGATATAAACCCATATCCAGAGCCGAAGGCAGGTAGGTTTTCAAACCAAAAGTGTCCATGCCCGAGGTGAAGTATGTTGACCGTAATGACCTCAAGACCTGCTATTAAAACCAATGCAATAATAAAAAGCCTCTTTGCAGTAATCTTATCAGTGTTCACAATCCTATTAAGCCAATTCATATTATCACCATACTTGCAAGGTATAAGACAGGTTCTGGGCATAAGCCCAATACAAAGGTCATAAGTGCTGTCATAAAAAGTGGCACTGCCATAAATGGATTCTCTTTTATGTCGTGGTGTTCAGCATGATGCTGATGTGGATGCTCGTCCTCCTTTTCAAAGAATGCCTTATAGACTATTGGCATGAAATAGGCAGCATTAAGAAGTGTGCTTGTAAGTAAAACACACAGTATTGCAATGCTATTTGCCTCCAT
>JAOAGP010000056.1 GCA_026415695.1 Thermodesulfovibrionales bacterium | reverse complement strand
AAGTGGTGAACCACCTTTTTTCTTTTCTGTTTCCTGCTTTATCAGAGGCATGAAAGGGTCTCTTTTACCTAAATAAACATATTCCACAATATCTGTCTGTTGCGTTTGTTGGACACTGCCAGCGGTTTGTCCTGCTTGTTGTTGTGCAGATCCTTTTTGTTCTGATTTGCCTATAGCAGGAACAGAAGGCAAGATATCCTTTGCCGCCTCAACTGGTTTTTTTGCCTTTTCAATAGCAGACTTGAGCTTTTGCTGTTCATCTTGAACATCTACGGCTTGACTCACTCCGCTAAACAAAAATAAGGAGATAACAATAAAAAAAAGGATTTTAATGACTGCTCTCATTTCTTCTCCTTCTTTTCTTTTTCTTCCTTCTCTTTTTTCTTTATCTCTTCTCTTTCCTTGTCCGTTAAAACAGAATATGTTGTTATAAGACAACTCAACTTAAGTTCATTAGGTCTTGCCTTAATACCTGCATTTGCCATATTTATGTCAGAAACATTCACAATCCTTTCAAGCTTTGTGACATTACTGTAAAACTGACCAAAACTATGATACTGCCCTCGTAACTCAACCTCCACTGGTATTTCATAAACCTCTTTACTTTGATGTAGTGTCTTGTCCTTTGGTTTCCATTTTAAGACTTGAAGTTCTGCCTTTGTGCCAAGTTCTGATACCTTTTTGAGCAAGCCAGAAACCTCTTTTTCTTCAGGAAGTTGTTTTTCAAGTTCCTTCAACTCTGCCTGCACCTTTGTATATTCAGCCTTTACTTTGGGGAGATTTGCCGCTTTTACCTTTGCAGAGTCTATTTCTTTTTGTTGTTTAGTTGTCTCTTGCTCAAGTTTCACCATGTCCTCATACAGTGGATAACATACAAAATAACCAACAAGTGCGGTAATCAATAGCGGTAATACAATGAGTAGCAGCTGTTTTTGCTGTTTTGGTAGAGTCTCTAAATCAATCTTTGGTAGTTTAAGCGATAGGTTCATACATTTACCTCAAAGGTAAGTTTAAACCTATAAACAGGCACCTTTTCAAACTCAACCTGATTTGATTCCTGTAAAAACACATTATTAGCCAGCTTTGAATTTTTGAGATTCTCTATGAATGAAACAACCGCTATGTTTGTAAGGGCTGTGCCTTCAATGTTTACATTATTACCTTTATATTCAATCTTGTTTAGCCATATTCCCTCTGGCAGTGTTGAGTTGACCTCATTGAGTATCCTGACAGGAACGCTTTTATTCTTTGTCAACTTTTGTATTATGCCTTTTCTTTTATTTATCTCTTGATTCAATTCTTCAAGTCTCTTGACCTCTGCAATCTTCTTGTTTAAATCAGATAGCACAGTATCATTTGCCTTCTTTTTCTCCTCAAGACTACTAACGGTGAGATATAAATAAAGGAAGGCACCACCATTAATGAGTATGGTTAACCCCATAATCACTAAAAACAAAAAGGTCACATTCTTAATCTGAAGTGGTTTTTTCTTCCGCTTTCTTTTTTCTTCACCAATGAGATTTATCTTTATCATTGCTTATTTGTCTCCTGACCTTCTCATAGCCAATCCTGTAGCTACAACACCAATTGGAGCCATGTCTTTTATAAACTTATCATCAAGCTTCGGGTTTATGGCCAAATTTTTAAAAGGGTCAAGCAGCTCAACTGGCATCAAAACCCTTTCTGCCAGTGTTTCTTTGAAACCATTTGTTAGTGCTAACCCACCACTTAAAACTATCTTTGTAATCTCCTCATCGCTTATACTGCTTCTAAAGAAATCCATTGACCTTTGTATGTCAGAGAATATCTCTTCACTTGAGTTTAGTATAATCTGGTTTACTTGCTCCGGACTAATACCCTCAACGGACAATCCTCTCTTTGCCCTTTCGGCATCCTCAAGAGTAAGATTCAGATCACTCATTAATGCTTCTGTATGAACATTTCCCCCAATCGGTGTATCCCTTGTAAAAAGCGAATATCCACCTTTTACGATTATAAGATTTGTGGAATTTGCACCTATGTTTACAAGTGCTATGCACTCATTGTCCAAAACACCATAGCTAAATTCAAATGCATTGCTTACTGCAAAATGACAAACATCAATTACCACTGGAGTAAGTCCTGTTGTTTCTAATGCCTCCGCGTAGTCGTTTAATACATTCTTCTTCGCAGCAACAAGGATAATATCCATCTGACCTGCTTCAAACTTGCTATCACCCAAAATCTGAAAGTCAATATTAACATCGTTTATATCAAATGGGATATACTGTTCTGCCTCTACCTTTATTGATTTTGATAGTTCTTCTTCAGACATCTTGGGAATTGTTATCCTTTTAACTATTACAGATGAATGACCAGCAACGGCAGTAACCACATCAGCATCTTTAATCTTATTTTTTGCAAGGAGCTCTTGTATTGCTTGAACTACAAGACTTCTATCTTCAATGATACCGTCAACTATTGCCCCATGTGGTGTTGCTATGAAATCAAATAAGGACAATTCTTGACCGGTTTTCGTTTCATTGATACGCACTAATTTTATGTATCCTGAACCTACATCTAACCCAATTGTCTGACTTTTCTTAAATAGCATGCAGTGTTTATAACACTTATTTATATATTTGTCAATAATTTTTTTTGTATTATAAAAAGTAACAATTCATTTTATCTAATCCCCAAATAAGCCACCTTTATCTCCTCACTATCTAAAAGTTCTTGACCAGTGCCCTCAATCTTGATATAGCCGTTTTCTAATACATACGCCCTGTGAGAGATTTTCAAAGATGCATAGGCATTTTGCTCAACGAGTAGTATTGTCACCCCCTTTTTGTTTATCTCTTCAATATGCTCAAAAATCCTTTGTGTGATTATAGGAGATATTCCCAAGGAAGGTTCGTCAAGCATCAATAAGACTGGATTAGACATCAATGCCCTTGCTAATGCAAGCATCTGCTGTTCTCCCCCGCTTAATGTCCCCCCATATTGATTTTGCCTTTCTTTGAGCACTGGAAACATCTCAAAAACCAAATCAAGATTACCTCCTGACCTCAAAAACCCTCCCATTAGTAAGTTTTCTCTGACCGTTAATCGTGGAAATATCCTCCTACCCTCTGGACATTGTATCAATCCTAACCTAACTATCTCATGAGGTGGATATCCTACAATTGAAGTGCCATTAAATAGTATGTCTCCCTTGTTTGGTCTTAAGATACCTGAGATTGTCATTAGGGTTGTTGATTTGCCTGCACCATTATTGCCTATCAATGAAACAATCTCACCACGGTTAATACTAATAGAAATGCCCTTAAGCACCTTGACATCACCATAAGATGTTTCAATATCCTTTAATTCAAGCAAGATGCTCATGAGCAAATCCTAAATAAGTCTCTATGACCTGCCTATTGTTCTTTATCTCATTGGGGGTGCCCTCTGCTATCATGACACCGTAGTTTAAGACAATTACCCAATCAGATATTGACATTACAAGGTTCATATCATGCTCAATCAATACCACCGTCTTACCAATATCACGGATCTTCTGTATTTGAGACATCAGTGACATTGTTTCTGCATGGATCATCCCTGCGCTTGGTTCATCAAGTAAAATGACCTCTGGTTCAAGAGACAATGCCCGAGCAATCTCCACCCTTTTTTGTATCCCATATGGAAGGGATGTTGCAAGATGATGGCAATACTCACTAATACCCATAAAATCTAAAAACTTCATAGCCTTTTGTGTTGAGATGTCTTCTTGAAGAAAAAAGTGCTTATTCCTAAATATACAATCAAAAAAACCATATTTCAGGTTTATATGCCTTGATACCATTATGTTTTGTAAAACGGTCATATCAGATAAAAGCCTTATGTTTTGGAATGTTCTTGCTATACCACTCCTTGCAATCAAATGTGGAGGTTGACCCGTTATCTTAAGGTTGCCCAAAAAAATATCTCCGCCGTTTGGTTTGTTAAATCCTGTAATACAGTTAAATAATGTAGTCTTTCCAGCACCATTCGGACCAATGATGCTTGTTATAGAACCCTTATTAATAGACAGATTGAGATTTGAAAGTGCCTTTAAACCACCAAAGTTTTTTTCAAGATTTACTGTTCGTATGATTGACATCTTTTATACTCCCCACAATGCCTTTTGGTAAAAATATGACAAGTAAGACAAGCACCAAACCCACGATTAACATCCTAAATGTCTGGATATCGCGTAGAATCTCCGGAATACAGATAAGGATAAAGGCACCAATTATTGCCCCATATGTATTGCCAAGTCCACCTACTATTACCATACACAAGATGAGTATGGATTCTAAAAATGTAAAACTGTCAGGCGATACAAAACCCATCTTACTTGCATACAACACACCTGCAAGACCTGCCCAAAATGAGCCAAAGACAAATGATATCAATTTATACCTCACAACATCTATTCCCATGGCTAATGCCACAGTTTCATCCTCTTTGATACATCGCCATGCTCGTCCTATCTTAGACCTTTCTACCCGTAAGATAATGAAAACTGACACAAAACATACTACTGCAGTGAGATAAAACATCATCCTTGCATCTGTAAAATCCACAAATACATGAGGTGCTGGAATACCAGACAAACCATTTGGTCCGTTTGTTAGAGACTGCCAGTTGTTTAAAATCACTCTTAAAATTTCACCAAAACCAAGTGTTACAATCGCTAAATAATCCCCTTTTAATCTTAAGGCAGGAAAGGCTGTCATCAAACCAATAAAGGATGTGATAACAATACTTAACACTGCGGTTGCTAAAAACGGAATGCCAGTGTTTATGGATAGTAAAGCATAGGAATATGCACCGATGGCATAAAAAGCCGCATAACCCAAATGCAGTAAACCAGTCATGCCAACAATCACATTTAAACCACATGCAAGGATTACATAAATTAAGCAAAGGGTAATTACATCGGTAGCATATTGAGAATACGGCATAATTGGGATAATTAAGATGATGACTGAAGATACAACAAGAATCGCCTTTTTGTATCTTGAAAACGAATAACCACTAAAACTTAAAGCAAGGGATGAAAAAAAAACTTTCAGGTAGTCCTTTAGAAAAAAAACAACCAACAATACCACTAATAATGTGGCAGAATGCTGCAAACCAATAAAAGGCAAGACAAGTATTGATATCAATAAAACATTAAAAAGTCTGATGAGGTGAGTATTAGACTGAATGTAATTATTCATATCTTGTCTTCAATCCTCTGCCCTAATAGTCCTGTGGGTTTGATTAGTAAAACCACAATCAAGATTAAAAAGGCATACACATCCTTATAATCACTTGAAACATAAGCAGAGCCGAGGGTCTCAACGATTCCAAGTATAAGTCCCCCAATCATAGCACCTTGGATACTGCCGATGCCTCCCAACACAGCTGCCGTAAAAGCCTTAAGTCCAGCGATATAACCAATGTGATAATTTACAAGTCCATAGTAACCAGCCACCATCACACCTGCAACTGATGCAAGCCCTGCACCAACCACAAATACGAGGGAGATTATCATGTTAATATCTATCCCCACCAATGACGCCATTATCTTGTCTTGAGCAGTTGCTCTCATGGCTGTTCCTATTTTAGTCTTATTTACAAAAAGGTTTAGTCCAATCATGACTACAAAGGAAACTGTGAGGATTGCCACCTGAAGATAACTTAAATTTATACCCCAAACACTGACAAATCCATCAAGTGCTTCAACCCTTATAACCTTGTCCGTAGCCCCTTGTGTAAACATCACAAAGTTTTGTAAAAATATGGATATGCCTATGGCACTAATCAAAGGACTTAGTCGTGGCGCATACCTTAACGGTCTATAACCTACCCTTTCAATCAAATAGCCGTAGGCACAGCAAAAGGCTATTGTAAGGATCATAGTCAGAAACAATGAAAGATATATGTTTGAGGTTGTAAGTCCTACTGCAGTAAAGAATGTCAAAAAGATTATTCCCAAATAAGCACCAATCATGTATATCTCGCCATGTGCAAAATTGATGAATTCAAGTATGCCATAAACCATAGTATAACCAAGAGCAATCAGGGAATAGACACTTCCAAGTGTTAATCCATTGATGATTTGTTGAATAAACATGACAGATTTTAACAAAAATCTATTTAGAATTTCATAACAAAAGGTGCTATTTCATGATAGCCTTTATTTCTTTTATCAACCTGTCAGGTGAAGATTTGCCATACATTTTATTATTTATAATCACAACAGGTGCTATGCTACATGCACCTACACATGCTACTTCATCGACACTAAATTCCAGACCAGCAGTAGTATCCTCATGAGTATCTAATCCTATTTCCTTTTTTATCTTCATTAATATCCTTTCAGAACCTTTTACATGACATGCCGTGCCACGACAAACTGTGATCCTATTTTTACCCCTTGGTTTTAGGTAAAACTGCGAGTAAAATGTTGCTACACCATATATCTGGCTTACAGGTATTTCTAAAGTCCTTGCAAAATAAAATATTGCATCCTGAGGTATAAAACCAAACTTGTTTTGTGTATCCTGAAGCAAAGAGATGATATTTCCTTCCTCAAACCTGTATTTAGTTATTATCTCATCATACTGGTTGCTCATATCTACTTCCCTCATAAATAATCAAGCAATTAAGATTAACATAATCTCAAGTTACAATTCATACCTGAGTATTGATATAATCTTTTAAATTTGTTTAATATTACTGCAAAAAAATTTTGGAGGAGGGTATTATGTTGAAAACACTGATGTTCTTGGTAGTATGTCTTTCATTAATCTTCACTCAAGGCGTCTTTGCTCAAGAGGTTTTTAAGATTGGTGCACCACTTCCTATGACAGGTGCTGGTGCTGCATTTGGTGAGAAGTTTAAAAAGGCTTACACGATGGCAATTGATGAGATCAATGCAAAGGGTGGAGTAAATGGTAAAAAACTTGAACTTGTCATAGACGACACACAGGCAAAGCCTGCTACCGCCGTAACCAATGCCAAGAAACTAATTACATCAGACAAGGTTGTTGCATTAATCGGTGGATGGAGTAGTGGTGTTGCTTTAGCAGTAGCGCCAGTAGCACAGGAAAACAAGACCCCTTATCTCCTTGAACATCCAGCCCTTGATGATATAACAAAACAAACACCTGACAAACCAGCAAACGATTATGTATTTCGTCTTCAACCAACTACAGGTATGTATAGTGCTGCCCTTGAGGACTTTTTAGAGAAGGTTGTCTATCCAAAAGAAAAGAAGAAACTAAAGGTTGCTTACCTCTATGTTGACAATGCCTTTGGACAGGGTGTTGCAAAAAATGGTGTATTACCGTTTTTCCAATCCAAAAAGGATAAGTTTGAATTGGTCGTCTCTGACGCATACAACGAAAAGGCAATGGATTACAAACCACTTCTTATCAAGGTCAAGAACGCAAACCCTGATATAGTTGTGTTAACCTCATACCTCACAGATGGAATACTTCTTGCAAAACAAACAAAAGAAGTAGGGTTAAAAGCAAAGTTGTTCTCTGGCACAGGAGCAGGTCATAGCATGCAAGACATCTATGAAAAAAGCGGAGGTGCAGTGGAGGGATACTTTACATCAGGACCATGGCATGGCGAGATAAACTCACCACAATGGAAAAAATGGAGACAAGACTGGGAAAAGAAGTTTAAGTATGTCCCCGGCGAGCATGAGATTGAGGGATATGTTGCTATTTATGTCTTAGCTGAGGCTCTCAAGAATGTGAAATCAAAGGACATAGTAAAACAAAGGGAAGAACTCCAGCAAGGCTTAAAGGCAGTAAATATGAACACAATTTTTGGCAAGGTAAAATTTGAGAACTTTGATGGATATGTAAATCAAAACAGGGCTCACTCTCTTACTGCCCTTGCACAATGGCAAAACGGAAAACTCCTACAAGTCTGGCCAAAGTCTGCTGCTGAGGCAGATTTCAAATACTAAATATGTGGGAGGCATCATTGCCTCCCCTTATATAGAACAAGATGATTATCTCAATAATAATCAACGGGCTACTCATTGGTTGTATCTATAGTTTAATTGCTGTAGGACTGACCGTTATATTTGGTGTTATGAGGATAATAAACATGTTTCATGGTGATGCTGTGATGCTTGGCATGTATTCCGCATACCTACTACACGAAAAATACGGAATAAGTCCTTACATCTCTCCTATTATTACTGCTCCAGCGTTTCTGGTCATCGGTTTGGCAATATATAAGATACTTGAGCCTATTCCTCCTAAACAGAGGGAGATGAGTTCTCTTATAATAACCCTTGGCATTTCCTTTGTAACCGCAACCCTCGCAATGCTCATCTGGACAGCAGATTATAGGACTGTAAATCTTTCTTATTCACAAGAGGTTTTTGATATCTTTGGCACAAGGATTGGTTATCCAGCGTTTTTCTCATCAGCATTTTCAGTTATTCTCATTATCGCATTTTACTTCTTTATGACAAAAACATTTTTAGGGATGTCAATAAGGGCAACCGCAATAGACCCAGTAAGCGCATCGTTATTTGGTGTAAATGTAAAGGTTATATCAATGCTCACATTTGGCATTGGACTCGTGCTTGCAGGCGTCGCGGGTGCGATACTGTCTCCTATTTTTTACATATACCCTTTTGTAGGATCAAACTTCGTTATAAAGGCATTTACGATAGTCGTTTTAGGGGGTATGGGGTCTGTAACAGGTGCACTCATTGGAGGGCTACTTTTAGGTGTATCAGAGGCATTGGCAAGTACATTCCTTGAATACTCCATGAAGGACATCATAGCATTCATCATATTTCTTTCCGTTCTGATATTTAAACCTTCAGGTATATTAGGTGGAAAATCAAGGGTATAGAAAAAAAGACATATTAGGATTATTAGTAGCATTGATAGTTTTGTCCTTTTTGCCGTTACTATTGCCTTCTGAAAACTACAAATATCTATATGATATCCTCTTTACACTAAACATCATCATCTTGCTTTCAACATCATGGAATATACTTGGTGGTTTTGCTGGTCAGGTATCCTTCGGGCATGCAGGATTTGTAGGGATGGGCGCCTATGCTATTGCATTATTACACTATCATTGTAAATTGTCTCCTTGGTTAATAATGCCCATCTCTGGTGTTGCAGCGGTTATCGGGGCTATGATCATTGGTGTGATAGCCTTAAATCTAAGAGGTCCCTATTTTGCATTATCAACCCTCGCATTAGCAGAGGTTACAAAACTAATAGTTGAAGGTTGGCGTGAGTTCACACAAGGCACACAAGGTATCGTTGTTTCACAAGGTGACATACTTGGTATCAAGGCAACTGGAGGAGTATATTTCTTGATAACACTTTGGATTGCAGGTTTTGCACTTCTTACTGCAATACTGATAAAACAGTCCCGTTATAATTACTACTTTTTAGCAGTTGCCGAAAATGAAGATGCAGCAATGGCTGTTGGCATAAATTCAAAAAGATTCAAACTATACGCACTGCTTATAAGCGCCTTCTTTGCAGGCCTTGCAGGTGGTTTGATTGCCACACATACAGGGTTTGTTGACCCTGAAAGCGGCTTTGATATGGTGAGAACTGTTGAACCAATCTTTATAACCATTGTTGGTGGTATTGGCACGATATTTGGCCCGGTCATTGGTGCAATATTACTTGTTCCAATAGGTGAGATGTTAAGGAGTGAATTCACAAAGGCTCATCTACTTTTTTACGGGGTCTTACTCATCATCTTTGCCCGTTTTTTACCACATGGTATAGTTGGACTCCTCAAAAGGAGATTTAAATGACACTTCTTAGCATAAAAGACCTAACAAAGTCATTTGGTGGGATACATGCCCTAAAAAATATAAACATGGATATCAAACAAGGGCAGATTGTGGGATTAGTAGGACCTAACGGGGCAGGCAAGACCACCCTTATTAATGTAATCACTGGTTTTGAAAAGGTTACTACGGGAAAGGTATTTTACAAAGGACAGGACATCACAAGGATGCCTGTTCATAAACGCGCTATGCTGGGCATCACAAGGACATTCCAAGTCCCGCAACACTTCAAATCACTGACTGTATATGAAAACATCCTGATACCGCTACTGCTTAGAAAGGACAAGGAGCAGGCACATAAAGAAGCATATAGGATTGCAGAAAAGATGCTTTTGTCCGATGACATCAAAAAAGAGGCAGATGCCCTTCCAATTGGGAAACTCAAACTCCTTGAGATAGCCAAGGCATACGCAACAAATCCCCAATTTTTATTGGTGGATGAGCCTGTTGGTGGCTTGAGTGTAGATAAGATGGATGCAGTGATTGAAACTATTAGAGGCTTGAGAAATGAGGGGATGACGATTCTTTTAGTAGAACATATTATGAAGGTCGTTGTCTCTCTTGTAGATGAGGTTGTTGTGTTAAATTTTGGGGAAATGCTCGCAAAAGGCAACCCTCAAGAGATAATGACTCAACAAGAGGTGATTGATGCCTATTTAGGTGAGGAGTATGTTTGAGGTAAGGGATTTAATTGGTGGCTACGGCAAGTTAGAGGTTATAAAAAACATAAACTTTGATATCAAAGAGGGGGAGATCCTGTCAATAATAGGCCCTAATGGTGCAGGTAAAAGCACACTACTTAGGGCACTTACTGGATTATTACCAAACCTCAAGGGGAGTATAAGGTTTTTAGGTGAAGAGTTATGTGGTAAACCACCTCACTACTATGCATCCGTTGGAATTGCTCATGTGCAAGAAAGACACAGGGTGTTTGGCACAATGACTGTAAGAGAAAATCTCCTGATGGGCGCCTACATAAAAACAAAAAGACAATCTATTGAGAAAAATCTTGAGACAGTCTTTGAACTATTCCCAAGACTAAAGGAAAGGCTCAAACAACAGGCTGGCACACTCTCTGGTGGTGAACAACAGATGCTTACCATTGGACAGGCGTTGATGATGATGCCTCGTTTGATATTACTTGATGAGCCGTCACTTGGCCTTGCACCCCTGTTGATAAATTCAATATACGATGCGCTTATGAAGTTAAACGAACAGGGTATGACAATACTATTGGTTGAACAAAATGTCAAAAAAGCCTTGCAGATATCCCAAAGGGCAATGCTTATTGAAAACGGTGAGATAGTCCTTCAGGGTAACAGCCAAGACATCAAAAACAATGAGACTATAAACAAGGTTTATTTGGGAATGGCTTGATACACCCCTGCCATCCCCAATTTAAAAAACTACTAAATTCCGAGAAGTGAATCCGCAGTCTTATCTATCTGAGCAACGATGTCATCCCTCCTTGCAACATCTTCCATGTTGTAAACCCCGCATGCCCTTATGAGATAACTTTCCTTAAACCCATACCACTTAAAGAAAAAGTCGTATCTTGGGAATATGTCCTTAAAAAATTCCTCATCTGGATGACCCTGTGCAATGATAAATACGAGTTTTTTCCCTGATTTCAGCCTACTGCTTTCTGGATTACTGACATAATCAGGCTTAAGAAAGGAGAATGTCCTGTCAATAAATGCCTTTAATTGTGAAGACACCTCACCGTAATAGGTAGGTGATGCCATAATCAACACATCACATTCTTTTACATCATTTAAAACCTGTGTCAAATCATCCTTTAAGGCACAGTCCTGTCTCTTTGTCTTACAGGCATAACAGGCAATACAGCCACTGTATTTCATCTTAGCCAAATAGTATTGTTTTATCTTTACACCCTTCTTGTGATTTAGCCTTTGCAGCAGTTGCTGAGCCATCCATGCACTATTGCCCTTTTTCCTTGGACTTCCAAATAAACACACAACATTCATCAGAAACCTCCTATCCTTATGTATTTAAGTATCCTTGCAAAACCCCTGTTGTCAACAGAGATGTATTTTCCTTCTTTCAGACTCTCAACGATATTATCCTTATTAACAGGTCTTTGAAAAACCGTGTAACAATTGCCTACATCTAATGCGGTATGGGCATCAGAACCACCTATGTAAGGGATATTCAACTGCCTTGATACCTGTATCGCCCTATCGTTCATGAATTTCATGTTGCAACCATTATGTCCCTCTAATACTCTTAGATTCGTTAGACTGAAAAGCCCATCACCAATGCTGTTTATTGCCCTATAAGGATGTGAAGGTATAGCAATACCTCCAAGAGAGTCAACCTTATTTATGAGCATATCCATGTCCACATCACGACTAAACAAATTATCTGTATTCACCCCAAATACCAAACAGTGTCCCTGCCTTGTGGAAAATTCAACCCCTCTAATGATAACTATCCTCCCTTTATATTTTTCAATCAGTGGCTCAACCTCTTCTGATGCTGCATATGAGTAATGTTCAGTGATAGCAATACCATCAAGTCCTATCTCTATTGCCTGTTCAATCACATCTTGAGGGTCTGTAGAGTTATCACCACTATTGCAGGTGTGGATATGCAAATCTATCTTAAACAATCAATCAATCCTTTCCTTTAGATCCTGCCATAGCAAACCCTCAACCTCAGTTAGTAGAGGTAACAGGGTTTCTTTGTTGTTGGCTGATATACCTATGCCACCATAACGACTACATATGTATTGTACCTCTTGATTGTTAATCAAATCTATCTTGTTAAATACCAACAAAGTCGGTTTTTTATCCAGTCCTAAATCCTTGAGTATGCCGTTTACAGATTGTATATGCTGATGAAAAAGGGGATTTGATATATCCACAAGGTGTATCAAAAGATGGGCATCGTTTAATTCCTCAAGGGTTGCCTTAAAAGCAGCCATTAAATCCGATGGTAAATCCCTTATAAAACCAACTGTGTCTGTGATTATAGCCTCTCTTTCGCGGGGGAATCTCAATCTCCTTGTAGCAGTATCCAATGTGGCAAACATCTTATCCTCTACAAATGTATCACTCTTAGTGAGTGCGTTTAAAAGGGTAGATTTACCAGCATTTGTATAACCCACAATTGATATTATGGGGATTCCATAATCAATCCTCTTTTTCTTCCTCTGAAGTCTTGCTGCAGTCAAGGTTTTTAGTTCTTCTTCCAACCGAGTAATCCTCTCTCTAATACGTCTCCTGTCTATCTCAAGTTTCATCTCCCCCGGTCCTCTACCACCAATACCTCCCATAAGTCTTGACATTGCAGTGCCTTTACCAGTAAGACGAGGTAGCATGTATTTTAGTTGGGCTAATTCAACTTGCACCTTTCCGTCTCTGCTGTGGGCACGCCTTGCAAATATGTCAAGTATGAGTTGGGTTCTGTCAATAACCTTTAATTCCGTCTTGTCAGCAATTGCCCTTGCCTGCGAAGGGCTTAATTCCCTATCAAATATCAAGAGGGTTGCACCTTTTTGCATGGCATTTATTATTATCTCATTGAGCTTGCCCTCCCCCAGTAGATACTTTGGATTTATCTCCTTGAGTCTCTGAGTAGTTGTATCCAATACCTCTACCCCTGCCGACTCTGCAAGTTGCCTTAATTCTTCAATGGATTCCTCAATCACATATTTTGGTAATACATCTGCACCCACGAGTATCGCAGACTCCTTATCAGGGCTTCTTGAAAGGACAATCTGCCTTTGCATCTGTGATTCAAGGTCATCAATGAAGGACTTGAAATTAATATCAAGTTGATAGAAATCCTTACTTACTATCTCATAAGTTGAATCACTGCCGTGTGGCATTAGATAGGCATAATGAACCTTGTGTGGAATACCCTCTCTGATAGTTACAGCACAGAGAATATCAAACCTCAATAATGCAAGGTCAGTTAAATCCTCTTTGTTTAGACCATCGTCTGTAAGGTGCGTGTGAATGAATCTAAGTCTTCTTAATGGGCTCCTACCAATCTTGTAATCCTCTAAAGAGGGGATAAAAACGCTGTTAAAATCACCAACTATTACATGGGTGATGTTGCCTTCACGATTTGCTATAATCCCAATCTGTCTTTTGATATCATAAGACAATGAGGCGATGTATTTACACAACTCGGGGGTAATCAGATGATTTGGGGGTATCCTACGCCGATATATCCTCTCAAGTGATTGAATGACCCCTTTTTTTAACCCTGTGGTATTACCGTAGATGGTGGGTATGTTTAAACACCTCTTTAAAGAAAACTCCCCTTGCATTTATGAATACAAGGGGAGAGATCGTATCTATTTTCTAAGTGCTGCCTGTGCTGCTGCAAACCTTGCAATTGGCACCCTAAATGGTGAGCAGCTTACATAGTTGAGCCCTATTCTGTGACAAAACTCCACAGATTTTGGCTCTCCACCATGTTCACCACAGATACCCAATTTGATGTCTTTCTTGACCTTCTTTGCCTTTTCAACCGCCATCTTCATGAGTTCTCCAACACCAGTCTGGTCGATGGAAATGAATGGATCATCAGGCAAAAATTTATTTTCAACATAGAAAGGTAAGAATCTACCAGCGTCATCCCTACTAAGACCAAATACGGTTTGTGTGAGGTCATTAGTGCCAAAAGAATAGAAATCTGCATACTGGGCTATTTCATCGGATGTAACACATGCCCTTGGCAATTCAATCATAGTTCCAACGGTGTAGTTTACCTTTACGCCATACTTCTTTTGAACGGCATTGGCAGTATCAATAGTGAGTTCCCTCAATTTAATGAGCTCGCTTACATGGGCAATGAGTGGTATCATTATCTCTGGAAGCACCTTTACCTTCTTTTTAGCGAGTTCACATGCTGCCTCCATAATTGCCTGAACCTGCATCTCGTATATCTCTGGATATGTGATACCAAGACGGCAACCACGATGACCAAGCATAGGGTTAAACTCATGCAAAGAATTATTCTTTGCCTTAAGTGCCTCTACAGAAACACCCATCTCCTTTGAGAGCTCAATGATGTCCTCTTCCTTTTGAGGTAAAAATTCATGTAATGGAGGATCAAGGAGCCTTATAGTAACAGGTAACCCTTGCATTGCCTCAAAGATGCCTATGAAATCTTGCTTTTGATAAGGTAAGAGTTTAGCAAGTGCCTTTTTTCTGTCTTCTGTGCTATCAGATAGTATCATCTCCCTTACCGCCTTAATCCTGTCAGGACCAAAGAACATATGCTCTGTCCTACACAAACCAATTCCTTGGGCTCCATAAATCCTTGCCTGTTTTGCATCCTCTGGGGTATCGGCATTTGCCCTAACACCAATCTTTCTAAACTGATCAGCCCACTTCATCAACTCCTTATACCACTTATTGTGTTCTGGATCAGCTGGCAGTAGTGGAAGTTTTCCCTCATACACCCTTCCTTTTGTGCCATTTAAGGTTATCCAGTCTCCCTCTTTAAGGGTCTTGCCAGCAACCCTTAATACCTTGTTATGTAGGTCAATATCAAGTGCAGAGCACCCCACTATACAACACTTACCCCATCCCCTTGCAACTAATGCCGCATGGCTTGTCATACCTCCTTTAGCCGTCAGTATTGCCTCTGCAGCGTGCATACCGTGGACATCCTCTGGTGAGGTCTCATTTCTAACAAGTATTACCTTTTCACCCCTTTTCTTCCATGCCTCTGCATCATCAGCAGTAAATACTATCTTACCTGTAGCACCACCAGGACCTGCTGGAAGTCCTTTGGCAAGTTCAACCGCCTTTTTCTCTGCGGCAGGGTCAACGCTTGGGTGTAGCAGTTCATCTATCTGGTCAGGCTTTACCCTCAAGACTGCGGTCTCTTTTGTGATTAGTTTTTCTTTAGCCATTTCAACAGCCATTCTGATTGCTGCTTGACCGTTTCTCTTACCTACTCTTGTCTGAAGCATCCACAAGACACCGTCTTCAATGGTGAATTCTATGTCCTGCATGTCCTTATAATGACGCTCCAACTTTTTCTCAATCTCAAGCAACTGCTTGTAAAGTTTTGGCATCTTCTCTTCAAGGGATGGCAGATGTTTCGTATCTTCGGTCTTACCTGCCTTGTTAACTGGATTAGGAGTCCTTATTCCTGCAACCACATCCTCTCCTTGTGCATTTGGTAACCATTCACCATAGAAAACATTTTCACCAGTTGCAGGATTTCTTGTGAATGCAACACCTGTTGCAGAATTATCGCCTGTGTTACCAAAGACCATTGTCTGAACATTTACTGCTGTGCCCCAATCATCAGGTATCTTCTCAATCTTTCTATAAGAAACAGCCCTTTTACCCATCCAAGACTGAAATACTGCACCTATACCACCCCATAATTGCTCGTTGTGGTCGTCTGGGAATTCCTTTTTAAGAGTGTCTTTGATGATTACCTTAAACCTATCGCAAAGATATTTGAGGTCATCTACATTGAGATCAAGATCAGATGTGTAACCCTTCTTTTTCTTCAATAACTCCATCTCATATTCAAGTTTGTGTCTGATACCATGACCATCTTCAGGTTCAATACCAGCTGCCTTTTCCATAACGACATCAGAATACATCATCAACAACCTTCTATATGCATCGTAAACAAATCTTTCATTATTAGTCCTCTTAATCATTCCGGGGATCGTTTTCGTTGTAAGACCAATATTCAAGACTGTTTCCATCATACCCGGCATAGAACTCCTTGCACCTGAACGGACTGAAAACAACAATGGATTTTCAGGATCACCAAACTTCTTACCCATTATCTTTTCAACCCTTTGAATGGCTGCATCAACCTGAGGCTTGAGTTCTTTGGGGTATTGCTTGTTGTTTTGATAATAAATAGTGCATACCTCTGTTGTAATAGTAAATCCGGGTGGGACAGGTATCCCCAAATTTACCATCTCAGCAAGGTTAGCCCCCTTGCCACCAAGCAAGTTTTTCATATCTGCCCTGCCGTCTGCCTTGCCAGCACCGAAGAAATACACATACTTTTTACCTGCTACAGTCTTCGGCTTTCCCTTCTTTGCTTCATTTTGCTTCTTTTTACTTCCCTTTTCAACAGTCTTTGCCATCTAAAAAACCCCCTTTCAGAATTATTACCTCAATAAAATAGTGAGATAGTCTAAATGATTTAACAATAAAATTCAAGGATATATGCAGACCTCCTAATTTAAGAAAAAATCTACAAAACGAGTTATCTGCAACATAGACAAATCAACCTCTCTATTCTCATCTTCCGTTGCATTGAAAAGTAATATCTCACGGTCATTTGACATTAGCAAAGACTCATAAAGGCATCAGGAAGGTAATTGATAATATCACCAGCAATAAGACAATGCTCCCCATACCTTTGTGTTGCCATATCCCCCGCAAGTCCGTGTAGATAAACTCCAGAAAGACTTGCCTCTAAAACACTTACCCCTTGAGCAATAAGTCCAGCGATTAGACCTGTGAGCACATCTCCAGAACCACCCGTTGCCATACCAGGATTACCGGTTGAATTTATGTATGACAAAGCATCTGGTGTACAAACAACTGTTGGTGCACCCTTAAGACATACTATTGCAGCAGAATCTTGAGAAAATCTTTTAGCCCAACTAATCTTATCTTGGCTAAAAAATCCTGTAAGCCTCCTCATCTCACCTTCATGAGGTGTAATTACAACAGGTGCCTTTGCACCCTTTAAGGTATCAACAGCATCACATCTTGAAAGCAGATTTATCCCATCTGCATCTATGACTAATGGCACATTGCTATGGGTAATTAGGTCTTTTATAAATCCGACCAGTTCATCGCTCTGACCTAATCCAGGACCAATTGCAATTACATTTGCCTTGTGTTTGATAAAATCCAAGACCTCATCCAATGCATTTTTTGAAATCCTACCGTTTTCATCTTCAGGCAGTGCAAGGGTCATCTCCTCAAGCACTGCAGACTGTATTGAGTCAATCAGAGATATTGAAGATGCAAGGGTTACAAGCCCAGCACCTGCTCGCAATGCAGCCCTACTACACATAATACTTGCACCACTCTTACCCTTTGAACCAGCAATCACAAGCACATGACCGTAGTCTTTCTTGCTTGATATCTTAAACCTTTTTGGAAGTATCGCCTTTATCATCTCATTGTCTATCAAAAAGGTTTCTATGCCAATACTATCAACAACACTTCTTGGAAAACCTATATCTTCTACAAACAACCTTCCAGTCTTTATAAAACCATCATTTATAAAATGCCCTACCTTTGCAATGCCAAATGTAACTGTAAAATCGGCATCAACAGATGCATTTAGACTCAATCCAGTATCTGAACAAATCCCAGAAGGGATGTCTACTGAACATACAGTGGCATCTACTATGTTTATAGTGTCTATGAGTTTTTTAAATACTCCTCCAACATCCTTACTCAAACCTATACCAAATATTGCATCTACAATGAGACACCCCTTAAAATCCTTTACATCTTGGAAAAAAAACTCTCCATCCCTTATATCAACGCCAAAACTCTTTGCCCTTTTGTAGTGATAAAACGCATCGTCCTTTAATTCATCAGGTCTTGCAAAAAGATAACAAACCGTGTCATATCCTCTGTTTGTCATCTCTCTACTTACTACTAATCCATCCCCACCATTGTTACCTTTGCCACATACAACAACTATTTTTGTGTCTTTATTAACAACAGAACAAATTCTATCGGATACTACGACTCCTGCCCTTTCCATAAGGATTACACCAGAAAGACCGTAATCTTGTATAGTAATCCTATCAATCTCACGCATCTGATGTGCTGTGGCAAGTCTCATAGCAGGTAAACTACTTTATCCCGGTCTGCATATACCAAGGAACTTCTGTTGGTTTTTGAAATCCGCAGAGTTTGTATATGTAATCAGACATCTGCTCTGCAGTAAAAGGTCTTATTAGCACACCACTTACAATCTTTGACCTTATCAATTCAATTATGTCTTCTTTATTGCTGCCTTCTGAAACTATGTAGAGTATCCTTTGATGCTTATGCCTTTCTTTTAAGGACTTTATGTATTCAAAGGTTGACTTGTCTTGCAAAATAGAATCAATTATTAAAACACAAAAACTGATGCCTGCTTCTAATAAGTCATCAATCTGCTTTGTATTGTCCACATACTTGACGATTACCATCTTTTCAAACTCCCTTAGAGCCCAACCAATCGGATGAAGTATGTCTTTCTTAACACAGACCAATACATTCTTTTTGTCCATTTTATTCCCCTCCGCGATATTAAGGCTTTTTGTTGATTAAAAAATTGCCCAATGCCTTGTCCGTATGTTTAATGTGGGTCAAGAGCCATTGCTTCAAAAAGTTCAATACATCTTCTGTAATATCAATCTTATTATCCGTAAACATCTCTATATAATTTATCACCCTATTGGTAAACTCCATGTGTTCGGTTTTGTGTTTTGGATACATTGGGTATTGGGTAGTCTCCATAATCTGCTCTTCTGCAAAGAAGTGATATACTGTGTAATTAAACAAACCAGCAAGCACACCTCTTAATGTCTCAATATGATTTTCTTTGTTGTCTAATGCTGACTTAAGCCTATTGATATAACCGATAAGAGTCTTATGCTGATCATCAATCTCTGTAATACCAATTGAAAAAGCGTCATCCCATTCAATAAAATCGCCCATTATCGCCTCCTAATTAAAATGAATGCTCCTCTGACGGGAAGGAACCCTCTTCTACCTCTTTTTTGTATTGTTTTAATGCAGAGATAATAGGCTCTTTTATGTTTGTGTAAGTCTTAACAAACCTTGGCACAAACCTGTCAAAGAGACCAATAACATCATGCAATACCAACACCTGCCCATCGCAATGTGGTCCTGCACCAATGCCAATAGTAGGTATCTCAAGTGAAGATGTAATCTTATGAGCCAAATCACTTGGTATTGCCTCAAGGACAATACAAAATGCACCAGCATCTTCTAATCTTCTTGCATCATCAAAGAGTTTATTAGCGGACTCCTCCGTTTTACCTTGAACTTTATATCCGCCCATCCTATGTATTGCCTGCGGCGTTAGTCCAATATGAGCCATAACTGGTATTTCAGCCTTGACAAGAGCCTTGACTAAATCAACTACCTCATTACCACCTTCAAGTTTAATAGCATTTGCCCCTGCCTCTTTTAAATACCGTCCAGCATTTGTCAGACACTGCTCAACGCTTACTTGGTAAGACATGTATGGCATATCCCCAATAACCATAGCCTTTTTAGTTGCCCTTGTAACCATCTTAACATGATAAATCATCTCATCCATTGTAACTGGTAGTGTATTGTCATTGCCCTGCACAACCATTGATAGTGAATCCCCTACAAGTATTACTTCAATACCAGATTCCTCAACAATCTTTGCAAATGGATAGTCATATGCTGTGATCACTGTTATCTTCTCTTTAGACTTCTTTTTCTGTATGATATCAACTGCAGATACCCTCATTGTCATGTATCACCTCCTGTTGATGGTCTGATAGCCCTTATCTGAAGTTGTATCTGATTGTTGTATTGTTCGTTTAATGTTGGTCTAAAAAGGGCATCAATAAATCTGCCCGCTAAATTATCCGCCTCGCTGGCCATGTCAAAGGCAATGCAATTTATAATCTTGCCCTTTTGTCTTACATTTAGTCTTAAATGGTTATTCCCAACGATACGGTAGTCAAGCACTTCAAGGAGTTTAGAACCAAATAACGGTTCTTTATTCCCATTTCCAAAAGGTTCAAACAAGGATATCTCTCTAATAAGGTCAGTATTTATATCCTTAAGATCTACAAGTGAGTCAACCAACACAGTTTGCAACTCCGATTTATCCTTTAATTCACATACAACCTCATTCATCAATGCCCTAAAGTCCTCAATCCTATCAGCCTTCATAGTAATACCAGCTGCCTGCTTGTGTCCACCAAACCTATCAAGAAGGTGAGAGCATCTCTTTAGACCTTCAAGCACATTAAACGAGTCAAAACTCCTTGCAGAACCCTTTGCAATACCATCTTCAACGCTAAAAACAAAAGAAGGTAGTGAGTAGTTTTCAGATAACCTTGATGCAACAATGCCTACTACCCCTAAATGCCATTTTTTACCAGATACTACAATGGCATTACCTAACTCCTCCATATTCTCTATTTGCTGTAGCGCCTCTCTTAAGACCATCTCCTCAATCTGCTGTCTTTTATAATTCATCTCATGAGTCCAACGAGCAATCCTTTCAACCTCACTGAAAGAATCAGAGACCAACATCCTTACAACATCTGTAGGATCATCAACCCTACCCGGTGCATTTATCCTTGGATTTAGTATGAAATTTAGGTGATAACTTCTAAAATCACCGTCTTTAATACCAGAGATGTCCTTTAAAACAGCAATGGATTTTCTACCCCCCTCCTTTATTAACTTCATTCCATGTTGAAGAAACATCCTGTTTTCACCAATTACCGACACCACATCAGCAGATGTCCCAATGGCAACTAAATCAAGCAATGACATCAACTTGTCCTTATCATCAATAAGGGATTGCACAAGTTTGAATGCCACCCCAGCACCTGATAGTTCCTTTATGTTGAAATAATCTTCGCTTTGGGACATTATCTTTGGATTAATGATTGCATATGCCTCTGGTAAGACAATACTCTTATTAGTCTCATCCCAAAAAGGCTCATGATGGTCAGTTACGATGACATCTAATCCTTGAGACTTGGCATATGACAGGGCTTCAAAAGAGGTAATACCACTATCAACAGTGATTACAAGTGATGCACCAATCTGTTTTGCATACCTTACTGCTGACAAGCCAAATCCATATCCATCATTAATCCTGTGGGGTATAAAGTAATATACATCGGCGTTAAGATATCTCAAACCTTCATAAAGTATCGCTGTAGCAGTTAGACCATCTGCATCATAGTCTCCGCTGATGAGTATTCTTTCATTTTTGACAATGGCATTTTTTATCCTTTGATTAGCCTTTGAAATCCCATCTATTAGGAATGGATCGGACAAACAGAAGGTATCCCTGTTCAGAAAATACCTTATCTGTTCGGGTGTCTTGATACCCCTGTTGACAAGTATCTGAGAAGATATTGCAGACAGACCAGAGATGCGACTAACATAATTTAAAAAGTCATCATTTGTCTTGTTGATTAACCATCTCTGGTTTGTCTGCCTTTTCCTCATTTAGTCTTCTTTTTGATATTGCCCTTTGAGATCATCAAAACAATTGGGCTTGCTACAAATATTGATGAGTAGGTCCCTATTATAAGACCCAATATGATTGCAAAAGAGAAGTCATGCAATACCTCACCACCAAAAAAGAAAAGAGATAATGCAGATAACAAGACCGTTAGTGTCGTAACGATAGTCCTTGAAAGCACCTCATTTAGACTGATGTTTATTATCCCCACCATATTTTCTCTGATGAGTTTTTTCATGTTTTCCCTTATTCTGTCAAAGATAACAACTGTATCAGTCAACGAATATCCAGCAATCGTTAGAAGTGCTGTCAAGAGTATTAGGTTTATCTCCTTGTTTAAGACATAGAAGATTCCGAGCACAGCAAGGACATCGTGAAAAGTGGCAATAGTAGCCCCAACACCAAATTTAAACTGAAAACGCCAACCTACATAGATCAAAAGACATACTATTGACACTGCAATTGCCATTAGTGCATCAGTCCTTAACCTTGCCCCGACCTTTGGCCCTATTTCCGTAATTGAATCTATTACTGGTTTCTTGTCTGCAAAAGACTGATTCATTACATTTGTAATTATCTCAGCAGATGCACCAATCTTTTCCTCTTGTTTCTTGACCCTAATAAGAACCTTGTTTTCAGTCGGAAGGTCTTGTAGGTCAAAATCCTTGAGTCCAGCCTTCTCAAGAGCCACCCTCACATCATGAAGCGGGACATTAGTATGAAACTTTATCTGAACTGCCGTCCCACCAGCAAAATCAACGCCCAAATTTGCATTGCCAAGACCAATCTGTATTATGGCAACTATACCTAATAATGAAAGTATTGCAGAGGCAATAAGGGCAATCTTTCTATATGACATAAAGTCTATTTTCGTGTTTTTGATTAGTTCAATCATATGCTCAACCTCTTCATTTCCCATTTGATGTGTATGAGGTCAAAGACCGTTTTTGTGCCAATCAGTGCCGTAAAGAGATTGATTGCAACCCCCAAACTCAATGTAACCGCAAATCCCTTTATTGGACCGGTGCCAAATTGAAAGAGCACAGCCGCTGTTATCAAGGTAGTCACATGGCTATCAAAGATAGTCCAAAATGCCTTTTTGTAGCCACCTTCTATTGCTGCCCTTGGCGATTTGCCTGCCCTAACCTCCTCTCTCATCCTCTCAAACATCAACACATTTGAATCAACTGCCATACCAATCGCCAGTATGATACCTGCGATACCGGGCAGTGTAAGTGTTGCATTTAGAGAAGCCATTGCTCCAAGTAAAAGGAGTATGTTGAGAAGTAATGCAAAATCAGCAATTACACCTGACATCTTGTAATAAAAAATCATAAAAACCACCACAAGTATCGTTGCAATTACCCCTGCCAATTTCCCTGCCTCAATGGAGTCTCTGCCTAATGATGGACCTACTGTTACATTCTGCAGTATCTTTACTGGCGCGGGTAATGAACCAGCCCTTAACACAATTGCAAGGTCTTTAGCCTCTTCCAATGTAAAATGACCTGTTATCTGGGCATTACCACCACCAATCTTTTCTTGAATAACTGGGGCTGAATAGACATTGCCATCAAGTATTATTGCAAGCCTCTTTTTGACATTCTTTCCGGTAATCTCCTCAAATATCCTTGCACCTTCTGTGTTGAAGGTAAGTGAGACATAAGGCTCATTAAATCTTTGATCAATGCTGACCCTTGCTTCAGAAAGCAAATCACCTGTAAGAAGGGTCTCTTTTTTCATGAGATATGGTCTTTTTGTAACAACACCAGTTTCCTTATTTACTACCCTTTGAAAGAGTATCTCTTGATTTTCATTTAGTTTGCCCTGAAACTTGCTTAACAAAGCAGCCTCCTCACCTAATGATATAATCACAGGTAGTTCCGCTGCTAATGGAGACTCATCATCCACTATCTTGAATTCAAGCAATGCAGTCTTTCCTATAACATCAACAGCCCTTTTAGGGTCTTTTACACCCGGCAACTGCACTACTATCTCATTTTCACCCTGTCTGTGGATTGTTGGTTCAGCAACACCAAATTGGTCAATCCTATTGCGGATAATCTCAAGAACCTGTTCTGTGGATGTGTCTTTAATCCTTTGGGCTTCCTTATCAACAATGGTATAAACAATCCTGTCCCCTTGTTCTTTAGGTGCTAATATGGGGTAGTCCTTATCAATCTCCTTTTTAATCTCTGGTTTGTTTGGTGATACTACAATGGTTCTACCCTCTTTTTTGACATCAGCCGATAACTTTTTCTTCTCCAAAGATGCCTTCATGGTAGACACCATTCTTTCAACAGCAATATCCACAGCCTTATCTCCCTCTACCTCAAAAACAATGTGTAATCCACCTTGAAGGTCAAGACCCAATACCAAACCCTTATTCGGCATGTTCTTTTTCCAGAATTCTGGCATGTATTGAAATAAAGGCGTATTTGGAAGGAAGAAAACTATTGACACAACTACAGTTATTATAATTAGGCATAATCGCCACAAAGTCCCTTTTTTCATGAATTACCTGTAATTACCTCCGATCCTTTTTACCATTTGTTTTAATCCTCATCTGCAGGTGGTCTTAATGCAGAAATATAAGGCTTTCCGTATTTTACCTTCACATTCTCGGCAATCTTGACCGTAACGGTATTTGTCCCAACACTCTCAACCACACCATACTCACCACCAGCAAGGATTACCTTATCACCTTTTTTCAGGTTATTAATCATATTTTGATGCTCTTTCGCCTTCTTTTGTTGGGGTCTGATAAGCAAAAAGTAAAAGACCACAAATATCAATATCAAAGGCAACAAACTTGCTATTAGTTGTGAGGCACCACCTTGCCCACCTCCAGAGTTTGCAGGTGCCATGGCAAAGGCATCCGTAACCAGATTTAAAAGCATTGCAGTCATCTTTGTAACCTCCATTTATAAAGTTTTTTATTTAGGGAAAAGGGATTTTGAGGTTCAAATCAAGGTAGATATACTAACAGTCTATGGTTAAAAATCTCAAGATTTTTTAGTGCTTATAGGTCTTTTTCAAAATATCTGTATGTCTCATCATCAAACAGACAAAACTCCACTAATTTTAGCGTTGTGTTTGGATTCTCATTAAAAAACTGTTTTGTCTCTCTGATGAGTATCCTTGCGCACCTGTCTTTTGGAAATCCATATATGCCTGTGCTTATTGCAGGCACTGATATAGAGTTTAAACCTTTAGAGTGTGCCAATGTTAACACACTTTTGATTGCCGATGCTAATTTGTTTTCCTCATCTCCCTCGCCCATTTTAGGTCCGACTGTATGTATGACAAACCTTGCCTTAAGTTTACCACCTGATGTTATGACCGCACTACCAACAGGACAAAAACCTATCTTATCACTCTCTTGTTGGATGATATCTCCACCTTTTTTCACTATTGCAAGGGCAACCCCACCTCCATGTTGAAGATACGAATTAGCGGCATTTACGATTGCATCTACATCCCTGTCGGTGATATCCCCTTTAGTAACCCTTATTGTCTTGTTGTTAATCTGTATTTCCTTCATCAAACCCTCCCTATTACATCTTTGTTTTTATCATCTATAATTTGTAAACTGAAGATGAATGCCGTAGTCTTTTTCCTTTAGTTTAGATATCACCGCCTGTAGATCATCTATCTTTTTACCTTTAACCCTAACCTGATCCTTCTGTATCTCTGATGAAACCTTTATCTTTGTATCCTTGATATCCTTAACAATCTCCTTTGCCTTATCTAAAGGAATACCCTGCTGAAGTGAAATAATCTGTCTTACAGTATTACCAGATGCCTGTTCAACCTTACCGTAACCCAAAGCCTTCAGTGGCACTGACCTTTTTACAAGTTTTGTTTGAAGGATGTCAATGAGACTCCTCAACCTTGAATCGTCATCTGATATGAGTGTGAGTTGAGCCTTATCCTTGTCAAGTTCGACAGAACTCTTGCTGCCCTTGAAATCAAACCTCTGTGATACCTCCTTCATAGTCTGATTTACAGCATTTAATACCTCCTGCAAATCTACCTTGCAAACTATATCAAATGAATGCTCATCAACTGCCATAATTTCCTCCTAAATGATTTTATTCTACATCAATCTTTTGTGCCTTCACTGAAAGATAATATGCAACCATCAGTGTAATTATAATCAATGTGCTTAAGGCAAGTTCTATCAGTTTGTCATGTGGGACATGATCCATAAAGGATGTCTGTGCCTCTATGAGTAATATCCTTCTTACTGCCGCAATAATACCAATAGCCAGAAATGGTGCAATGATAAACTTCTGTTTTTTTAGAAACCTGATAACTGTCCACAGCAATTCAAGAATTATCAGGGCAAGGAGCACATCATTAATAAGATTAAACACTGCACTACGATTTGGTGTTAGAAGATTAAGAGTGGCATAGTAGAATATCATCAAACATCCAATCAGTAAAAGAATTGCTGCAAGTATATGCAACAACATCTCAACTGATACAAGTATCTCTCTTGCCTTAACAACCGATTTGCTTTCAGGTCCTAACATTTCACTTTCTCCCTAAATACTCTCTTGGTTTTCCTGCACCTCTTGGTGGTCCGACAAGTCCATCTCTTTCAAACATCTCCATTATATTTGCTGCCTTATTATATCCAATCTTTAGTCTCCGTTGAATCCCTGATATTGATATCTCTCCAACAGATTCGGCATATTCCTTTGCCTTTTTGTAATATTCATCCTCTTGTGATGTATCAGTATCATCGTCTTGTTCTTGAGATGGGATAAACATCTCCTGAAATGCTGTATAATCAGGCAGTCTCTGGGATTTTATAAAATCAGTAACTGCCTTTACCTCCATCTCACTAACAAATGCTCCATGCACCCTTCGTATTTTAACCCCCGGCACCATAAAAAGCATATCCCCTTTACCTAATAGTTGTTCTGCCCCTTGAGTATCAAGGATAGTCCTTGAGTCAATCTTTGTCGTAACCTGAAACGATATCCGTGCTGGGAAGTTTGCCTTTATCAAACCAGTAATGACATCCACTGATGGTCTTTGTGTTGCAAGTATCAGATGGATCCCTGATGCCCGTGCCATCTGAGCAAGTCTTGTTATTGAGTTTTCAACCTCTTTTGGTGCTGTAAACATCAGATCGGCAAGTTCATCAATAAACACGACAATGTAAGGTAGCCTTTCCTCCGGCTCACATACCCTATTAAATGTGTCTATACTCCTTGCACCCTTCTCTGAAAGTATCTTATACCTCCTCTCCATCTCTAACACTATCCTTTTTAATGCCTCCGATGCCTCCTTTGGATTTGTTATCACTGGTGCAATCAAATGCGGAATATCACTGTAAAGTGATAGTTCAAGGAATTTCGGGTCTATCATAAGCATCTTGACATTATCAGGAGTTGCCTTGTAGAGAAGACTTAAAATCATGGTATTCATAAAGACACTCTTGCCTGAACCAGTAGTGCCAGCAACGAGAAGATGAGGCATCCTTGATAGGTCTGTCACTACAGGCATTCCAGAAATGTCCTTACCTAATGCAAGGGTAAGTATTGACAGACTCTTTTGAAATGAATCAGAGGCTATAATCTCTCTTAGATACACAGTAGCCCTTTCCTTATTTGGCACCTCTATCCCTATGGCTGCCCTACCGGGTATAGGATATACCCTCACGCTCTGCACCATTGATGCCAGTGCAATATCATCTGCCAAAGACACAACCTTGCTAATCTTTACCCCCGGTGCCGGCTCAAATTCATACATCGTCACAACAGGACCTGGATTAGCGTTTTTAATCTTACCAGTGATGCCGTATTCTGCTAACTTGGTCTCAAGGTGTGTGACAAAACCCTTGATATCAACCTTCAGGTTTATGTCTCTTTCCTCTGGTTCGGCCAACAATTCTATTGGAGGCAGCACATAACTGCCATCTTTAGTAGCCTCACAACTATTGTCTAAAATCCTTACTAATTCCTCCTCTTTTTCTGACCTTCCTATCTCAACCTCATGTTCTAAGTGTGTTAGTTGTGGTTCTTGCTCTTGTTCTTTAGGTTCTGAGACCTGTAGTTTAACATCCAAAGGTCTTTCAATCTTATCGTCCTTGTCTTTGTTGTCAGAAATCTTTTTGGCTAAAAATAAAAAAGGAGACACTGGACTTAAAAGCAACAACGATACAATAAACAAACCAATTGCAATAATATACGAACCAGAGGTTGACACCGTATTTAGGGTAAGATTGACCATAGCACTACCAATAGCGCCACCAGAAAGAGAAACATTCAAAAAAGAGGATCTTGAAAGTAACTCCGATATGATTGAAACTGAAAAGATGAGACCAACTACTGCAAAACGATAGAACCAATTCCTTTCAGCAGACATCAGCCTTCTAATGCCATATATAGCAAGAAGAAACGGTATCATATAGGATGAAACCCCAATGCATAAAAAAAGTAAATCAGAAATATAGGCACCCAAAACACCACCGTAATTCTTGACAGGCTCATTATTGAAAGTAAACAGTGATTTATCCCATTTATCATAAGTAAAGACCGACAAACCCAGATAGATGCTACATAGCAAGGCAACAATCCCTCTTATCTCTACGAGTCGCCTCTTGTCGTTGTCTGATAACCTTGATTGCATATTTATTTGTGCCATAATTTTAGATTATTATATCACACACATGAAAACATCAAGTTTTAATATAAGACAAATACCTATTGCACAATAAATCATCAAATGATAAACTCAATAGCATCAAGCGAAAAAATAAGAAGGAGAATCTAAGCCATGTTAGATTATCTATTTAATCCAAAATCAATCGCTGTCATAGGTGCTTCAAGGGATACTAAAAAAGTAGGTTTTGCAGTTGTTAATAACCTTATAAAATACGACTTCAAAGGGAAGATTTACCCAATAAACCCATCAGCTAATGATATTTTAGGATTACAGGCATACCCATCAGTGTCAAAAGCTTCATCAGAGGTTGACCTTGTGGTTGTATCAATACCAGCAAAGTTTGTTGCAGAGGCACTAAAAGACTGTGCAAAGGCCAATGTTAAGGCTGCGGTAGTATTAAGTGCAGGGTTTAAAGAGATTGGGCATGAGGGGATTAAACTTGAGCAAGAGATGCTTTCGGTTGCAAGAGACAACAACATTAGAATAATGGGGCCTAACTGTTTAGGAGTCATAAACACCTCAAACAATATGAATGCATCCTTTGCCGCTGATATGCTTTCAAAAGGTAAAACAGCCCTTTTTTCTCAATCAGGGGCATTAGGTGTAGCAATAATGGACTGGGCATTAGAACACAATTTTGGATTTTCAAAGTTCATAAGCCTTGGCAATAAATCAGATTTAAATGAGGTTGATTTTCTTGAATACTTCATCAATGACCCTGAAACAGAGATAATTTTAGGCTATATAGAAGATGTTGTAGATGGCAAAAGATTTATGGAGATTGCAAAAAGGGCAACAAAGGTTAAACCAGTAATACTCATAAAATCAGGAGGCACAGAGGCAGGTGCAAGGGCAGCCTCATCTCATACAGGAGCCCTTGCTGGTTCAGAAACCGCATTTAATGCGGCATTTAAGCAAACAGGAGTAATGAGGGCAAACGGGATTCAGGAATTATTTGATACAGCACTTGCATTTTCTGGTGGAAAACTCCCCAAAAGTCAGAGATTGTTAATCATAACAAATGCTGGGGGGCCCGGCATTATCGCCGCTGACACATCCGATAGGCTTAAGATTCAACTCCCCCAAATGACAAAGGAAAGCATTGACGCAATTGCAGACCTGCTCCCTTCAAACGCTTCATTGTACAACCCTGTAGATATCATTGGAGATGCAACATCAGAGAGGTATAAGGTTGTAATTGATCAAGCTATAAAGGATCCTAATGTTGATGGCATGTTGATACTTCTAACCCCACAGGCAATGACCGATGTATCAAATGTAGCAGAGATTGTAATAGAGACATCAAAGATAACAGACAAACCCATAATCGCCTCTTTTGTTGGAGGGAAAAGGGTTAGGGATGCCTCCGAGAAGATGAAGATGCACAACATACCAACATTTGCATACCCTGAAATAGCAGTCAAGGCTTTTAGAAGATTGTGTGATCATACAGAGTGGAAACACATGCAAGAAAGCCCACCACCAGTGTCCAAAGCCAACAAAGAGGCTGTGAAAACGATGATTGAAAATCTCCTTGATGCCAATAGATTTGAGGTAGGTGAAGACCCTGCTATGAAAATACTTGCTCACTATGGCTTTACCTTTCCTGAAAGGGCATTGGCAACAAGTGCTATTGAGGCTGGTATAATCGCTGAAAGGATAGGTTTCCCTGTAGTAATGAAGATATCCTCCCCCGACATACTCCATAAAACAGATGTTGGAGGTGTAAAATTAAATATAAATTCTGCTGTTGCAGCGGAGGATGCATTTAATGAAATTACAACAAATGCACAAAGGTTTATGCCTGATGCATACATTGAAGGCGTAATGATTTATGAGATGATTAAAGGTGGCAAAGAAGTGATAATTGGTGTAACATATGATAGGACATTTGGACACATGATAATGTTTGGGCTTGGTGGTATTTATGTAGAGGTTTTAAAGGATGTCTCATTTAGAATAGCCCCAGTAAGTTACAAAGAGGCTGACGAGATGGTGCATGATATCCGTTCAATTGCACTTCTTAAAGGGGCAAGGGGTGAAAAGCCAGTGGATATTGAGGCTATAATAAATGGTATTGTAAATGTGTCTAATCTGGTTACTGATTTCCCTATCATTAGGGAGTTGGATGTAAATCCAATGCTTGTTATGAACAGAGGTGCATTTGCACTTGATGCAAGGATTATCTTTGAGACAAAGTGATTCAAAAACATTTAAAAATAAATAACACAAGGAGGAATAGATGACAACGGTTTATATCGGCTCAAAAAACAGCCATACAGGAAAGACCTTTTTTACCATCGGACTTGGTTTAGCATTGATTGAAAGGGGTATAGATATCGGATACATCAAACCTTTTGGAAAGACACTCATAAAAAAGGGCAAAGATATAGTAGATGAAGATGCGCTATTTATTAAAGAAGCCCTTAATCTAAAAGAGCCGATTCCTATAATGTCTCCCTTTGTTTATACATTTGAATATCAAAATGCCATTTATGAAGGAGTTATTTCAAACGCAAGACAAAAGGTGATGGATGCATACAACGAGATGAAATCCAAACAACTAATACTCATTGGTGGTGGTGCGGATCTTTTTGAAGGAACGGTTTTAGATATAGACGGTCTGTCAATCATAAAAGAAACGAATGCCAAAACAATAATAGTGGATACTTGGATTAGTGAACTTACGCTTGACACCTTTGTAAGTCACAAGCAACTTTTAGGGGAAAATTTCTTGGGTGCTATCATCAACAAGGTTCCAGCAAACCTATACAACCATGTTAAACAAAAAGCCGTGCCTTTCCTTAACAGTAAAGGTATCACAGTATTTGGTGTCTTTAAGAAAGATAAGGTTCTTGAGGCAATCACTGTGAGACAACTCATTGAGGTCTTAAATGGTGGTGTTTTGTGCTGTGAAGACAAATTAGATGAGTTTGTCGAAAACTTCTCTGTTGGTGCTATGGATGTTGACACTGCCTTAAGTTACTTTAGAAAGATAAGCAACAAGGCAGTCATTACTGGTGCTCACAGAACTGACATTCAGCTCATGGCTATGGAAACCTCTACTAAATGCATCATCCTTACAGGTGGCTTATTTACCAATGATGTTGTGATAGGAAGGGCAAAACAAAAAGGGATACCAATAATATCTGTATCAACGGATACATTTACAACAGTTGAAAAGATTGAAAAGATAATGGGCAAGACGATGATTAGAGAAAAAAGCAAGGTAACTCGATCAAAAGAGATAATTGATAATGATTTTGACATGGATACATTTTTGAAGTCCATTGGGCTTTCATAGATGTTTCTAAATTCCTTGCAACACTTTCATACATAATGATACAATAGCCGACTATGATAAACAAGACAGATAAAATATGGATGGATGGTAAGTTTGTAAATTGGGATGATGCAAAGGTGCATGTGTTGAGTCATTCTTTGCATTATGGTTTAGGTGTTTTTGAGGGGATTAGATGTTACGATACTCAAGACGGTCCCGCAGTATTTAGATTAGATGAGCATGTAAACAGACTATTTCAATCAGCAAAGATATTTTTATTAGAGATACCATTTAGCCCAGATGAAATAAAACAGGCTATTATACAAACGATAAAGATAAACTCAATAAAGGAATGCTACATAAGACCTATTGCGTTTATTGGTTATGGTGCAATGGGGCTTTACCCAAAAGGTAATCCTATCAATGTTGTCATCGCAGTATGGCCATGGGGTGCGTATCTTGGCGAAGAAGGACTTAATAACGGTATAAGGGTGAAGATATCGTCCTTCATAAGAAACCATGTCAATTCCAATATGTGTAGGGGGAAGATATCGGGTTACTATGTAAATTCACAACTTGCCAAGAAAGAGGCAATATCTAACGGCTACGATGAGGCACTCTTGCTTGATACATCAGGTTTTGTATCTGAAGGAAGTGGGGAAAACATCTTCATCGTAAGAAATGGTATCCTTAAAACAACCCCTCTTACTTCCATACTTGAAGGCATAACTCGTGACAGCGTTATTGAGATAGCAAAAGACTTGGGCATTGTAGCCTTACAAGAGAGATTCACAAGAGATGAGGTTTATATCTCTGATGAGGCATTCTTTACTGGCACAGCTGCAGAGATAACACCCATTAGAGAGGTTGACAACAGGGTTATTGGTGAAGGCAAGGCAGGTCCGATTACCAAGAAACTACAAAACGCATTCTTTGAGATAGTAAAAGGTAGAGTTCCTAAATATAAAAAGTGGTTGACCTATGTTAGTTAAAGGCAGATAGTTATAAAGTTCTATCTGCCTTATCATGTATTACTTCTTATGGCACCTCGTGCATGATTCTTCAGCCTTAAATGCCTTTGAACCATTATGACACTTAAAACAAAACTTATCAGCCTTATGATCCTCCATAGTGATCTTTACTTCCTTTTTCATGCTAAAGATTGAGGTATGACAGTCGTTACATTTCATCCCTTTGTCTGCATGTATCTTCCCATCAAAGACAACCTTCCCTAACGCCCCACCCTGATACTCAACATTTTTACCTGCTGGCACAGCCATGGCTGACACAACAAAGAAACCTAACGACACTGCACATACTAAAAGCAGCAAGATTCTAAACATCAATACCTCCTCCTTTTTGTTTTATTATATGCAATAATTATCAAGCAAATCCACGAAAAAGTCAATTAATTTGGCAATAACCTTGTAAACTGCACGGCTGTTTTTGAAATTTGTTGATGAAAAATTCTATAATTTAAAAAAAATGGAGGTTACACATGTGGCAATGTCAAGGTAGTAATTGTGGTTATATCTACAATCCTGCAAAGGGCGATAAGAAGGGAAAGATACCACCTGATACGAAGTTTGAGGATCTGCCAGAAGACTGGAAATGCCCTGTATGCGGGGCAGGTAAAAAATTCTTCAAAAAGATAGAAGGCTAATCCACCTAAAATGAATAAAATACTTATCGTAGATGATGATAAAACAACCTGTAGAATAATCTTAAGGGTTTTAAGCAAAAAAGTAGGCATAGATGCAGATGTCTGCTATTCTTTTTCTGATGCAAATACAATCTTACAAACTAATGCCTCTCAATACTGTCTTGCGATATCGGATTACAACCTCCCTGATGCCCCTAACGGAGAGGTAGTCGACCTTATTATCAGTAAAAAAATACCTGTAATAGTTTTAACTGCATCCTATGATACAGATATAAGAGACAAGATGTTATCAAAAGAGATAGTGGACTATATCGTCAAAAGGAGCACTAAAGATCTTGATTATCTGCATTCAATAGTTCAGAGGGCTTTTAAAAATAGAGACATAAAGGTATTAGTGGTAGATGACTCTTCTGTGCAAAGGGATACAATGGCAAGGATGCTAACTCAACAGCTATACAAGGTTTTAACTGCCAAAAGTGGCAAAGAGGCAATATCCATAATAAACAACAATCCAGACATAAAACTCATGATAACAGACTACTACATGCCAGATGTGGATGGTTTTGAACTTGTAAATACAATAAGGCATACTTTTAAAAAAGACTCTATGGCTATAATTGTTGCATCAGGTTACGGAGGAACCGACTCAATACCAAAATTCTTGAAGGCTGGTGCTAATGACTACATACAAAAACCCTTCAGTAGAGAAGAGTTTATCTGCAGGGTTAACATGAATATCGAAACCATAGAGATGATACAAACCCTAAAGGATTTCGCAAATAAAGACCCTCTTACAGGAATATACAACAGAAGATACTTTTTTGAAACAGGCAAGGTGGTGCATGCAACCGCTAAAAGAAACAATGTAAAACTTGTAGCATTTATGTTTGATATTGACAAATTCAAACAAATCAATGACACATATGGGCATGAAGGGGGTGATACTGTCCTTAAACATTTTGCAAACCTGCTATTATCACTCTTTAAAAGACAGACTGACATCGTTGCCCGACTTGGTGGTGAGGAGTTTTGCGTATTGACATCATCTGACAATGCTGAAAACCTATCAAGGTTTGCAGAACATGTAAGACATACCATAGAAAATAGCCCAGTATCTTATGGTAACAATGAGATTAGATATACTTCATCCATCGGTATTGCATATGGTCAAACCGAAAAACTTGAAGAACTCATTAAGATTTCAGATGAGAAACTCTACGAGGCAAAAAACACAGGCAGAAATAAGGTCTGTATGACTCTAATTTAGGATATCTCTATCCTAATCACATATCCCTTCTGAACACCTTATTGCATTGAAGGCATGGAGTATCCTTCTTTCCCTTACTAATTTTTCCTTGTTGTAAGGCAACGGTCTGCCATTATTGTTTATAAAATTGCGTAAAGCTTCATATTCTGGGATATCTTGTTTATCTCTTGCTACAACCTCACCTTTTAAGACATCTATGAGGATGTAAGTCTGACTATCTGAAACTACTGCAAAAGGGATCTGATAGTCATCCAATACTGTCCTTCCTAATGCAAGGCTATACCTTTCCCAAGAATCGACCGAATTGATGGCACACTTTATAGCCATAACAAAAGTATCATCAATGGTTACTAAAAGATCAACAGGCACTATAAACTCCACATCCGGAAGCAAAACCCTCAACCTCTTATTTGCAGATATGCTGTGAGGGGGAAACCCCTTTTGAGTTGTCAAGAAATCAAACACATTTTTTTGAATAATATTGAGACCCTCTTGCTCATTTACCTCGTCAGATTTAATAATCTCCATTATCAAATCATGTCTTTCTTGCTCACTTTCGGGAGACTTCCCCAAATCAATATACTCTGGCATCTATGTCTCCTCCTGATGTTTAAATAACATTCTTGAGTTTTATTGAATACCTCTCGTGCTCAAAAGGATGGATATCTGGGAATTTCATATATAACCAACCTTTAAAGATATCTTTATCCCCTTCATAAACCTCAATCCTCAATGCAGGATTGTTTAACTCGTTACTTGCTGTAGTTATAGTAGTATCAGTCATTCTAAAATCAGGGATAAACTCCCTCGTTCTTACTACAATATTTGAATTCTTTAGGGTAAATTCAGAACCAATGTTTACAGTCTGCTCATACCTTGTTTTATTCTTCAAATCTTCTACAACTATCACTGCCTTTGTCCATTTCATCCTGACACTATCAGGCAATTCTATCCTTTTTTCAGTTTTTTTGATGTTGCCATGCGGATTCATCATAGGGGTATCTGATGACATTTGTTTTTCAGGCATTTGTTGAAGTGGCACTTGTGGGATTGGTGGTTTGTCCTGCTGTTTATCTTTACAAGATATAAACAGAAATAAAGTTAAAATACAAAAGACGATAAATATGTTTTTCAAATGCCCCTCCATCTGCTAATATTTGATATAAATAAAATGGTGATACAGATGTTTATATTATACCAAAATTTATTTTCTAAAAAATTTCATATTTCAGACCATAATTAATTATAATATTAGGCTCAATTAAAACATCAATCTTGCTTATACAATATATACCCTGATTAAAGGAGACAAAAAATAGATGCCACATGTGGCTGGAATCAGATTTAAAAATGCAGGTAAGATTTACACATTTGACACAGATGGTCTTGAGGTAAAACAAGGTGACACAGTCATTGTTGAATCGGATTTTGGTCTGACAATAGGTAAAGTAATCAAAGGAACCCATTTCATAGAACAGGAAGAACGACCATTAAAAAAGATAATACGCATTGCCACCGAAGAGGATTTCAAAACCCTTGAGCAAAACAAGACACTTGAAAAAGAGGCATATGATTTTTGTCTTGAGAGGATAAAGGCAAGGGGTATGGTTATGAAACTTGTAACCACAGAAGCAACCCTTGATAGAAAAAGGATAATATTCTATTTTACCGCTGATGGCAGGGTAGATTTTAGGGAATTGGTAAAAGACCTCGCTGCAAGATTTAAAACACGAATTGAGATGAGACAGATAGGGGTCAGGGATGAGTCTAAGATGGTTGGTGGCATAGGGATTTGTGGTAGGGAGTTTTGCTGTAGCACATTCCTTACAAATTTTGACCCTGTTGCTATCAAGATGGCAAAGGATCAATCATTGGTGTTGAATGTCGCAAAGTTATCAGGTGTATGCGGCAGGCTTATGTGTTGCTTAAGATATGAGTTTGAGGGAGACTTAAAGGAGATTGTAGCTGAAGACGAGATACCAACATTAGACGAAGACACCACCATCAGTCAAGATGATACAACGATGGCTGACATCCTATCAAAGATTGATGAAGAAGACTCCGAAACCATCCCAGAAAAACCCTCAACAGTTTTAACACAGAATGAAGTCATCACCGAATTAGACACTACTGAAAATAACAAAGAAGAAACAATACAACAGGACGAAGATAAGAGTTTTAATAAAAAAGACAAACCCCACTTTGACAGAAAACATCACAAAAAGAGGAGATATTTTAAAAGATGAAAGAGAGATTTTATGTTACAACACCAATATACTATGTCAATGATTCACCGCACATTGGTCACGCCTATACCACCATAGCAGCTGATATATTAGCAAGATACAACAGGCTGAAAGGCAGACAGGTATTTTTTCTAACAGGCACGGATGAACACGGGCAAAAGATACAAAAAGCAGCGCAAGAAAAAGGGCACACACCTCAACAACATGCCGATATCTATGTAGAAAACTTTAGAAGCCTTTGGAAGACATTAAACATCTCATACGATGCATTTATTAGAACCACCGATGAAGGACACAAAAATATTGTAAGAGAGATACTTCAAAGACTAAAAGATAAAGGAGAGATAGAGAAAAGAACTTACAAAGGGATGTATTGCACGCCGTGTGAGCGGTTTTGGACTCCCAAGGATTTGATTGATGGAAAATGCCCTGATTGCGGGAGACCTGTAGAAGACATACAAGAAGACAACTACTTCTTCTTGATGTCAAAATACCAAGATCAACTCATAACATACATAGAACAAAATGAAGGTTTTATACTACCAGAAACGAGAAGGAACGAGGTTTTAGGTTTTTTAAAATCAAACACACTTGGTGACCTATGCATATCAAGACCCAAAAATAGACTATCTTGGGGGATTCCCTTACCATTTGATGAAGAATATGTCACATATGTATGGTTTGATGCACTATTAAACTATCTATCCGCAACACTCTATCTATGTCCTGTGTGGGCAAGGATTGAGGGAAAAGATGATGCCGACCCAATCTTTTCTTCATGTTGGTGGCCTGCAAATCACCATATCATAGGTAAAGACATCCTCACCACACATTCTGTATATTGGTCAACAATGCTCATGGCAGTAGGGTTACCATTACCCAAAAACATATTTGCTCATGGATGGTGGACAATTGAAGGGAAGAAGATGTCAAAATCACTTGGCAATGTAGTCAACCCTCAAGATATTGCAGAACGATTTGGCGTAGATGCATTTAGATTCTTTCTCTTTAGAGAAGTCCCTTTTGGATTGGATGGTGATTTTTCAGAAGCAGCAATAGTAAAAAGGATAAATGTTGATTTAGCAAACGATTTAGGAAACTTAACAAGCAGGGTCTTGATGATGATAAATAAATACACATCTGGCAAAATACCTGAAACCTCAACATACAACAATGAGATTAAAGACATTGCCCTAAATCTTGCAGAAACCATAGAAAAACACCTAAAGGTATTGTCATTTCACAAGGCACTGGATGAGATATGGACTTTAATCTCTGCATTAAACAAATACATAGATACGAATCAACCGTGGACATTGGCTAAAGATAAAGATAAACACGACCAACTAAAAGAAGTGCTTTACACCTCTGCAGAAGGCTTACGAATAGTAGCCTTGTATCTGCTACCATTTATGCCTGACAGTGCACAAAAGATACTATATCAACTTGGCCTAAATGTTGAATTGGATAATTTGGATTTAGGTCAAGAAGGAAAATGGGGCAGATTAACCCCCCAAACTGTTATAAAAAGGGGTGAAGGGATATTCCCTCGTATTGAAATTAAGCCTAAAGAAGAAAATAAAGAAATACCACAAACAACTTCTGATAATCTGATTAGTATTGAAGACTTTGCAAAGGTTGAACTCAAAACAGGCTTGGTCTTACACGCTGAAAGGGTTAAAAAATCTGATAAACTCATCAGGCTTGAGGTTGACACTGGTGAAAAAAGACAGATTGTAGCAGGTATTGGTAAGGCATATTCTCCAGATGACCTTATTGGCAAGAAGATAGTAGTAGTCACCAATCTAAAACCAGTTAAACTAATGGGGGTTGAATCAAGAGGAATGCTCCTTGCAGCAACTGATAGTGAAGGAAGGTTATCAGTGTTAACACTTGACAGGGATGTATCTCAAGGGGCAAGGGTTAAGTAAAAAAAACTGTTTATCAATGTCTTTAGATCTGTGATTCTAATACATCCTTGATTTGCAGAATTTAGTCTTTATACTGTGGCAATATCATAAATTTAGATTCATAAGGAGGTTGGTAAGAAACTATGAACTTTACAAAATCCATAAGCGGAAAGTTAGTAATTTCCTTGTTATCAGTGATTGTAGTGGTATTGCTGTTAGAATTGGGTGTTTTTTACATATTTTCAAGGAATTTGCAATCAGAAAAGGCTCGCATTGAAAGAGACATCCTTGTAAAACAATTAAAAGAAAAGGTCAAAGATAAACTCGATTTAATGGGCACAAACGCTATATTAATTGCCGAAAATCAGAAGATAATTGAAGCCTTCCTAAAAGACAATCATACAATCGCAGAAAGCCAGATCAAGGATTTCATAAAAAGTTTTGAGGGATTTGATTTCAAAGGAACCCGTATCCACTTGATGAGGGCAAATCTTACAAGTTTTTATAGGTCTTACTCTCAAGAAAGAAACGATATTATTGATAGACCACTGCCTAAGAAGGTTTTACAGGACAAAAAAACAATGACAGGTATGGAAGTTGGAAGAGCAGGTGCATACCTTAGAGCAATGACCCCTGTTTATGACCAAGCAAAAAATGTGATTGGACTTGTAGAAGTGCAGATGGGGGTTGGAAGCATAAGTAGGGCATTTAAATCTGATAAGAGTTATTACATGCTTCTTGTGGATAAAGGAGCAGTAAATGAACAAGAATTTAAGAAGTCTGCTGGGGATTTACCTGTTGGAGATGTGTATCTTGCAGCTAATGCAAAGTGGTTTGATGAAGAGACCGTAAACATGGCAAGAAAAGTAAATTTTAAAGAACTGTTAGAAAAAGGGTACATCTTAAACAAGGATATTTATGCAACCTATGCAGACGCAATTGATTATTCTGGTAAGAAGTTTGGCATTGAGCTCTTTGTTAAAAAAAGAGAGGATTTTGATGAGGGATTCAAGGGTATTTATCGTATTATGCAACTAATCCTTATCTTTACTTCGGTGATGAGTGTATTGATAGTAATTGTAGCATTACTGATGATAAAGAGGCTTGCCGTTAATCCAATAAATAAATTCGTAGATTTTATCAGCTCTCTTGGTACTGACTTGACAAAGAGATTTCAATACACCAAACAAGACGAGATTGGCAAAATGGCAGTAATATTTAATCAAAACTATTTAGATGTATTTCACAAACTCATCAGAGACACCATCAAAGGACTAATCACAGAGATAAATACATCTGCTAATGAATCTAACCAAACACTTCAAAAGGCAAGAAATGCAATATCAACTCAAACCAGTCAGGCAGAGCAGATTGCCACAGCAGCCGAGGAAATGAGCCAAACCATAAATGACATAGCAAGAAATACCGCCACTGCAGCCGAACGCTCAACCGATGCAATGAACAGTGCCTCAAAAGGAAGGGAGGTTGTGCAAGAAACCGTCTTGACAATACAAAAGGTCAAGGATGTTACTGACAGACTTTCATCGTTGATTGATGCTTTAAACAACAGGTCTGCTGAGATAGGAGATATCGTTACCGTCATCAAAGACATTGCAGATCAGACTAATCTCCTTGCCCTAAATGCTGCTATTGAAGCCGCAAGGGCTGGTGAGCAAGGGCGTGGATTTGCAGTAGTTGCAGATGAGGTTAGAAAATTAGCAGAAAAGACAATTAAGGCAACTGTTGACATCTCTGAAAAGATAACAGCAATACAGACCGATGCTTCCAACACTGCTGAAAGCATGATAGAGGCATCTAAAGAGGTTGGGATTGCAACAGATTTTGTCAAAACTGTTGACAATGCACTATCAGATATCTACTTGGCAGTAGAAAGGGTAAAAGACGAGATTACCCAGATATCAACATCAGTAGATGAGCAATCTTCTACGGCAGAAGAGGTAGCAAGAAATATTGAAAGGTCATCTGCACTATCAAAGGAGATAGACCAGATGGCATCAGAGATTGCCAATAGTTTTGAGTCACTAAAACAGATAGCAAAGAGGTTGTCTCAATCTGTTGAGGTCTTTAGGGTGTAAATATTATGCTCTTGATTATTGCTGGGGATTTAGATAATCATGTTGGCATCCAAGAGGGATATTAAACAGACAAGAGGTCAAGTGCGAGAGTGGAAATCGTAGTTATTACAATATTGTTTATAGCCCTACTGTATGCCCTTTATCATATAAAGGTTACAACACAGCACATAAAAGAGATAATCAGACTGCTAAAGGAATACAGAACAGGTAACCTAAGTGCAATGCTTTTTTTAAAAGGCAAGGGCATTGTTGGAGAATTAGCCCTACTTATAAACAATGTTTTGGACTCAAATCAAAGACAGATAGAAAAGGCAGAAGAAAAAACCCAGATGCTTGAGGCAACATTGAGGGGGATGTCAGATGGCGTATTGATGACTGATAAAAATGGTAATGTTATACTTGCCAATCAGACACTTAAAAAATTGCTTGGGATAAAGACAAGTCCAGAGGGGAAAAAGATACCAGAGGTTATTAGGAATAACGAGCTGCTTGAACTTTTCAAAGAAGCAATGGATACTTGGGAGATAATATCAGAAGAGATAGAGATATCAATCAATCAAAAGGATATATTTGTGATGGTAACTGCTGTCCCCATGTATTCTGCAACGGCAGTTACTGGTGTGGTATTTACACTCCAAGATATTACAAGGCTAAAGCGTCTTGAAGAGATGAGAAAAGACTTTGTAGCAAATGTATCTCATGAAATAAAAACACCACTGACTGCAATAAGGGCAAGTGCGGAAACCCTAATAGATACCTCTTTAGAGGACAAAGAACATGCCTTGAGATTTTTAAACATGATAAAAACACACAGTGAGAGACTCAATGCTCTTGTTGAAGACCTTCTGACACTATCAAGGATAGAATTAGGAGACATGCCGATTGAGAAGACTGCATTTAATCCAGAGGAGGCAATAGATACAGTTATTCTGACATTTAAAGAAAGGGCTGAAAGCAAAGGGCTTCAGATAAGAAAAAATATACCAGCAGGAACAAATACAATCATCGGCGATAAGAATAAGGTCATTCAAATCCTAATCAACCTTGTTGACAATAGTATCAAATTTACGGAAACAGGCACTATTACAATAGGAATCACCAAAAATGAAAAGATACTCATCTTGTATGTGGAAGATACAGGAATAGGTATACCAAAAGACCACCTTGACAGACTTGGTGAGAGGTTTTATAGAGTAGATAGGGCAAGATCAAGAGAGTTAGGTGGCACAGGACTTGGTCTTGCCATAGTGAAACATCTTATAAACCTACATGGGTGGCAGATGAAGATAGAAAGCACAGTTGGTAAAGGCACAAAGGTTAGCATTATTACATCGTAGAAAGGATAGTCTGATATGAGGTTGTTTGTTAAAAAAAGCGGTTTTTTTGAGATGTTTGAGAAGGTATCTGAGAATGTGCAAAAAGGTGCAGCCCTTTTAGTTCAATTGATGCAAGACCTTGAGCATATGGATATCATTACAAAGGAGATTCAAGATGTAGAAAAAGACGGAGATATAATGACACACGACATCATAAAAAGGCTCAACAAGACATCGTTGCCCTTCATAGATAAAAAAGACCTCTATGATCTTGCATCAAGGTTAGATGATGTCATAGACAGGATATGGGCATCAGCTGATAGATTTTGTCTATTTAGCCTAAAAGAAACCACAAAAGAGGCAGTATCTATGGCGATGGACATACTCAAGACTACAGAGGTAATACACCTTGCGGTAAAGATGCTCAAAGAAAAGAAGTATTCAATAGTTCAAGAATACTGTGTAGAGATAAATCGCCTTGAAAACAAGATTGATCTAACTTTCAGAAACGCCCTTGCAAAACTCTTTGATGAGTCAAAGGATGCAATCTACATAATCAAATGGAAGGAAATCTACGAGCATCTTGAAGAAGCATCTGATAGATGTGAAGATGTAGCCAATGTGCTTGAGACTATCATCATAAAATATGGTTAGAATCCTCTTTCTTACCCATCCCTACCCAAACTATGTGCCCGATTTACTTCTTCACGGATTAAGAAAATTATTAGGCGAAAGGGTTGTAGATTATCCTAAAAAAGAATGTCTGTATGAAGGGTATTTAGGCACTGGTGTATCTGATGAAAATATGCTTTTAAAAGGGTGGTTTCCTCAAGACGCAAACATTGACAGGGATGATATTGAAAAAAAGATAGCAAAGGGTTTTTTTACATATGTAATCAGTGATATCAGGGCAATAAACACTGTATTATCAGGGAGTTTGGATATTCCACTAAACATTCGTTTTGCAATCATTGATGGAGAGGATACAAAACAGAGGATCCCTATCGGTAACTATGTTGTCTTTCAGAGAGAGACAGATGGATTTGACAATACTATTCCATTACAAATGTCAATGCCAGAGGAGGTATTAAACCTCATTAAAAGATTTGATAATGTTGAGAAAAAATACTCAGTATGTTTTTTAGGAAGCTCAGTCAACTCATTAGACAATAGAAACACATACATCCAAGAGATAAAAAAAAGATACAAGGATGCATTATTAACCCTCACTCACATCCCCACACCTGAAAATCCGATGCCGTCAGGTAGATTAGGGAGGCTTGATTACTACGCTGCACTTCAGAGTTGCAAGGTTGTAGTAAATCTTAAAGGTGCAGGATACGATACATTCAGATACTGGGAAAACTCATCAACCCTATCTCTTCACCTATCTCAAAAAACTCCACTACATATCCCAAATGACTTCGTTGAAGGCAAACATATAATGAGATTTTCAGATGTCGGTGAGATGATCAATAAGATAGATATGGTTTTGCAAGACAAGATAAACACTGCAGAAATCACACAGTCTTGTAGACAACATCTACTGAAATGCCACCTAACTACAAAAAGGGCAGAATATGTAATGACTAAATTAAAAGAGGTATTTGGCTGAATAATCCTCAACTTATCCTTCAATCTTTGATATTTATTTAGATAATCTCTACCATTAATACCATTTATGGACAAAGATAAATCCTTAAATAGCCATTATTCAGTTGCAATGGCTGTTTTGTTTATAGGCACTGTTACTGTAATATCTGATATTTATGTAACTCAACCCATCCTTCCTGTGTTGAGCAAAGAATTTTCAGTATCTCCTGATATTGCAAGCCTTGCAGTAACTGCAAACATTACCGCACTATCCATTGCCTTATTGTTTTATGGCCCCCTTTCTGATCTCATAGGACGAAAACAGATTATGTCTATATCTTCAATTTTACTGCCTATACCAACGCTTATGATTGTCTTCATAGAAAACTTCAACCTATTCCTAATAATGAGGGCTTTGCAGGGTGTCTTTGCTGGAGGCATCGCATCCATTGCAATAGCATACATAAACGAAGAGTTCCCAGAATACATGAGAGGGAAGGCTATAGGGATATATATTGGGGCAATGATTACAGCAGGACTGACAGGTAGATTGGCTGGGGGCTTGATTACAGCGTATTCAACATATAAAACCATGTTTCTCTGTTTTGCAATCTTAAATCTCATTGGTGCATTGCTTATAATCTTTTTATTACCGCCATCTAAAAGATTTGTTGCCAATAAAGACATCCTATCATCATTAAGAGGCATGAAGGGACATTTCAACAATAGATATCTTGTTGGGGCATTTATCATTGCATTTTTTCTATTTTTTACATTTACTGGAGGTTTTACCTACATCACATTTCATTTAAGTATGCACCCGTTTAATCTCACAACATCCGAAATCAGTCTGATATTTCTTGTTTATGTAAGTGGTTTTCTGTCACCTTTAGCCGGCTCTCTATCTGCAAGACACGGCAGACAAAGGTTGATAATCTTTGGTTTATCAACTGCTTTGTTAGGGATATTTCTAACCATTGCAAATAATCTAATTTTTGTAATTTTAGGCTTGCTACTGTTGGCAGCGGGATTGTTTATCACACAGCCATCAGCAAATGCACTAATTGGTGATAAAGCAGAG
>JAOAGP010000050.1 GCA_026415695.1 Thermodesulfovibrionales bacterium | reverse complement strand
AAGGTCAAAGAAATTCACTGTATTAAGCCTCATGTTTTTTTGTGCAAAACTACTTTTGAGTTCGTCTATGCCTTCCTTTAATCTTTCCTGAAACCCCTTGTCTTCTGTGCGAAAGGAGATGTAGTAGTCTGCCCCAAACTTAAGGACAATGAAGCCAACTTGACCTACTCTATCAAGGTTGAGGTTTACCCTACAGGAATAAGGCGTAATACCGCTGTTTCTTGTCTTACCCTTTTTAAACGCTATGTCTCCCTCTTTAAGTCCTCGCCAATCAACAGGCAAGAATGTGTAAAATGAATTGGTTGCCTTTGACAATGTCTGAAAGGTCTCAATATCCTTCAGGATGGTGTCAATCGTTTTTGACAATTGTTCTGCATTTTTTGAGACAGAATGGCTCGGCTGGTTGTTATTTGAATCTGGCTGTATTGAGCCGTCTTTTACCTCTCCTCTGACTATGGCGTCTTTTAGCTGTAAGAGTTTTGCCTTTAGATCGTGGTGGATAAGTGTCTTAATGTCAAATGTTGAGGTGTTTTTCCCTCGAGAGGTTTCTAAAGTCTGATTGGTATTAGGAGTAGCGTCCTTTGAGGGATTTGATGACATTGTGTCGGGCTCTTTGTGTATCACATCTGAGATCTTATCTTGTAAGACTGCTATAGAACGAAGTTTTGCCTCAAGGGCAACCCCCGTGTCTTGTATAGCCCCCTTAAGTGAGATGTTTGTCAGTTTGTCTATGTTGACGGAAATATCCTTTTTTAAATCTGCAATCTCTCGTGAGATGTTTGAGTCTTTTGGTAGGAGATCCATAAGTTCTGTAATCTTTGCCTGAAGCCCTTGCCCAGTTATCTTTAGGCTTGTCTGAAGTAGTTGCTGTAGTTGTAGTCTTATCTCTTTAGGCACCTGCATGATGTCTTGAGGAAGGGATTTCAATATCTCGTTTGTCAAGGATTGAAGTTTCACTGTCCTTGGGAGTGGTTCGTTGGATTGCTCCTTAATCTGTTTAAGGAGGGCATTGAGTTCTTTGATTAACCCTATCAGGTGTTCTTTTCTTAAATCGGAGAAGGTGGTTTGTTGTTGGAGTTGTGGCACCTCTTCTGGTGCAAAACCTAAAAACTGTAATGTTAGTTCTCTGCCTTCAATAGGGATACTCGTCACTTTAAAGTAAGGATTAGTCCCGGGCTGAAGTGGCACCTGTGTCTTTGCAATAAGGGGTTCGCCTTTTATTCTCAATGCCACTGCCCCGCTCGGCAGTATCTCCATTACATGCCCCCTTACGATCTCGGAGAGTTTGAGTGAGATCTCCTGCCCTGCGGGTCTCTCAATGGTGAGGATGCCACCTTGTATGTCAGTAATCCTGAAATTTATCATAACCTTGTTTTCGTTATCCGATGGTCTATCCTGTAGTTATCTCAAACAGGGTCTGTTGTGATGGCTATACCAACAATGAGTTTAGCATATAAAACACTACAAGTCCAAAGGGTTTTTGTTATTGAGGATGTGTAATCTTCAGGAAGGCTGATAGGTCACTTTAAGATGTCTATTCTTTAAGATAATGCCGAATGCGGGACTCGAAGCCGCACAGGTCTCCCCACACGCCCCTCAAACGTGCGTGTCTACCAATTCCACCACTTCGGCTGATGTTAATAATAACACTTAAAAGGATGTCTTTTCAACCAAATCTGGATAATCTTAAGTCAATTGTAGTTGGTCAATTTTTATTGGTTTGTCTTTAATATGATTTCTCTGTTATACTTGAATTTCACAAATTCATAATCTTGTTATAAACAATAAATCTTATCAGGAGGAAGAAATGGCAGAAGGTGTATTTGAATTTAATTCAAGTAATTGGGAGACAGAGGTAATTGGCTCAAAGGGATTAACAGTCGTTGATTTCTGGGCTGCATGGTGCGGACCTTGTAAGATAATAGCACCTACTATTGAGGAACTTGCAAAAGAGTATGCCGGTAAGGTAAAGATTGGCAAGTTAAACACGGATGAAAATAACGATGTGGCATCAAGGTATAAGATAATGGGCATTCCAACAATTATCTTTTTTAAGGATGGCAAAGAGGTTGATAAGATTGTCGGTGCCGTTCCAAAATCTCAATTAAAAAGCAAGATAGATTCTTTATTAGGTTAGTATGTTTGACAGTCTTTCTGAAAAACTTGAATCAATATTTAATAAACTCAAAAGCAGAGGCTTTCTCAAGGAAGAGGATGTAGATGTTGCCCTAAAAGAAATAAGGCTTGCCCTTCTTGAGGCTGATGTTAATTACAAGGTAGTCAAAGAGTTTATTGAACAGGTTAGGCAAAGGGCAATTGGCAAAGAAGTATTAGAAAGCCTATCTCCCGGTCAACAGGTCATAAAGATAGTCCATGATACCTTGTGCGAAACATTAGGGGGGCAGAGTTCACGCATTCAACTTGCTGCTAATCCTCCAACAGTGATTATGATGACAGGGCTTCAAGGGTCGGGTAAAACAACCACCTCTGCAAAATTAGCCCGTATTTTTAGGAAAGAAGGCAGGAGACCTCTGCTTGTTGCTGCGGACTTACAGAGACCGGCAGCTATTGACCAACTTATAACCTTGGGCAAACAACTTGATATCCCCGTGTTTTCTAACAAAGACACGAAAGACCCAGTGTTTCTTAGCACAGAGGCTCTCAAGCAGGCAAAGATTGACGGCAGGGATATAGTTATTATTGATACTGCTGGAAGACTACACATTGATGAAGATCTGATGAACCAGCTTCAGAGGATTAAAGACAGTGTTAAGCCACATGAGGTGCTTCTTGTAGCCGATGCTATGACAGGACAAGACGCTGTAAACATGGCTAAGACCTTTAATGAAAGGATAGGTATTGATGGTATCATCCTAACAAAGATGGATGGTGATGCCAGAGGGGGAGCCGCATTATCTATAAGGCATGTTACTGGTAAGCCAATAAAATACATCGGTGTTGGTGAAAAGATTGATGCCCTTGAGCAGTTTTATCCTGATAGGATTGCTACCCGAATACTTGGTATGGGTGATGTTTTAACCCTCATTGAAAAGGCACAACAATCATTTGATGCAAAGGAGGCAGAAAAACTCCAGAAAAAACTCATAGAAGAGGAGTTTACCTTTGAGGATTTAAGAGACCAGCTTAAGAAGATAAGAAGCATGGGGACTATTGAAAGCCTTTTAAGTATGATACCGGGAATGAATAAGGCTATAAAGGATGTAAAGGTGGATGAAAAGGAATTCGTAAAGATTGAGGCGATTATAAACTCCATGACAAAACAAGAAAGGGCAAATCCAAACATCCTCAATGGCAGTAGAAGGCGTAGGATTGCCATGGGAAGTGGAACATCGGTTGCAGATATAAATAGGTTGATGAAGCAGTATCTTGAGATGAAGAAGATGCTAAAGATGTTTAAGGGTGGCAAGAAAGGTTTTAGATTACCAAAGGACTTTTCGTTCTTTCAGTAGATGAGTAACTATTGGAGTCCGATTGTAAGGACTATTCATCCGTATGTCCCGGGCGAACAACCCAAGGGTTTAGATTTCATCAAACTAAATACCAATGAAAACCCTTATCCCCCGTCACCCACTGTGTTACAAGCCATTAAAGAAGCACTTAATGACATTAGAAAATATCCTGACCCTGAAGGATATGCCTTAAGAAAGGCAATAGGTGAATACTACGGTGTTAGCCATAATAATGTGTTTGTCGGCAATGGTTCTGATGAGATACTTGCCCTTTCTTTTATGGCTTTTTTTATGGGGGGCAGAAAGGTCTTATTCCCTGACATAACATATACCTTTTATGAGGTTTACAGTCATCTTTTTGGTGTTGATGCGATAGTGATTCCTTTGATGGAGGATTTTTGCATTGATGTGCAATCTTACTGCAAAAATATTGGTGGGGTTATAATTGCAAATCCAAATGCCCCTACTGGTATCTTGCTAACCCATGAGGAAATAGAAAGGATAGTTTCAACAAATCAAGATAATGTAGTCATCATTGATGAAGCCTATATTGATTTTGGTGGTGAAAGTGCTGTTGGTCTAATTGATAAATATGATAATCTGCTCGTAATTCAGACATTCTCAAAGTCCCGCTCTCTTGCAGGTTTGAGGGTAGGTTTTGCTATCGGGGATGTGGCACTTATAGAAGGTTTGATGAGGGTAAAGGACTCTTTTAATTCATATCCACTTGACAGGCTCGCCCTTGCAGGTGCAGAGGCATCTATTAAGGACAGAGAATATTTTGAGACAACGAGGCAAAAGATAATCTCAACAAGACAATGGGCATATGAAAAACTTCTGAGATTAGGTTTTTCAGTGACCAAATCTATGAGTAACTTTTTGTTTGTCTCCCATGATGCTTTAAATGCACAAACTATCTGCGATGCCTTGAGGCAGAGGAAGATACTCGTTAGATATTTTAAGAGACCAAGGATTGATAATCACATAAGGATTACAGTAGGCAAGATGGATGAAATGGAGATCTTAATAGATGCCTTGAAGGACATTCTCAATAGGTAGCATTCTAATACAAATGGACAAAACCAGAAATTAAGTTATAAAATTAAATTCATGAATAGACCAATTGATGCATATAAAAAGGTTGAGCAAACCACATTATCAGGCAGAGATCTTGAGGCATCTGTATTGCAAAAGGCAGCCATGCTCTTAAAAGAATGTCAAAACAATTGGAATGCATCAAACCTCCATCAGATGCTTGCTGATGCTATCAAGTTTAATCAAACTGTATGGACTGTATTTCAAACAGAACTGTCAAATCCAGATAATCCGTTACCCAAAGAGGTAAGGGAGAACTTATTAAGTCTCAGTGTTTTCATAGACAAAAGAAGTATAGAGGTTCTTGCCTTTCCATCTCCAGAGAAACTTGATATCTTGATTAACATCAATATCAACATTGCAGCAGGTTTGAGGGGCTCAACTGGGGTCTGAAAACGGTTTAAAAGATTCTATCACATCACAACACATAGCAGATCCAAACCATTACTACAATTTAGGCACAACTTATCTCCGTTTAGGTCAATATAAGTTTGCAAAACCCTACCTTTTGACTGCCCTTTCAATGAGGTATAGTGTAGATGTTGCTGTGAATCTATCAATAGCACTTATGGAGTTAGGTGAACTACAAGATGCTGAAAACCTCCTTAATAGTGCCCTTATCAAATCATCAGATGATACTGATATACTTGTAAACCTTGCGGTTTGTCTTAAGTATCAGCAAAGGCACAACGAGGCATTACAACTTCTTGAGAAGTCATTGGCATTAAACCCCTCTGATCCTGATATTTATCTAAATTTAGGTGTTATCCACAGGGAACTGTTAAATTTAGACGAGGCACAAGATTTTTATAAAAAGGCAATTGAGATATCACCAAAACATGCAGAGGCAAGATACAATCTTGGACTCTTGTATCTTCTTAAAGGTGATTTTGATATTGGTTGGAGTTATTACATGTGGAGATGGAAAACCCCTAATTTTAAAAACATCCAAAGACCTAAAAACTTCTGGCGTGGGCAAAAGGGTAGTTATAGGCTATTATTGATTTCAGAACAAGGTTTTGGTGATACGCTTCAGGCTATAAGATATGCCCAGATATTAAGACAAATGGGTTTGATGGTCTCTTTGCAATGCCCTAATTCGTTAAAACCCCTTTTTGAAGGGCAATTGGGATTAGAAGCCGTTTATGATACAAAACCTGATGATGTTTTTTTTGACTACAGCATCCACCTTTTAGATATCCCTTATGTATTAAAAACAGATATTCATACAATACCCTCATATAGCAAATATCTGACTGTTAAATCGGTTTATCAGGAATGCTTTAGGGAGTTGAGAAAAGAAAATAGACTCAAGGTTGGTATTGCATGGTCTGGCAGCAAGACAAACATTCGTGGTAGATATCGGAGTTGTCATCTAATTCATCTACTGCCTATTCTTAAGACTGAAGGGGCGGTATTCTATTCATTGCAAAAGGAATACAATCCAGAGGAGTTAAAGTCCTTACCTGATAACATCAGGATTATAAACATGTCGGGTAGTTTAAAGGATTTTGCACATACTGCAGGACTAATATCAAATCTTGATTTAGTAATAACTGTGGACACAGCAGTTGCACATCTTGCCGGTGCATTAGGTAAACCAGTGTGGCTTATGCTCCATTATAGTTCTGACTGGAGATGGATGCTCAATAGAAGCGATAGCCCATGGTATCCAACAATGACTATCTTTAGACAGGATACATTTGGCATTTGGGATGGAGTTGTAAAACGGATTAAAGGCAGTTTGGAGAAGATTTTAGAGGATAAAAGGTATGCCTTATAGCCTTTACTGCTTGTTGAAGTAGTTAAAAAGATACTGTCCTGTTACAGAGTCCTTTGCTTTTATTATGTCTGAGGGATTCCCCTGAAAGACTACCCTTCCTCCTTTATCCCCTCCTTCAGGACCGAGGTCAATTATGTAGTCTGCAACAGATATCACATCAAGATTATGTTCAATGATTACAACTGTGTTGTTTTTTTGAAGTAGCCTAAAGATGACATGCATGAGTTTTGTCACATCGCAGTAATGTAGTCCTACCGTTGGTTCATCAAGTATGTATAGTATCCCTTTGTTAGTTGTCCTTGGGTCTTTGTTGATGGTTGTGATGAGTTCTGCACATATCTTTAATCTCTGTGCCTCTCCCCCAGAGAGAGTATTTGCGGGTTGCCCTAATCTCAAATATCCAAGACCCATGTCATCAAGCAATCGCAATTTATCTGTGATTTCCCTGTTTTCATCAAAAAGGGTTATCGCCTCTGATACAGTCATGTTTAAGACATCATGTATGTTTTTTCCCTTATATCTGACATTTAGTATCTCCTGTTTGTATCTACTTCCACCACATGCTTCACATCTAACATAAATATCCTCAAAGAAGTACATCTCAACCTTTTGAAATCCCTCTCCCTTGCATGTCTCACATCTACCTCCCGGCACATTGAAGGAAAAATATCTTGGATCAATGCCTTTGTATTTATACCTTGCTTCTTGACTAAAGACCCTCCTAATCCCATCAAAGAAACCAATGTAGGTTGCGGGATTTGACCTTGGAGACCGTCCAATTGGAGATTGGTCAATCAATTTCACGCCCCTTATGTGAGATTTGCCTGATAGCCTTCTAAAAGGTAGAGGTGGTGTTGTTTCAGTTTTAAAATGATTCCCTAATGCACAATATAAGGTCTCAACAATAAGACTGCTCTTTCCTGACCCTGATACCCCTGTGACCACGGTTAGTTGTCCTAATGGGATTGAAATATCTACATGCTTTAGATTATTACCACATGCGTCTTCAAGGACAATAGACTGCCTTGATGGTGTTTTTTTATCGATTTTTTGTATAAAACACTCATCATCAATGTTATTGTTGATATACCTTGCAGTCAGTGTATCTGAACGGACAAAATCCTCGTATCTGCCTGAAAATACCACCTCTCCACCATTTAAACCACCACCGGGCCCCATTTCAACGATATAGTCAGATGATGATATGACATCCCTGTCGTGCTCTACCACAATTGCAGTATTGCCAAAAGACACTAACTCTTTAATGATACCAATAATCCTGTCTGTGTCTTTAGGATGAAGCCCTATGGTTGGTTCATCAAGGACATATAGTGTCCCAGTGAGTTTACCTGAAAGTTGGTTACAGAGGTTGAGTCTTTGATACTCCCCACCAGAGAGTGTTTTAGACGGTCTTGATAGGGAAAGATAACCAAGACCTACCATATCAAGAAAGTTGAGCTTCAGGATTATCTGGTTTAGTGCCTCTTTTACAGAGTCTCTCTCAAAGGTTGTAAGAGCCAAACCCTCAATCCACATCTTTATCTGAGAGATAGACATATCTACGATATCTGCTATATCCTTACCATCAATCTTATATGACAGAGAGCCTTTTATTAATCTTTTGCCTTTACACTCGGGGCAAATAACAGTTGACCTAAATTTATTTAAGAATACCCTCACATGTATCTTATACCTCTTTTCCTCCAATTCCTTAAACAGGGCATTTATGCCGTAGAAGTGTTCATTGCCATCAAATATCAACCTTTTATGCTCATCTGGCAAGTCTTTATATGGTATGTTGATATCAACCCCGCTTAACTCTGCGCCCTTGATTAATTGTTGCCTCCACCATGAAAGTCCATCTCTTTCAAGGATTGCGATTGCACCGTCAAAAAGTGATAGATTTGGGTCAGGGATTATTGTGTCTTCTTTATAGGTGAGGATATTTCCAAAACCCTTACAGGTAGGGCATGCGTGGGCAGGATGATTAAACGAGAAAATCTCGGCGGTCGGTTGGTTTAATCTAATATTGCAGTAATCACACATCAATTTTGATGAAAACACGAGATGTTGTTTTTCATCATTTTCAGACAAAACCATCACGCCTAATCGTTCCTGTCCCTCCTTCCATGCTATTCGGATGGAATCATTTAGTCTGTCTTCGGGTTGTATTATTAATCTGTCTATAACTACGGTGAATCTTGATGAGGCATCTTCATTAATGTCTGCTAAGTCATGTATCTCGTCATTTATAAGCACCCTCTGAAAACCCCTCATGATGAGGTTGTCTTTTGTTGAATGTGTTTCTGCATAGATTATAGCCTTTTTATCCTTAAAAGACTGCAAAAGATAGTCAGAGATATCTGATGGATTCCATCGTCTTACCTCCCTGCCACAGTTATAACAAAAGGGTGTTGAGATATGGGCAAATAATACCCTCAAGAGATCATACAATTCAGTGAGGGTGCCGACGGTTGAACGGGATGTTTTTATAGGATTGTGTTGTTGTAAGGCAATCGTGGGACGAATATTGAGTATCTTATCAACATCAGGTCTGTTGACCTTATCTATAAATACCCTTGCATATGTTGACAGTGATTCAATGAATCTCCATTGTCCTTCTGCAAAGATTGTGTCAAAGGCAAGGGAGGATTTCCCAGAGCCTGACAAACCTGTTATAACTATCAGTTGATTGTGTGGCAGACAGAGGGAGATATTTTTGAGGTTATTCTGTCTTGCCCCTTCAATGATGAGCTCTTTTGTGGACATCCTTATATTTTAACCTAAAGATAGGGATTAAGACCTCATTGTAAAGTGGGCTTAAGGATAAAGGTAAAGGGTAAAGCAGGTAAAATAAAAGATTCAGAACCTCATTCCTATAGTCTGTAGCCTATGAACCTTTATTACTGGCGTGATAATTTGTAATGGATAACTACCGACTGATATGCCTAAATAATGAACTCAAGAGGTTAAGAGGGACAAGGATGATTAATCCTAAAAAAACAGATAAGACCAATAAGCTTGCAATTATTGACTGTTTTACAAGACAAAGATACATGACCATAGTCACAATTACAATAAGAAGGATGATAAAACAAACACCTTTTGCAATATTTTTTATTCCCTTTTTCATTTTGATATTTTACAGCATACCAAATGGTGTGGCAAGGTATCTAACTATTTATAAAATATCAAGCAAGTCAAAAAAACAGAGTTTCCTCGTATATATCACTAATACTTTGAAGATTTCTTAAGGGCTATCCATCTCAAGATTAGTAAATAGATACCCTTTTTGTGATAACATATAACCCCCAAGTTTTTATAAGGAAGGTTTATGAGATTAATAATTGTTGTTTTATTGTTACTTACATTTACATCAGAGATTGAGGCAACAGACCCTGTTAGCATCATCAACGACTTTTACAAATCATTACAGACAATCCAAGGAAACTTCATACAAAAATCTACTATAAAAGAATTAAAAAAGACTATGACATACAATGGCAGGTTTTATATGAAAAAAGGCAGTCTTCACATCAGGTATCAAGGCGAAAAACCTCATCTTATCTATATCAACAACAATGAGATGATAATCTACAAACCAGCTGAAAAAACGGCTTACAAAACACCTTTTGATGAGACAAAATATGGGCAGACTCCAATAGCCTTAATTAGTGGTTTAACTGATATAAAGTCAGACTTCAACATCAAAAAGATTTCTGAAAAGAGGCTGTCACTCACACCCTTAAAAGGTATGGGACAGATATTAAATGTTGACATATCCATTAATGAGGATAAAGAATTCCCGATTGAGAGCATTTCAATGACAGACAAGGTTGGCAATAAAATAGATGTGGTGTTTAGAGATATTGTTGTAAACAAGGAAATTGACAGCAAGATTTTTAATTTCGTTGCACCACATGGTATTACAATCTTACAATAGCAGGGGGTTACGATTTGAAAGAAAGATATGACCAGAAGGAGATAGAACCTAAATGGCAACAGTATTGGCAGGATAATAACATACACAAAACGCCATCAGAAAAAGGGAAAAAGAAGTTTTACTGCCTTGAGATGTTTCCCTATCCGTCAGGCAAGATACACATGGGGCATGTAAGAAATTATGCCATAGGTGATGTAGTTGCAAGATACAAGTCTATGAATGGTTACGATGTCTTACACCCTATGGGGTGGGATGCCTTTGGGATGCCTGCAGAAAACGCTGCAATAAAAAACAAGGTGCATCCACATAAATGGACAAAGGAAAACATCAACTTTATGAAATCTCAACTCATAAGGCTTGGGATTAGTTACGACTGGGATGTTGAGGTGACGACCTGTAATCCAGAGTATTACCGTTGGAATCAGTGGTTCTTTCTAAAACTTTATGAGATGGGGATTGCCTACAGGAAAAAATCCTTTGTGAATTGGTGTGAGGAGTGCTCAACTGTGCTTGCAAATGAGCAGGTGGTTGATGGTGGTTGTTGGAGGTGCAATAGTAAGGTCATACAAAAGGAACTTGAGCAATGGTTTTTAAGGATTACTAAATATGCTGAAGAACTCCTTGAAGGATGTGATACGCTTAAAGGGTGGCCAGAACGGGTTGTGACAATGCAGAGGAATTGGATTGGAAAGAGTGTAGGGGTAGAGGTTGATTTTGCAATAGCAGGCAGCACAAAGAGATTGAGGATATTTACTACAAGACCTGATACACTTTTTGGCGTGACATTTATGTGCATAGCACCTACACATCCTTTGGCAGAGGAACTGGTAACAGACAAGGAATCTCTCAACAACATAAAACAACATTATGGTAAAGAGGATGAAAAGGTTGGTTTATTTACAGGGCATTATGCTATAAATCCTCTCAATGATGAGAAGGTTCCGGTTTATGTTGCGAACTTTGTCTTAATGGAATATGGCACAGGGGCTATCATGTCAGTGCCAGCACACGACCAAAGGGACTTTGATTTTGCAAAGAAGTATGGTTTGCCAATTAAGGTGGTGATAGTGCCTAATCTTGACAGTCAGATAACCCCATTAAATGAGGCCTATGAGGATGATGGATTTTTGGTAGATTCTGGGATTTTTAGTGGTTTAATGGGTCAAGAAGCAAGGGATGCAATAATCAAATTCATTGAAGAAAAAGGGCTTGGTCAGAAGAGGATAAACTATAAACTCAGAGACTGGGGGATATCAAGACAGAGATATTGGGGCACTCCAATACCAATAATTTACTGTCCAAAATGTGGGATAGTCCCCGTTCCTTACAAACAACTTCCTGTGCTCCTGCCTGAGGATGTAGAGTTTACTGGGATGGGAGGTTCTCCTTTAAAAGACGCACATGATTTTATAAATGTAAAATGCCCAAGATGTGGTAGTGATGCTAAAAGAGAGACAGATACGATGGACACATTTGTTGACTCGTCTTGGTATTTCATAGCCTATTGTCTGAAAGAGGCACACACCAAGCCATATCTTGATATTGCTCAAAAAGACTTCAAGGGGTGTGATTTTGAGTCTGTATTTAAACAGGCATCAGATGACATCTCGTTTTGGTTGCCTGTTGACCAATACATAGGTGGTATTGAACATGCAGTTTTGCACCTCTTGTATTCAAGGTTTTTCAGTAGATGTCTAAGAGACATGGGACTTATCAATTTTTCTGAACCGTTTACCAATCTTCTCACACAGGGCATGGTATGTAAAGAGACCTTTAGTTGCAAGACACATGAATGGCTTTTTCCTGAAGAGGTAAAGGATGGTAGATGCATTCATTGTGGGCAGGAGGCTATAAGAGGCAGGGTTGAGAAGATGTCAAAGTCTAAAAAGAATGTGGTTGACCCAAACGATCTATTAGATAAATACGGGGCTGATACCATTAGGTTGTTCTCCCTTTTTGCAGCGCCACCAGAAAAGGATTTGGAGTGGTCTCAGCAAGGTGTAGAAGGTGCCTTTAGGTTTCTTAACAAGGTTTGGGTGCTTGTCTATAGGTATAAGATGAGTAAACAAGAAATGAAGGATTCAGATATCACAAACGATATTGATACAGAACTCATAAGAAAGATGCATCAGTGCATCAAGAAGGTGACAACGGACATTGAAAGGGACTTTCATTTCAACACCGCGATATCTGCAATGATGGAGTTTGTGAACCTTTTGTCGTCAGTTGAACCAAATGATAAAAAAACTTATAACACAATAGAGACCTGTCTAAAAAACCTAATCCTGCTGCTCTCACCATTTGCACCACATATATCCGAGGAGTTATGGCATCAGATGGGAGAACAGAGATCTGTATCTTTATCACCTTGGCCAACATGGGATGAGGCTCTTACATTAGAGGATGAGGTTGAGTTAGTAATACAGGTAAATGGTAAGTTAAGGGCAAAGATAATGATACCAGCCAATACTCCTGATGATAAGATAAAGGAATTGGCGATTAACAATCCAAATGTCTTGAAATTTATATCAGGTAAGACTGTAAGAAAGACCATCATTGTAGGTGGAAGGCTTGTCAATGTGGTGGTATAGGATAGTCAGTTTGATGTTACATTGTTGATTTCTGCAATGTGTTGATATTGTCTTTCTTATGCAAAAAGGCAGTGTAAGGACGGGCTAATAACCCTTTTAAATTAAAATTCTAATAAGTGGCGTTGTGTGGGGACTAATGGCTATATACAAACTCAGAGGGTTTATCTCAATAGCATCAAGATTATGCTTTTGTTTCATACTTTTGTTGAATGTTGCTCTTATAAACTCATGTGGTTATACCATTCAGGGCAGTAAAGATATCCCATTTCAGTCTATAACTATCGGTAATATCACAAATAAGACATACGAGCCCAAACTACAAGACAAACTTCTATCATCATTAAATCAACAACTCATGCTTTATGGTTTTGATGTCTCAAAAAATGCACGCTACAGATTAGAAGGTGAGATAAATAGGTTTAATCTTAGAATACTATCAGAGATTGGTCTAACTGCTGTTGAGTATGAGGTTGACATTGGAGGGGCTTTTACACTTATTGATACTGAAACATTTAAAAGGTATCCAATAAAGGTATTCAAACCATATATGACGGTGTTTACTACACAGGATAGATTGACCAATGTTTTGATCCAGAAAGAGATTTACACACAAAAGGCTCTTGATGAATTATCAAAAGAGATAGTTCAGGGCATTATTTATTTTTCTCCTACTAACTAAAGGGATGCTCAAGTGAGTATTAGGGATTTTGATAAAGAATTACAGGCTGGTTTCCCTGAAAAGATATATTGCCTACAATCAACGCAGGAGTTTCTGCTTACTGAATGCATCAAGGATATCAAACACACCTTTACTTTAACCAATTGTATAGTTGAGGAATACAATCTTGCCTCATCTGATGAGCAGATTTCTGCAAAGGATCTTATAGATTTGCTAAACATGATGCCTTTTATGGCAAGCAAAAGACTTGTAATTATTAATCATGGTGAAAGACTATCAAAAAAGGACATAACCCTTATCTCTAAATACAGCTTAGACCCTTCACCATTTTCTACACTGCTTATTTTTGTGTTTTTGACAGACAAGAAAAAGACCCATCCTTTTGACATAAAGCCCCTTACAACGATAGACCTTACACCTTCACAAAAAGAGGTCTATGCGTGGATTAATAAAAAGACACAACAGAGGGGTTTTACACTCACTAAAAAGGCATTAGACTTTTTACACGAATCTACTGGTGATAATGTGGGGTTATTGTATTCAGAGGCGATGAAGTTTGATGCATTAGGCAAGGAAATCGTTGATATTGAGGATATCAGCGAATTAACATATGCAGGGGTATCATACGGGGCATTCAATCTAACATCGGTTTTATCTACAGGTAAAGTAAGGGACACTTTCCTGACTTATAAAAGGATGGGAGAGAATGTTGAAGACTTCTTGTTGTTAGGGGCGATTTGTACCAATTATTTAAACTTTAGGTCAAGGCATGACAAACCTGAAAAGGTTAAACGAACACTCAAGATACTTCATGAGGCTGATAGTCTCCTCAAGAGATCAGCCCCTGCTGTGATTGAAATGACTCTACTGAGATTGTTGAAGGTTATCTGATGTGTTTTGAGGCTGACTTTCAGAAACAGTCGTCATCCCTGAAAGTGCTTTGTTAGTCTTGATTGTAAGCCTTGAAACCTTTCGTGAGGCTGTATTCTTGTGGATTATTCCCTTTGATGCAGCACTGGTTATAGTCTTAATCACATATTTTAACTGTTTCTCAATAGCCTCTCTGTCTTGACCTGAATAAAGTGCCTCTAATTTCTTAATCTCGGTCTTTATCTTTGACTTCATTGAGTCGTTTCTTAATTCCCTCTTTTTAGCCTGCCTTGCCCTCTTGAGAACGGATAGTTTTTTCTTTTTTCTTGTCGTTGCCTTGGTTGCCAATCAAATCCTCCTATTGTAAAAATATCATCCAAAATTACAGGATAAAAATTTTATCAGACAACAATAAAATTAATCAACAAAGGATTTAAAATCCAAGATGTTTAGTAGATTTTAGTGTTAGTGCATCAAGAAATTCCCTATAACCACTTCAATCTCTTAAATATCCTGTGCATCATTATAGCAGGGAATATTGACAGGAACAGGACAAAAAAGAAGGTGGTATAATCACCTAAAAATGTCCATTTAAATTCATTGTTGCCTGGCATAGGGATATTCATACCATATAATGTGCCTATTACAGTGGCTGGAATGGAGTAGGTAAAGACTATGGTAAGTAGGGCGAGTATCTTATTTGTTCTATCTGAACTGATTACAAAGTCGGAATCCTTATAAATCTCTATGGTCTCTTTGCATTCATCAAGTATCGTCCAGACCTTATCAATAGTATCAGACAGGTCACTAAAATACACCGACATATCCTCATCTGTAAATCTCTTTATCTTAATCTCCAACTCATGGATAACCCTCTTAAGTGGCATTATTATCCTCCTTAAGTTTGCAATATCGTGTCTTAATTGGGTTACCTCCCTAACTGCGTCAATCTTTTCATCAAATACCTTTTCCTCAATGTTTTCAATATTAATCATGATCTTGCCCATCATTCTAAGTAGATTGTCAACAAGTGTGTAAATAAAACGGTATAGTAAAAAAGGGGTGGACATATCTTGTGTAATATATGCCCTTGATTTTGGGTTTAGTTTTTGTATATCAACTGAAGGTGAGTCAGGGGATTCAATCAATTCCTTACAGATGTTGAAGAATTGATTAATAGGCTTGAGTTCTCCAGTGTGGATGGTAACAAAATACTCCTTGCTGATAAATATAGATACCTGCATCGGAATAGAAAACTTCTTGTCTTTTAGATATCTCGGGAAGTGAAGTATTATGAATAGATAGTCTTGGTATTCGTCTATCTTTGGCAGTTGTGTCTTTGAAAGACAGTCTTCTAAATCAAGGGGATGAAATTTGAATTGATGGGTCGTTATCAACTGATTAAGAACCTCTTGGGTAGGGGTGTCTATATTGAACCACTTAAATTTAGTCCCTTCAATGTATGAGTAAATGTTGTTTTCCATGACCATCTCCTTTTTATAAAGTAAATTTGTCTTGTCGTGCAAGGGCTCGTAGATCTGCGGTGATTTGCTGACTGTAGGGATTTAGTTCCCAAGCCTTTTTCATGCACTCTATTGCCTTTTGTTTCTGCCCCATCTCTAAAAAAGTCTTTCCCATCTCGTAGTATGTATCTGCGTTTTCCTTGCTAATCGTTAAGATGCGATTATAGATATCAAGTGCATGTTCAGTCTTGCCGACCTTTCTGTATGTCTCTGCAAGGGATTTCATTATATGTATGTCCGATGGATTTTTACGATGTGCCTTTAAAAATGTCTCTAATGCTAATTCGTTTTTGTTTTGTGAAAGGTATATCTCTCCTAAAAGATACTCTGATGTAGATACATCTTCTCTAGTCTCAATTATAGCACCCTTTAAGAGACTCGCAGCCTTTTCTGTATCACCTGTTTTATGCAAGAGTTTGCTAAGGGTTATAAGTCTTTCTGTGTTTGCTGGGCTTATCTCATGTGCTATTTCATAATACCTTATCGCAGACTGGATATCCCCCAAGCTCTCGTATATCTCGCCTAATGCATTGTATGCCTTTACAAACATGGGATTCTTATTTATTGCCTCTTTGTATAATTCAATTGCCTTGTTGATATCTCCCTTATGATACTGTAACTTTGCCATATTAAAAAGTATCTTTGCTGTCTCACCAACTATTTCCTTTACCTTGTTTAGTTCCTTCTCTGCAGCATCATAATCTTTTTTTTCCAAAAACTCATTATAATTCTTCATCATCTTTTCAAGTTCATTTGGTCTGTATTTTTTCTCAAGCACCTTGATTATCTTTTCCTCAAGAGTTGCCATCACAAAGGGTTTTATGATGTATGCCTCACCGCCGTCCTCTGCTGCCCTTGCCACTATCTGACGAGACGCCTCTGCTGTAACAAAGATAAACTTTATATGTTGATAGTTTTTGTTGTCTTTTATGGTCTTAAACAACTCTATGCCTGACATAATTGGCATGTTTATATCCGCAATGATTAAATCGATCTTACGAGCCTGCACGATCTCAAACGCCCTTTTACCGTTTTCTGCCATATGTAGATTCTTAAACCCCATGCGAGACAGCATGTTGTTTATAGTAACCCTCATGCTGAGCTCGTCATCTACTATCAAAATCGTATTATCAAGATACTCTTGTGGTACTGACATGACTTATCCTAAATCAGGTATGATTTTTTTAAAGTCTTGGGGCAATACAACGGTAAATAATGCCCCCTTGTTGGTATTTTCAGCCCATATCCTGCCACCATGAGCCTCTACAACGAGCCTACAAAAAGTAAGTCCTAATCCTGTTGAAGTCTTTATGTATGTTTTTACATCATCAAGAACTTGTGAGTATTTGTCAAAAATCTTATCCAGCATATCCTCCTTAATGCCGCCTCCCTCATCTTCAAACTTAAGTACAATGCTATTTTCGTATTTATTGTGTTGCAGTGTAACCTTAATCCTTGAGTCCTCTGGGCTATGTTCTATTGCATTTATCAGGATGTTTGTGATAGTCCTGCCGATGAGGTTTTCATCTATGTAACAAGTTGTTGGCTCACCGTTTAGTTCTACTGTTATTCTGCGTCTTTTGAGCAAACCACCTAAAGACCTAATCTGGTTTTTTAATAGTTCAAATATATCAACCTCTTCTCTTAAGATGCTTATCCTTGCCTCTTCTAACTTTTGAATATCTAATATGTTTAGAACCATCCTCTTTAGGTTTTCTGCCTCATCAATACATAGATTTACTAATTCTGATTGGCTATCAGTTAAGTTTTCATAATTGAGCATATCAAGATTTGCGATTATGACACTTATAGGTGTTTTTAGGTCATGAACAATAAAATTAATGAGGTCAGTTTTCAATTTATCTATTTCAAGAAGTTGCCCTTCCTTGTTATCAAGTTTTTCTTTTAGTTCCTGACAACTGACAATGGCAGAGTATGAGTGGATAAATGCAGCAACAATAGGAGATATTTCCTCAATGATGACCATGTGATTCTTTAAAAAACCCTCAATGTCCCCGAAATCCGTTAGATTGATTACCCCAATCCTCTTTTCTTCAAACATTAGTGGGATTGTTAGGGATGATGTTGACTCGTATTTTGATTTATCAAGTGTCCTAAAGAATGTCCTTGCCTCCTTGTCAATCCATAAGGGCTTTTTCTCTACAAGTGCTATTGTGGAAATACACACATCTGATGTCCTTCTCATTATCCCTATAATATTTGGATTTGTTGAGGCTGCAACCTCAATGTTTATCCCATTTGAGTCAATCAACATCAAAGAACATCTTTTTATTGAAAATTGACCGGATATGTAATCAATGAGTTTTGACAGCCTTTCTTTTAATGAAAAATGACCGTCTGTAAATATCTTTACAACATTGTAAACATGCTCTTGTATTGTCATAGGTTCTTAACTCCTTGCCAAAGTAAATCTTATTTATATAAAATATCAGATAAAAAATGCAAGGAGGATTTTGTGAAAGAAGGAATTCACCCAAAATATAAAGAGGTAAAGGTTGTGTGTGCCTGTGGAGAGACCTTTACGACTGGTTCAACCAAGGATAAGATACATGTAGATATCTGCTCAAAATGCCATCCATTTTTTACAGGCAAGCAAAAGATAGTGGATGCAGAGGGAAGGGTAGATAAGTTTAAGAAGAAATACGCAAAAAAGTAGATAAAAAAAATATACATCTTATAAGGGTTAGAAATACAGTATTCTAACCCTTTTTCTTTGGAGGTAAAGTCCTTATGGAAAATGTTGGCGGACAGGCTGTAATTGAGGGTGTGATGATGAAATCACAACAGTGCTGGTCTGTGGCTGTTAGATCACCAGATGGCAGTATTGAATTAAAAAAAGAATATACAAAGAAATTACCAAAGTTCCTTACACTCCCAGTCATAAGAGGTGTAGTAGCCTTGTTTCAGGCACTTTACATCGGTATAAAGGCAATAGAATTTTCTGGTTCAGTAGCACTTGATGAAAAGGAAAAATCCAAAACAAACCCGTTTTTATTTGCTGTAACCATAGTATTAGCATTAGGCATAGCAATTGTCTTATTTAAATTCTTCCCTCTTTATGTTGCGACCATATCTTCACAATACATGCCTTTTGTGGCAAATAGCCCTCTGCTTTTTAATCTAATTGATGGTATTTTTAGGGTTTTTGTTTTTATCCTTTACATAGTAGCCATTGGTTTGTGGTCAGAGATGAGGCGGATTTATCAATACCACGGTGCAGAACACAAGGTGATCTTCGCATATGAGGCTGGAGAGACTCTCACGGTTGAAAACGCAAAAAAATACACACCGTATCATCCAAGATGCGGGACGAGTTTCTTAATGATAGTCATGGTCATAAGCATCCTCATCTTTTTCATGATACCTCAGGAGTGGTCTTTTGCTGAAAAACTCTTATCCCGTGTCCTGCTAATACCTATTATTGCAGGTCTATCGTATGAGGTTCTTAAGCTGTCTGCTAAGATGAAAGACCATGCCCTTATTAAGATTGCCATACTGCCGGGACTGTTGTTACAAAGACTAACTGTTAGAGAACCGGATGACTCACAAATTGAGGTAGCAATAAAGGCTCTCAATGAGGTCTTGGTTTCAAGACAGGAAAACAAAGAGGCTTTATTAGATGTTAGATAAATTAGTTGTCATAGAAGACAAATACAACGCATTGACCTCTGCTTTATCAACACAAGAGGTATTATCAAATCCTTTAGAGATGCAGAGACTATCAAAAGAACAGGCAGATTTAGAACTTGTTGTATCAAAGATAAGGGATTACAAAAAACTGCTTCAGGAGATTGATGAGGCAGAAGAATTACTAAAATCATCAGACCATGAACTCAAAGAATTAGCCCAAGGTGAACTTGATAATCTAAAGAACAGAAAACCAATTTTAGAAAACGAGCTAAAGATACTCCTCTTGCCCAAAGACCCTCGTGATGAGAAGAATGTAATACTTGAGATAAGGGCTGGCACTGGTGGGGAAGAGGCTGCACTCTTTGCAGCAGCACTATTTAGGATGTATTCAAAATACGCAGAGTCAAGGAGATGGAGGGTTGAGGTAATAGACATAAACCCAACAGGATTAGGAGGCATCAAGGAGGTTGTAGCCACTATCTCAGGAAAGGGTGCTTACAGTAGGCTCAAATACGAAAGTGGTGTTCATAGGGTGCAGAGGGTGCCTGTAACAGAGGCATCAGGTCGCATCCACACCTCTGCTGCTACCGTAGCGGTATTACCAGAGGCTGAAGAGGTTGACATCAAGATTGATGAGAAGGACTTGAGGATTGATACCTTCTGCTCCTCAGGCCCGGGTGGACAAGGTGTCAATACAACTTACTCTGCAGTAAGGATCACACATATACCTACAGGGATAGTTGTCCAATGCCAAGACGAGAGATCACAGATAAAAAACAGGGATAAGGCTATGAAGGTCTTACGGTCAAGACTTCTTGAGATAGAAACAGAAAGACAGGAAAAAGAAAGGGCTCAAGACAGAAAATCACAGGTTGGCACTGGAGATAGAAGCGAGAGGATAAGGACATACAACTATCCACAAAACAGGGTTACAGACCATAGAATAGGGCTTACACTCCATAAGTTAGAGCATGTCTTGGAGGGTAATCTTGACGAATTCATAGATGCCCTGATAACGCATTATCAAACAGAAAGACTAAAGGATATTTGAACCTTTTAGAAACGATAAAGCACACCACCCTTACATTAAAAGACCATAAGATTGACAATCCACGATATGAGGCTGAATTGATCATTAGCCATGTGTTGTCTGTAGGGCGTCAAAGACTTATATTGTCTGATATAAAGATTACAAATAGACAATTGCAGTCAATTAACAGGCTGGTTAAAAAGAGGATATCTGGATTACCACTTCAGTATCTGCTCGGGGAAGTAGATTTTCTTGATATAAGGATATCAGTAGGTAAGGGGGTTTTCATCCCAAGACCAGAGACGGAATTGATGACCGAATATGCTATCAAAGAGGTTAGAAGGCTTGATTGTAAAAAACCATTTATACTTGATATTTGCACAGGAAGTGGCTGTGTTGCACTTGCAGTAGCAAAACATGTAAAGGATGCCTTCGTTGTAGGTACTGATATATCGGAGGCTGCTCTTGATTTTGCAATAAAAAATGCAAAAAGGAATCGCATTAACAATGTATCGTTCATCAGATGTGATCTATTTAGCCCTTTAAAAATAGGCAAGTTTGATTTAATAATATCAAACCCTCCTTACATCAAGACCAACGAGATACTGAAACTTCAAAGGGAGGTAAAGAAGGAACCCGTGATTGCCCTTGATGGTGGATTAGAAGGGCTTGATTTTTATAGAAGGATAATCAACAATATAAGCCAATCACTAAAAGACAGTGCAATGATTGTTTTTGAACTTGGGTTTGGTCAGGCTGGTGATGTTTCAAGGATGCTAATAAAGAATCATATGTCAGATATCAATATTTTAAAAGACTATGCAGGGATAGAAAGGATAATAATAGCAAAGAGGCAAGATGGGTTTAGAAATGGGTAAACAATTCAACATCTTTCATGCTCCTCTGTTGTCATTCTTTTCAAGGGTCCTATATATTGATGTTGCAAAGAATTGGAGGGGATATGGCATCACATACATACTATTTTTAAGCCTCATGTTTACCACCCCTGAGATAATTAAATTTCAGGCACAGATAGAAGAGGTGTTGGATATGACTGCACCGATAATAATCCCTCAAGTCCCGACAATCTATATTAAATCTGGAAGGCTATCAATTGATAAACCATCTCCTCATGAGATTTACAACACAAAGACTAATACCTTGTTTGCAGTCATAGATACCAACAACACATATAAAACACCCAATGAATCAAAGGCGATTATATACATCACAGATACTAAGATTTTTTTCAAGAATTCCCCTGAAGATTATAGCCAATTAGATATAAAAAATCTTGAGGACATGACCATTACCCACAGCACATTGTATAGATGGGTAGATGTCTTTAAAAAGGTGTTTTTTTACATCGTTTTCCCCTTCTTTTATCTTTTCACTTTTCTTTATCTCATCTCACAGGTGTTGTTTTGCTCAATGTTAATGTTTATCTTTGCAAAGAAGTCAATGCCAGAGATATCCTTTGCACAGATTATGAGAATGGGCGCTATAGCCCTTACCCCTCCTGTTATCCTAAACATCATTCACACGATATTGGGGATTGAGTTTATGTATGGAGGTTTGATTATCTTGATATTTGGCATGGGATATCTCTATTTTGGGTATAGGGCGTTTGCTGAAGATAAGGCTTGATAGTCAAAGATTACATCAGGGCTTTAAAGCAAATTTATAACATCATAAAAATGACATATTTATGTAACAGAGGACTTTTACGAAAAGTTAATTAATATGATATTCCCAGTCTTTCGCCATACTTTTGGTCTTTTAAAGGACACTATTATCGGGCAAAAAATGTCATTTGCCGATATTACTCATCTTGTTCTTTCTGACACTGGTTTGATGTTTAGTTTGTTATGCAGTGTAAAGGAGAGATATCCACAGAAGGATTTCACCTTGATTCATCCCACTATTTCTCTCATAGGTGAACGCGGACTTGTCTCACTTATTGAGGGTTTTGACTGCATATTGGAGGAAGATACATATCCTCTTTGGGCATTTGCGATGATGTTAAAGGTATCGGCGATAAACCTAAACAAGAGAGCCAATATAGCAGAAGAGGAGCATGTAATAATATCTTCACAGTTGCCTGTCTTAGGCTATCTTATAATGTATCAAAAACATCCTCACATAAAAAGACTTTTGCCTTTACTTCTTAAGATTCCATTAGAGGATAGTATTTTCATACAAGAAAGGCTTTTTAAGACAAATCACATCACAGAGATCCAAAAGATAACTAATATGCCCTCTTTGTTTCATACCACCTGCTCTATGGTTGGGTTGGTTTATAGTAATACTGGAAAGAGATTAGAGGAATTTGACCACCCTATGTTATTTTCTGATAACTATATGGCATTTCAACTGTTTAAGGTCATGGAGATTGCTGTATTGGCCAGTCAAAATATCTTGTTTCCACAGGTTATTGAGGCACAAGAAAGATGCAAGGAAAACATGAAAAAATACTATTCAATACCTGAGAACGAATACGAAGAATTCCTATGTGATATTATCATGCAGTTTGAGTCTGAAGGCAGGTATTTTGGTCAAGGTAGTCTTTTTGAGGACATGATTGAATATGCCCAAAGATACAGACATGGTAGTTTGAGGTTTACTACCACTGATGAATCGTTTAATAACAATCTAAATCAATTTTATGTGGCTAATAGTCAAGGGAGAAACCTTTTTATCTGGGGAGAGGCAGATGTGGGCAAGAGGCTTTTACTCGCCTCTGTGCATCAAAGAGAAGACAATCCAAACAGACAAAAACCCTTGGTTTCTATTTATTGTAGTGGAATCAGTAATGACAACTTTGAGGTTGAGTTTTTTGGGAGCAAAGGCGGATTTTTTGGTTTTCAGAAGATTAGGGGTGCGTTTGACATTGCTAAAGAAGGTGGCACAGTGCTGCTTAAAAACATTGACAAGATGCCTATTGACTTACAAAACAAGATAGCAAGGGTGATAAAGGATGGTTTTTTCTACAAATTAGGAGAGATGAAGCCCACAAGATTTGATTGTAGATTTTACCTGACATCAAGAACCGCCCCAGAGGACAAATCGAGGATCTCGGAGTTGTTACTTAAGGCAATTAACCCACACATCATTCACATACCACCTTTAAGGGAAAGAAGACAGGATATTGAGATCATAGCCGATGCAATCATAAGAAAATATGAACTTCCCATTTACGACAATACTATGTTGGTTGGCTTAAGGGAATATTATCAATACGATGAGTTTCAATACAACCTGCTTGACCTAAAGAGATTGTTGTTTTTTGTATCTGCAAAGAAGATACTTTTAGACAGCTCAAGATAAGATTGCCTTCCTTTGAAACAAAATTATGAATGTCCTTACACTTGGTATGGTGATAAATGGTTTGGTGATGCCATAGGCAAATGAGGGATTAAAAATGGTGAGTTTAGGTTATAATAAAAATTGATATAGGGTCTGTCAATCTAAAAATGTTTGAAGGCATAAGGTATAGGTATTCATTAAACACCCGTTTGGTAATTATAATGCTCTTTCTGAGCTTTATAATGGTTTGTGCCCTACTTGTTATCTATTCACAATCCGAAAAGGAGATATATCGTGAGATAGAAAGGCAGACAAGCGATCTCACTAAGGCTATTCAAATAGGCGTAGAGGAGGTGACAGCCTCTGGTATTAGCGATGAGGCAAGGTTATCTAAGTATCTTAACGAGTTAAACACAAGGGGAATAAAAGAGATATCAATCATAAGTAATAAAGATGAGATAGTAGCAAGCACAAACCCCTCAAAGATTGGTCAACCCGTAACACACAAAAGAAAGGAACTGATAATCAAGGCAGAGTTAGGGGAACCGGTATCAGAGGAAGGAAGTGCCTATAATGTGATAGTGCCTGTTATTGCAGGTAACACACAGTATGGTTATGTTCATCTCAAGGTCAATAAGGATGACTTTACAAAGATATTGCAAGAAAACACTATCAAGAGGATTACTGCCGCAATATTGGTATTTAGCATAGGGATTGTGCTAACTCTTTTGTTGTCAAGGCATTATACAAAACCCATTGAAAAGATAGCGGAGGCAACTGTTAGGGTTGCTGCAGGGGATCTAAACCAACATATAAATGTTAAGGGCAATGATGAGGTTGCAAGCATGGCAAATAGTTTTAACCTCATGGTAAGCAAACTAAGAGAAGCAAGGTCTTTGAAGGAAAGGTTAAGGGAGGCAGAACACCTCTCGGCAGTTGGTCAGTTATCAAGGAGTATTGCCCATGAAATAAGGAATCCCTTAAATTTTATCAATCTAAGCATAGAGCACATGAATGACAAATATCTACCTGATGATATTAACAAACAAAAAAGATTCAGAGAACTCATAAACGGCATAAAGCAAGAGATAGCAAGACTAAACAAGCTTGTAAATGATTTTTTGGATTATAGCCGTCCAATGAAATTAGACAAAAAGATGGTCAATATAAAGGAACTGCTTGATGATATCATAGCGTTGGTATGGGCTAAGGCAGAATCTGTGAAGATCAATATTAAAAGGCTTGATAACATATCTATAGAACTGAACCTTGATGTAGAACTCTTTAAGTCTTGTCTTATGAATGTTATATCTAATGCTATTCAATCCATGGAGGAGATTGACAGGGATTATAAAGAACTCTGTATTAAAACAGAGATCTCAAACGGTGATCTGATCCTTTCAATATTTGATACAGGAGTGGGGATAGATAAGGATGAGATTGATAAGGTATTTGAGCCCTTCTTTTCAACAAAGCCTACTGGATTAGGCTTGGGGCTCTCAATGACAAAGAGGGTCATAGAGGAGCATGGTGGCAGGGTAGAGATTATAAGTGAAAAAAATAAGGGCACAGAGGTAAGATTTATCCTACCGATAATATTAGAAAGGTCATAAAAAAGGAGTTAAGATGGCGGTTGTAGTAATTGCAGATGATGAGAAACCACAAAGAGAGATTATAAAAGAGATATTGATTGATGAAGGATATGAGGTCTATACTGCAGGATCAGTAGATGAGTGTCTTGTGCTCATAAACAAGATACTTCCAGATGTTGTTATAACAGACCTAAAGATGGGTAAATCAAGCGGACTTGAAATATTGGATAAAGTCCAGAAGGACGAACTGAGCCCTGTTGTAATCATAATGACGGCTTTTGGCACTGTTAGCACGGCTGTTGAGGCGATGAAAAAAGGGGCATTTGACTATCTTACAAAGCCTCTTGATAAAGACAGCCTTGTATTGACTGTAAAAAAGGCAGTTGAGAGGATGCAGTTACTAAAAGAAAACATCAAACTCAAAGAGGCTCTAATAGAGCGTTTTAGGATAGATGGTATCGTAGGACATTCAAAGAAGATGAACTATGTAGTTGAGATAGCCAAAAAGGCTGCCCCAACAAATGTGACAGTATTGATCTACGGTGAAAGTGGCACAGGTAAGGAACTCATAGCAAAGGCAATTCATTACAATAGTCCAAGGGCTAAAGGTCCTTTTGTCGCCTTAAACTGCTCAGCAATACCAGAAAACCTCATTGAAAGTGAACTTTTTGGATATGAAGCCGGTGCATTTACTGGGGCTAACTACAGAAAGATTGGTTTATTTGAGTCATCGGATAAAGGGACCTTGTTTCTTGACGAAATAGGTGATATGCCTATGCTTGTACAGGCTAAACTATTAAGGGTTCTCCAGGACAAAGAGATACGGAGACTTGGAGGTAAAGACACTATAAAGGTTGACAACAGGATTATCGCAGCGACAAACAAGGACTTATCGAAAGAGGTTGCGCAGGGAAGGTTTAGGGAGGATTTGTATTACAGATTGCGTGTAGTGACGATAGAGTTACCTCCTTTAAGGGATAGGATTGAAGACATACCGCTACTTGCAAATTACTTTATAAACAAATACAACAAAGAGTTTGGAAAGTCAATCAAGGGATTATCTAATGAGACTGTTAAATTGATGCAATCGTACAATTGGCCCGGTAACATTAGACAATTAGAATTTATCATGGAGAGGGCAGTATTAATGAGCGATTCGGAATTTATAATGCCTGCAGACATAAAAGACGAACTAAAGTCTGAATATACAAGACAGGATTTTGAGTTTCACCTTCCCTCAAAAGGTATTGTTTTTGAGGAATTAGAGAAACAATTAATACGGCAGGCTTTGATAAAAAGCAACTGTGTGGTGGCAAAGGCGGCAAGGTTACTTGGTATGACAGATAAAACATTTAGATACAGATTAGAAAAATACGACATCTCTATCCCTCCATCCTCAAATGAGGCAACTACTCCTTAAATAAGGAAAAGGGCTGAATATTACAGATATGTTAAAAAACAGTTATTTCATAAGTTTATCCCGAATTAGAATGTGGATTTGACTTTTGGCATAAATATTGTAATAATATCTGCAGTAAAATTGATGAAGCAAAAACTCAATAAAAAAGGAGGTGAAAAAGAATGAAGAAGATGTTAGCAATCGTAGTAGCTCTCTTGTTTGCATTTTCACTTACTTCAGTAGCAATTGCAGCTGATGCACCAAAGGCTGACGCTCCAAAGGCTGATGCACCAAAGGCTGACAAGGCTGAGAAGAAGGAAGAGAAGAAGGCAGAGAAGGCTGAGAAGAAGGCTGAGAAGGCTGAAAAGAAGGCTGAGAAGAAGGCTGAAAAGGCTGAAAAAGCTGAGAAGAAGGCCGAGAAGAAGGGCGAAAAGAAGGGCGAGAAGAAGGCTGAAAAGGCTGAGAAGAAGGAAGAGAAGAAAGAAGAGAAGAAAGAAGAGAAGAAATAATCTAATAATCACACTATTTCTTATCTTAAACGGGGACTTGACAGCAATGCCAAAGTCCCCGTTTGATTTTATCCTGCATAAAACACATGTCAAACAACATATTTTTTTCAGGGATTGCTGGTAGTGGGACATCTGCATTGGCTTTTTTTTGTGCAAAAAAGGGATATATAGTATCTGGATCAGACAGACTATTTGATAAACATCCAAACCATAACTTATTAGAGACATTCAAAAAAAACAATATCAAGGTGTATCCTCAAGACGGAAGCGGTGTGACCCAAAAGATTGATACTTTTATATACAGCACCGCTGTAGAGCAAGACAATCCAGACATTATTAAGGCAATCTCTCTTGGTATAAGTATGTTAACACGGCCAGAGTTTCTTGCCCAGACAGTTAAAAGATATCAAACCATTGCAATAGCAGGCACAAGCGGTAAGTCAACCACATCTGCTATGCTTGCATTTCTACTTAAGGAATTAGGATTAAAACCGAATTTTATTGGTGGTGGTAGGGCAAAACAGTTTAAGGATGAGACAAATTATGGAAATTATCTTGTAGGAGATTCTGAAATATTGGTTATCGAGGCATGTGAGTCTGACGGTTCAATAGTCAATTATTACCCTCATTCAACGATACTATTAAACCTTGATTTAGACCATCACAAGATACAAGATACAATGGTTTTATTCGATAGATTGATTAAAAATACTGATAGTCTTGTTATCTACAACAAAGATGATGAAAACCTCAGATTTATCAATTCAAATGGATATAAAAATGAAATAAAGACCTTTTCCTTATTTGGAGGCATATCTGACTATAATGCTGAAATTATCAGTTTAGAGGGATTCTTTAGCACATTTAGTTTAAATGGCGTTGAGTTTAGTCTCTCTTTGCCGGGCAAACACAACATCATAAATGCCATTGCGTGCATATCCTATCTTGCTGAGATTGGTATTCAAACAGAAAGGATAAAACAGGCAATACACAGATTTGACGGCATTGATAGGAGATTTGACATATATCTTGATGACAACAGGGGATTCGTTGTGGATGATTATGCACACAACCCTCATAAGATTTCATTTCTGATGGAAACTGTCAACATGAATAAGGAAAATGTCTGTTATATATTTCAGCCTCATGGCTATGGACCTACAAGATTGATGAAGGATGGTTATATTGATGTCTTTTCAAAATATCTAAGAAACGGTGATGTTTTATTGGTGTTGCCGATTTACTATGCAGGTGGAAGTGTCCAAACCAAAGACATATCAAGTAGTGACATAACCGATGCAATATGTCGAAGAGGGAGATCTGCAAGGTCAATCCCTTCAAGAAAAGAGATATTTGAACTTATCGGCAGGTATAAAAATTTTGTTGTTTTTGGTGCAAGGGATGAGACATTGTCGGATCTTGCTTTGCAGATAAAAGAGGCTCTCTGTAGAATACAAACATAATCAATTTTGATGACACTGATTTTCCACAAAATTGACTTATAACCGCTTAATTCATTATCATATACACTTTAACAAAAAATAATCATCAGGAGGACATAGATGCCAAGGGCAAAAGGTGGTTTTAAAACAAGAAGATATCACAAAAAGAGGATAAAACTTGCAAAAGGCTACTACGGTGGAAGGAGTAGATTATACAAGGTTGCAACACAAGCCGTTGATAAGGCACTACTTGCAAGTTATAAAGATAGAAAACTCAAAAAGAGGGATTTCAGGGCATTGTGGATAACAAGGATAAATGCAGCTGCAAGGTTGTGCGGTATAACATATAGCCAACTCATGAAAGGACTAAAAACCCTAAATATTACCCTAAACAGAAAGGCCCTTGCTGATATAGCCTATAACGATATGGCTGCTTTTGGGCAACTTGCTGAAAGGGTAAAATCTCTTAAGGTTTAAAATAATTCTATCACGAAAATAGATGCTCTACAAAGAGATTGCAGATTCATTTAATCTTGAGTTAGATGCTTCAAATTCAATAGAAGACATCAATAGGTTAAAGGTAAAGTATTTAGGGAAAAAAGGGATAATCACAGAGGCACTCAAAGGGATGTCCTCTCTTGCACCACAAGAAAGACCAACCCATGGTCAAGCCCTTAACCAGTTAAAAAGAGAGATTGAGGATTTGTTGTCTAAAAGGGAGGAGCACCTTAAGCAGATTGATATCACCCGTAGACAAATCAAAGAGTCACTTGACATTACCCTACCCGGCAATAGAATACCGATAGGAAGTCTTCATCCGATTAATCTTGTATTAGATGAGATTGTGGATATCTTTGTATCAATGGGGTTTGACATAGAAGATGGACCTGAGGTTGAATTAGACTATTACAACTTTGAGGCGCTAAATATACCAAAAGACCATCCTGCGAGGGATATGCAGGATACATTCTACATAACGGAAGACATTGTGTTGAGGACTCAAACCTCTCCAGTTCAAGTAAGGGCTATGCAAAAGAGCTCACCACCGTTGAGGTTTATATCACCCGGCAAGGTCTATAGATGTGACTCGGATATAAGCCATACACCAATGTTTCATCAGGTTGAAGGACTGATGGTGGATACTGATATCACCTTTAGCTATCTAAAAGGCGTTATTGAGGTATTTCTTAAGGAATTCTTTGGAAGAAATGTTAGTGTGCGGTTTAGACCGAGTTTCTTCCCATTTACTGAACCTTCTGCAGAGGTTGATATAGGATGCATTATTTGCAAAGGGCAAGGATGTAGGGTTTGTAAGGAAACAGGTTGGCTTGAGGTTATGGGTGCAGGAATGGTTCATCCAAAGGTCTTTGAAAATGTCGGCTATGATACCTCAATTTATAAGGGGTTTGCTTTTGGTATGGGGGTTGAAAGGTTAACCATGCTTAGGTATTCAATAACCGATATCAGATTATTCTTTGAAAACGACATCAGATTTTTGGAGCAGTTCTAAATGAAAGCCCCTCTTAGTTGGTTAAAGGATTATGTAGAGATATCAGACAAACCTGAAGGTCTTGCATATCATCTGACGATGACAGGGCTTGAGGTAGAAGGCATAGAATACCTTGATGATGATGTTGTCTTTGATATAAATATCACACCTAATAGACCTGATTGTTTGAGCATACTCGGTATTGCAAGGGAGATCTCTGCCATCTACGGCAAACCATTGAGTTTCCCTGAACACAATTTCGTTGCTGAGACAGGGGAGTTGGACTTCAATATTGACATCCTTGATGATGAACTATGTCATAGATACGCAGGCAGGATTATTAGAGGGGTAAACATAGAGCCATCACCTCAATGGTTACAACAAAGGCTAATCAAATGCGGTATAAGGGCAATCAATAATGTCGTTGATATCACAAACTATGTGTTACTTGAATTAGGGCATCCAATGCATGCCTTTGACCTTAATAAGATACAAGGCAAGAGGATAATTGTAGCCACAGCTGGTAAGGTAAGAAAGGACGAAAACCCTGTGAGTATAAAACTCCTTGATGGTAGCCAGAGGGTCTTAGATGACGATATGCTATTGATAAATGATGCATCTCACCCTATAGCCCTTGCTGGTATAATGGGTGGAGAGGATTCAGAAGTTACTACTGAAACAAAGGATTTATTGATTGAAAGTGCATGGTTTTTACCCTCAAGTATCAGGAAAACATCTAACAAATTAGGCATTAAGACAGAGTCATCATACAGATTTGAAAGGGGAGCGGATAAGAAAATACTTAAAAAGGCATTAGACAGGGCTACATACCTAATACACCAGATAGCAGGTGGAAAGATATACGGAAAGATCGATATCTATCCAAAGAGGCATAAAGAAAGTGAGATTAAGATTAGTTTTAAGGCTATTAACCGATACATTGGTATGACTATTCCTAAAAAGGATGTCATCAAGATACTAATAAACTTAGGATTAGGTATTGAGACATCAGGTGATGAGATTACAGTAAAACCACCTTCAAGCAGAAGAGATATCATAAGAGATGTTGATGTGATAGAAGAGGTTGTAAGGCTTTATGGTTATGAAAAGGTGCCTTCAGTAGTTCCAAAATCTCCAATATACATTAAAAAAGACACTTCTGATGGATTTAAAACGAGGCTTAAACGGATTAAGGATATTAGATATCTTCTTAAAGGCTACGGTTTTACAGAAGTTATAAACTATAGTTTTATGGGTGAGGATGAGATAAACAACCTTGACATAAAAGATGACGATACAAGAAGACACACGATAAGTATCCTCAATCCTATTAGACAAGAGGACAAATACTTAAGGACGACCATTACAACATCATTGATTAGAAACCTTGTTCATAACTATTCATATGGCAATAGGGATTTGAGATTGTTTGAAATAGGTAAGGTATTCATCAATGAAAGGCAAGATAATGGGCTTCCAAAAGAACCCCAACATATTGGTTTACTTTTGACCAAAGAAGGCGAAAAACAACTATACAGGGATTCAAGTGAGGAGTTTTACATCTTAAAAGGGGTAGTTGAAAACATTTTAGATGACCTTTGTGTGAAATCAGTTGGATTTGTAAGAAGCAATGAACCATTTTTACATCAAGGTAAGGCATCAGATATTATTGTAAAGTTCTGCAGTGGTGAGCAAACACCAACCACCCCTCAAGAAGAATCTCTTAAGATTGGATATCTTGGGGTCTTATCAGCAAGGACGATAGAGAGACTACCTGTTAAGATACTAAAACAAGATGTTCTCATAGCCGAACTGTATCTTGATACTATTTTAGATATCATGGTAAAGGAATTGCCAATATTTAAAACACTCCCTCAATACCCATATATTGAAAGGGATGTGGCTATATTGATTGATAATTCAATAGAGGTAGCAAGACTTTTTGAGATATTAAGGTCTTATGAATCACCCATTATTGAAAACATAAGACTTTTTGATGTTTACAAAGGCAAAGGGATTGCTGATGATAAAAAGAGCGTTGCATTCAATATCAGATATCGTTCTAATGAAAAGACATTATCAGATAGTGAAATAGAAACTCTACATAATGACTTTGTAAACTTCATACTCTCAAGGACTGGAGGCATACTTAGAGGATAACAAAACAGTTGCTTAAATACCGTGACAAACCTATAAAAGAACCCCTCCATCTTTTTAAAGTGATAAAAATCTTTTTCTTAAAAAACACAGACCTAAAAGATGCCCTACAGCCTAAAGCACAAAAGATACTATCGTTGATAAATGGGATTGATGGTATTATCCAAAACATTACATCAAGTGTATGTATAAACTGTACTGATATCTGCTGTAAAAATAAACATAGCTACTACGAACTAAGCGATATTATATATCTATGTCTAATACAAGAAGAACTGCCTACTCAACGAAATGATCTATTGGAAATGGAGCCCTGTCAGTTTTTGTCAAAAAATGGCTGCATCCTTAAAAGGTATAAAAGACCGTTTAGGTGCAATTGGTATTTCTGCACTGATTTGATTAATTTTGTTGGAGAGTATGGTAAAAGACAGGGTAGAACGATGACAGACACAATGCAACTAATCATTAATACACGAAATGAGATTATAGAGACATTCTTTGAATACATAAATAGTTCACAGAATACCAACATACAACTTACTAAAGTGATAATTGAGACTACATCTTAAAATGATTCATGCGTATTTAATTCAATATCTTTAAACAAGCAGGTTAAAAGTTGCTAAAACAAAGTCATCCCTTATGGCAGTAATTCATTAAAAGGTAGGTTTCCCTCAATATCTTTACGGTTTTGTTTGATGCATTGTTTTGTGAAGACTACAATGGCAATGTTCATTTTATATTGTTTGACTTGTTGTGATATACTTTTTAGTTGAGTTTTGGATGATTTTAAAATCTTTAATAGGGTGGTCTAAACATGAAATTACAAGGTAAGGTTTGGAAATTTGGTGATGATATTGACACCGATGCCATAATCCCAGCAAGGTATCTAAACACCTCCAATCCTGAAGAATTAGCAAGGCATGTAATGGAGGATGCAGACAAGGAGTTTCCTAATAAGGTAAAACGAGGAGACATCTTGGTTGCTGGTAAAAACTTTGGTTGTGGATCATCAAGGGAGCATGCCCCTATAGCCATAAAGGCAGCGGGTATTCAGGCAGTGATAGCAAAGAGTTTTGCAAGGATATTCTATCGCAATGCATTTAATATTGGACTACCAATCTTTGAGTCAGAGGATGCATCACAAGGTATAAGTGAAGGCGATATAGTTGAAATTGATGCAGATACTGGCAGGATAGACAATCTGACTACAAAAAAGACCTTTACCGCAAAGCCTATACCTCCATTTATGCAGGAGTTGATTGCATCTGGTGGTTTGATTGAGTGGACAAAGAAAAAACTTGAAAAGGTATAAAGGAGAAGATTGATGAGTAAGGTTTATAACATTGCAGTAATACCAGGAGACGGCACGGGTCCTGAAGTAATTGCAGAAGGCTTGAAGGTGCTTAATGCGGTGTCCTCAAGGTTTGGTTTTAAACTGAATTACACAACCTATGATTTTGGCGGTGAACGGTATCTAAAGACAGGGGAGATACTGCCTGATAGTGCAATTGAAGAATTCAAAAAACACGATGCCATTTATTTAGGTGCTATCGGGCATCCGGATGTAAAACCAGGAATACTTGAGACTGGTATATTGCTAAGGACAAGATTTGCACTTGACCAATATATCAATCTCAGACCTGTAAAACTCTATCCAAATGTTGAGACACCACTAAAGGACAAAACACCTAATGATATTGACTTTGTAGTGGTAAGGGAAAACACTGGCGGTATTTACACAGGACATGGAGGTGTAACAAGGTTTGATACCCCTGATGAAATAGCCACTCAATTGATGGTTTATGACAGAAGAACGGTTGACCGTTGTCTAAAATATGCGTTTGAACTAAAAAGAAAGAGGAATGCAAAGGATAAAAAATATGCAGATAAACCAATCACCCTTGTTCACAAGAGGAATGTCCTCTTGTATTGTGGAGACTTGTGGTATAGGGCTTTTGAGGAGATGGGAAGTAAGGATTTTCCTGAGATTAAAAGGGATTATAATCATGTAGATGCTGCAAATATGTGGTTTGTCAAAAATCCTGAATGGTTTGATGTCGTGGTTACAGAAAATCTCTTTGGAGATATTATTACAGACCTCGGAGCGATGATACAGGGAGGTTTAGGTGTAGCGGCAGGTGGGAATATAAATCCAGAAGGGGTATCAATGTTTGAGCCAATGGGCGGGAGTGCACCAAAGTATCAAGGTAAGAATGTAATTAATCCAATGGCTGCAATAGCAGCAGGGATGATGATGCTTGAGACATTAGGAGAAATTGACGCTGCACAGTCAATTGAAAATGCCATGTCAAAAGTTATGCAAAAGATGAAGAGTCAGGCGGCAGGAAAGATGGGATACAGCACAACAGAAGTGGGTGATATGGTAGCAGGGATTCTGTAAAACGGGGGTGGTAAAATGATTATAGACTTAGAAAATAAGAAGGTATCCGACCTTACTGTCAAAGAATTTAAAGAACTCTTATCAGCATCAATTAAAGATTTAATAGATGATGATTATGGTTACGAAATGAGAGAACAAGTTATTAGAGAGATACAACAGGCATCAAATGAGATAAAAAAAGGAAATTCTATTACCCTTGAGGAAGTAGCAGAAAAGTATGGTATAAGGTTTAATGTATAAAATAAAGTTTAGTTTTTCTGCATTAAATGATATTGATAATATTGATAGTTCAATTCGTGGAAAATTAATAAATAAACTAAAGTGGTTTCAAGATAATTTCGGAGACATTAAAATTATGCCATTAAAAGGTGAATTATCTGGTAAATTTAAATTAAAAATCGGAGATTATAGAGTAATTTATGAAATTAATTGGGATAAGAAGGAGATATATATTTTGAAGATTGGACATAGAAGGGACATATACAAAATAGATTTAGATTAAATAAGGAGAACAAGAAATATGCTAAAAAAGAAAAATTCTTATGTAGTTGCTGTAGTTGGGGCTACTGGTGCAGTAGGGCAGGAGATGATGCTAACACTTGAGCAAAGGGATTTCCCCATACAAAGTCTGAGACTCTTTGCATCAGAGAGGTCAGAAGGCAAGGAACTTGATTTTAAAGGTCAAAAGATCAAGGTAGAGAGGCTTACCGATGATTGTTTTAAAGGTATTGACATTGCCCTTTTTTCTGCTGGTGCAGAGAGGTCAAAGATATGGGCGCCAGTGGCTGCAAAATCTGGTTGTGTGGTCATTGACAATTCAAGCCAGTGGAGGATGGATCCAGAGGTGCCACTTGTGGTGCCAGAGGTTAATAGCCATGACCTTTCTTGGCATAAGGGGATAATTGCCAATCCAAACTGTTCAACCATTCAGATGGTGGTTGTTCTTAAGCCTATTCACGATGTTGCGAGGATTAAAAGGGTGGTTGTGACTACCTTTCAGTCAGTATCAGGCACAGGCATGAAGGCGATGGATGAGCTGATGACACAGACAACAGATATCCTTAATTTCAGGGAGATTAAGACCAATGTTTATCCATATCAGATAGCCTTTAATGTATTACCACACATAGACAAGTTTCTTGAGAATGGTTACACAAAGGAAGAAATGAAGATGGTCAATGAGACAAAGAAGATCATGGGGGATGATTCAATTAGGGTTACTGCTACAACTGTGAGGGTGCCTGTGTTTAGATGCCATTCCGAATCATTAAACATTGAAACAGAAAAAAAACTCACTGCAAATGAAACAAGGGCAATACTGGCAAAGGCAAAAGGGGTAATCGTTTATGATGCCCCAGATAAGAATATATATCCAATGCCGATTATTGTAGCAGATAAGGATGAAACCTATGTGGGAAGGATTAGAGAGGATGAGTCTATTGAAAATGGTATAAATATGTGGATTGTGGCTGATAATCTGCGTAAGGGTGCAGCACTTAATGCCGTTCAAATCGCTGAAGAGTTAATCAAATAGGAGGTATCTAAAGATGGGCAGATGTAATATCAAAGGTAAGAATTTTCTTTTTACATCGGAGTCAGTTACTGAGGGACATCCTGATAAGGTTGCAGACCAGATATCCGATGCAATACTTGATGCACTTATTGCAGATGATCCTATGTCAAGGGTTGCCTGTGAGACATTTTTGACCACTGGTCTTGCACTGGTTGCTGGTGAGATAACTACAAAGACTTATGTTGATATTCCAAAGATTGTCAGAAATGTCATAAAGGATATTGGCTATGATAGGGCAAAATATGGGTTTGATGGTGAGACCTGTGCGGTGATTACCTCAATACATGAGCAATCATCAGATATAGCGTTGGGCGTTGATACAGGTGGTGCGGGGGATCAGGGGATGATGTTTGGGTTTGCCTGTCAAGAGACTCCAGAATTGATGCCGATGCCAATAATGCTTGCGCATAAACTCTGTATGAAACTTGCAGAGGTCAGGCGAAATGAAACCATTGACTACCTTCGTCCTGATGGGAAGTCGCAAGTAACTGTGCAGTATGTGGATGGCAAACCCGTGAAGGTTAAAACAGTGGTTGTATCATGTCAGCACAACCCTGATATTACTTTAGACAGGATTAGGGACGATGTGATTAGGCATGTAATTAAGCCCGTAATACCCCCAGAATTGTTGGATGAAAAAGACATAAAGTATCTAATAAATCCAACAGGCAGGTTTGTGATTGGCGGACCAATGGGTGATACAGGACTGACTGGCAGAAAGATCATTGTAGATACATATGGAGGGTTTGGTAGTCATGGAGGGGGATGTTTTTCAGGGAAAGATCCTTCAAAGGTAGATAGGTCTGCCTCATACATGGCACGATATATTGCCAAAAACATAGTGGCTGCTGGGATTGCCCAAAAATGTGAGATTCAGCTTGCATATGCAATAGGTGTAGCAGAACCAGTTTCGGTATTTGTTGATACCTTTGGCACAGGGGAGATCAGTGATGAAAAGATAGTAGATATAATTCAAAGGTGCTTTGATCTTACTCCAAAAGGTATCATTGAAAGGTTAAAACTCAGAAGACCAATATTTAGGAAAACCGCTGCATATGGGCATTATGGCAGACTTGATAAAGACTTCACATGGGAATATACCGATATGGCAGATATATTAAAGAAAGAGGCAGGGGCATAAAATGGCTACAAAGAAAGATTACGATGTTAAGGATATAAGGCTCGCAGATAAAGGTAGATTGAGGATAGAATGGGCATCAATGGAGATGCCAGTGTTAAGGAGTATTAAGGAGAGATTTGCAAAAGAAAAACCCTTAAAAGGTATTCGTCTGTGTGCCTGTCTTCATGTTACAACAGAGACTGCCTATTTGATGGAGACGCTCAAGGCAGGTGGTGCAGAGATTTCCCTTTGTGCCTCAAATCCATTAAGCACTCAAGATGATGTAGCAGCATCACTTGCAAAGAATACAGGTATAAATGTCTATGCTATAAAGGGTGAAGACAGAGATACTTATTATAAACACATAAAATCTGCACTGATGATAAAACCGCAAATCACAATGGATGATGGTGCAGATGTAGTGTCAACCATTCATAGCGAGCAAAGGGAACTCCTTAAGGATGTCATAGGTGGCACAGAGGAGACTACTACAGGGGTAATTAGGCTTAAGGCTATGGCAAAAGATGGAGCCTTACAGTATCCAATCATAGCAGTTAATGATGCATATACAAAACACCTCTTTGACAACCGTTATGGCACAGGGCAAAGCACCATTGACGGTATATTAAGGGCAACAAACAGGCTCATTGCAGGGTCAGTGTTTGTGGTTTGTGGTTATGGTTGGTGTGCAAAGGGTGTTGCAATGAGGGCGAAAGGGCTTGGTGCAAGGGTAATTGTCACAGAGGTTGACCCTCTACGAGCACTTGAGGCAACTATGGATGGCTATGAAGTCATGCCCATAGTTGAGGCATCAAGGATTGGAGACATATTTGTGACTGCTACTGGCAATATAAATGTTATATCCAAGAAATGCTTTGAGGTCATGAAAGACGGTGCGATTGTGGCAAACACAGGGCATTTCAATGTAGAGAT
>JAOAGP010000049.1 GCA_026415695.1 Thermodesulfovibrionales bacterium | reverse complement strand
CTTAAAATTCTCATTTTCTTCCTGACAACTCCAGACTTTTTCTTTCTAAAATACCTTTTTTCCGCCTACCCATGTTGACAAAAGTTTAATTGAAGAGGTGTCAGAGAGTTTATCTGCTGGGACATCATATATGTCTTTATCAAAAACCACCATATCTGCACAATTGCCAATCTCAAGTGTGCCAGTGTCTTTGTATGCCGTGGTTGAGGCACTGCCAACTGTCATGCCTTGGATTAACTGTTTCATGGTAACAGGATTGTTGTTTAATTGTGATGAATACTTTAATACCACCAATGCTGGTGCAAGACTCAATGGAGATACACTAAAATCTGTGCTAATGCCTGTTGTTATACCTGCATTTATCACCTTGCTTATCGGATAAGCATTTTTCATCATCTCACCGTAATACCTACTTGCGTCTTCTTCAATTACTGCAAAGGCAGGTTGCATTGTGACCGCAATATTGCTACCAAACTCCTTCATCCTATCTATCTGGTCTTGTCTTGGAAACCCTAAATGCACAAGTGTATGCACACTGCTTAGTCTGCCCTTTTTAGACCTTACATTTGTCATTGCATTTAATACCGCTTCAATTGCCATGTCTCCTTGCACATGATAATGCATATTTAATCTCAATTCATCTGCCCTCTCAACGATGCGGTTAATGTTGTATTGCTTACCAAAACTGTCATCTGTATATACATAATAAACCCCGTTGTTGCCCTGCAGATTTTTCCAACTCGTCCATGCCTGACCTGCACCAAAAGCACCATCCACAAAGAGTTTACAACCAATAAACCTCACCATCTCTGTATCTTTACCAACATACTCTGTAGCCCCTTCAATATCATCTAAACTAAATATGGTATGTGTGTAATTCACCCTCAAAGATAGCAAACCTTGACTCTCAAGTTTTTTAAATATTTGTGGTCTCATGAATCTTCCCATCGGTGTTCCCATCATGTCATTGATTGATGTATATCCAATAGAAGCCCATAAATCGCAGAACTTTTTAGTTGCATCCAAGACCTCGTCATCGGTAAAAAGGCTCAATATCTTATCTCCTGCAAGTATCATTGCTGACTCACGAAGCATACCTGTGAGCTTGCCATCTTGGATGACTACTTTTCCAGCCATTGGCACTGGAGTTGAGGGCGTGAGTCCAGCAAGTTTTATTAATACGGAGTTGATTATTGCATTATGCCCAAGATCATCCATCAAAAACACTGGATGATCTTCTGATGCATCATCAATCCTTGCAAGGTCATTCAAAGACCAACTGTCATAATCATCTAAGTGAAAACCCACTCCTATTATTGGTTTACCGTCAGGTGTCTCTGCTGCCTTTTGCTTTACCTTTTGGGCAATACCTACTGAATCTTTAATCCCCGCAAGGTTTATTCCACCATATCCAACTGCTGCTTCCATGAGATGGTTATGGCTATCATGAAAGCCCGGATACACCACCGCACCATTAAGGTCAACTACATTGTTATCAGAGGATTTTGCAATTACAGGGTTGTGAGCTATGACCCTACCATCTTTTATGGCAATGCCTTTAACCTTTTTCTCTGCATCAATATAGATTGTCCCATTTGTAAAAAATGTTTTTTGAGTCTGTCCATTAGAAGAATCTGAGCACGATTGCAATAAACCACTCCCAATAGATACTCCAACTAATGCCGTTGTTTTGATGAAGTCCCTTCTTGTCATACCTTTTGACCGTCTTTTCTGCCTGTGCATGTTCTTTTCCTCCTTGTTGATTATTTAAATTTACCCCAAAGATGCAGGGTTCAAGGTGTCAAGGGTTCAAGGGTAAAGGATTTAGAAATAACCACAGAGACACGGAGACACGGAGAAAGACTGTTAGGAAGTAGGCAAGTCAACTTCCGACCTTCCACGCTTTCTCACTTCCCGACTTATCCGCTTCCTTGCTTCCGTGCTTTCTAACTTTTTCACCCTCAGTGCCTTGTGTCTCTTGTGGTTCAATTTTCCTTTTTCACCACAGAGACACGGAGAAAAACCTTAAACCCTTAAAACCTTATTTTCACCCTCTAACCTTAAGGGGAGGTTAGGTGGGGTTAGTTTCCTAAAACCCCACCTCAGCATTATTTAACATCAAACAATGTCATGTTATAAAAGGATGTAAAGGAGTTGTTACTAATTATGTCTGTAGCTTTGAGGTTTGAGCCATACATAAATGCATTTTTATAAAGTCCATTTGTTGTTAGGTCATTAAGTGGCAGTAACATTAAAACGCACTGACTTTTTGGGTATTTTTCTTTGAGATTTATCTTATTACCGTTCATATCGTATGCCCATTTACTGGATGCTTCTCTCCAACCCCTATTGTTTACATAACATTCTGATACTAATGCTGAAGATAAGCTTTCCCTACAGTAGTAATTTTGACAACCCCAAGAAGATATTGACGCAACAAACTTATCAAAGCTTACAGTAAGGACATTAAATTTTGGAAGTAGTGTCTTAGGTAGATTGTCAAAATAAAGTGCATAGTTCCAGTTGATGCTATTTTGTAAGCTACCTATATCTACACTGTCATAATAAACTTCCCATTTTAAATTACTATCATATGGATTAATAGAAGTAAAAAATATCGGTGAACCAATACCTGAACCTTGTAATCTTGCTTTTATTACCGAATCTTCACCAATCACTAATTGATAAGGTCCGAGATTTTGTAAAAAAAGTAAGCTTGAAGATACCCCAGGTCTGTATTTGTAAACAGGATACCAAGGGGTTTTATAAGACTTAGCCCATGAATAGTTAGTTTTTGTAATGTCATAGAAACCTATAGGGTTTAGTGTATATTGAGAGTAATACTGCCAAGTCTCTGGTGGGTCCACATCGAACATATACGATACATTATTTGAATAATACCCAGCGCCTTGACTATAATAATTTGTAACTATTGTTTCTGTCTTAGACCAAGTAAAAGGCAAATACCCTCCTGGCGCATTTCTCCATACCTTTATTTTGTCTCCCCTCATGAGGTCTATCACATATTGCACTGCATTGGTATCACCTAAAAATGCACTATTTAGGTCACTCTGAGATCTGTCAGTATCAGTGCCAAATTTTGTAGTGCTAAAACTACTTAGTATATCATTAGGTATGTCATGGCCAGCAGATATTTGCACATTTATCAAGTCATTGGCATCATTGACAAACTGATTATAAAAACTACTAAATTGATTACTCATGTCCTTTGTTACACCGCTTACAGAGTAGATACTCAAAAATCTCAAGTAGTTGTCAAGGTCACCAAGCAACGACATTACATAACTTAATTTAATAACATTTGGATAACCACTCATAACCTGTGACTCTCCAGGTATGCTGAGGTCAGGTCTTAAAAGTGGCAGCACACTATCATAACTTGTAACCTTAAACCCACTTACAAACAAATTGTCAATCCTTACAATATTGGAATCACCAGCCTTTTTATTCTTTAATCTTTCTTTTTTCATTTCTTTGAGATTTGTCAACTCATTTTTATATGCACGATACAAGGCTGGATTATTAGGATTGTTTGCAGCAGCATCGTGCATTAAATTTTCAACTACATTTTGTTGCGGGTTCTGTTGCATTTGTTGGTCAACATTGTTCTGTAGATTATTGGCTTGTTGTGCATCTTGATTAGCACCACCTTGATTTCTCATATCCTCTTTATATTTTTTCCAATCATCGTAACTTTTAAAACAACTATCAGGAGGACCATCAGATTGTTTTACGGGACCTATAGGGTCAGGGAGTGTAATGGTAGCCAGTTGGGGCAAGTTTAATGAAGGAACATTTATTGGTTGCTCTTGACTAAGCATTGTTTGTATCTGTGTTGCCCATGCAGTTGTATCAACCACGCCTGCAGGAAATGACACAGCGGTTACAGAGCTATTTTTGAATGCACTTGCCCATCCACTCTGTCTTGCCTGTTGCACAGTGGCAGAACCACCACCTCCAAAAACTGCACCTTGATAACTTGCCGATGCAGACACGCCCCATTGCCATGTGCTTATCCCACTCTGACTACCAAAATTTAACACACCTCTGCCAAAGGCATAATTCATTAACTCAACATATGAGACAAAGGAATCGCCGTTTGTCTTATAAAATTTTTTGATTGCATAGTTTATTGAGTTTCTCAACTTGAGCATATTTTGATACATGGTATTTTTTATATCACTACTGACTGATGTGTCGTTTTGGTAAGTAATATAGGTTTTTTTAAGCTCAGAAAAACCTTCTATCATAGCTTTCAACAACTGCATATTGCCATATACATTGAGCATGTCAGTAAGGGTTCCATTATTCTTAATATTTACCTGTGATATATATTGTGCCTGTTTGTTGGGTATCGGCGTCCTTACAAAATTAACATATAAATTTACTGTGTCATTATCAAGCTTACTGCCAATAAGATAAGGTGTGAAATCGTAATAATCGCCGAGACTGTCAGTAATAATCTTTATATATGCACCTGTTTGATTCTGAGACATTGTAAGGCTCACAGCCCCTGTAGAGTTAGTGTTTTGATAACCACTTGAGTAACTCTGTGCTACACTTGCTTTGAAAAATGCTGTACCAAAAGATGCCTTGGCACTTTCACTAAATGAACCTGACTCCTGATTAGCATTCATCTTGCTTGATAGGGTTATTTCTGATTTAGCTTGACTTGCAGTTCTAAGATTTTTATCTAATAAAGAATCCTTATCTAATAAAGCAATATCAAAGATTGGATTAGGTAAATACCCTGATTGTATTGAAGAGACCCTTGCACCTATGGTCATGTTTTTGATGTTTACTGTGTCAAGGGGATATATTGAACTGCTCGGATTTGCATCAGCAAGAAATATTTCACTATCAAGCAAAATGTTAAACTCTTGCTCATTTAACTGTGCATGTTTTGCAATTGTTGGGAATTGCTCTGTTAAGGGTTTGTTGTTACTTGATGAACCACATCCAAAAGTTACAAACATTAATGAGACTAATAATACAAATGTTACATCTCTGATAACCTTACATCTCTTGGCTTGCCAACCTTTCTCTAACATTTTTAATCCTCCTTTTAAGTTAGTCCCTTTAAAAAAGGGATTATGCTTGTTTAACCACAGAGACACAAAGATAAAACAGGGTTCAAGGGTAAAAAAGTTAGGAAGCGAGGAAGTTAGGAAGTGCGGAAGTTAGATTCCCGCTTGCTTACATCCAGACTTGACTGCTTTTGTGCATCCTCGCTTCACCTCTTCCTTGCTTTCTAACTTTTTCATCCTCTGTGTCTCTGTGCCTCTTGTGGTTCAATTTTTTCACCACAGAGACACAGAGGCACAGAGAATAAAAAAAGTCTTTCTTTTTACTTTTAAAAACCTCTGTGTCTCTTGTGTCTCTTGTGGTTCAATTTTTTTCACCACAGAGACACGGAGAAAGACTGTTAGGAAGTTGGCAAGTCAACTTCCTAACTTCAACGCTTCCTCACTCCCCGACTTATCCGCTTCCCCGCTTCCGTGCTTCCCTGCTTTATTGCTCCCCGCTTTCTAACATAGGTCATAGGTTAAATTACTAAATATAAAAAGGCGAGGTTTGAGCCTCGCCTTTGTTTAAGTTTAAAATTAGTAAATTGTAAATCCTTGTATCTGGTCTCCTAGAAACACCAGCACAATATCAAAGGTATGATCATCATAGGAGGAATAAATAATCATCCCTATAAATTCATCAGGTTGACCAATCCTATCTTTATTTTGACAAAGTCTAAAATTAGCCGGGAATCCCCGGTAATTAAATTGCCATTGAGCGATTGTTTTGTCAGAGGTAAATATCCACCAATTTTGTGTTGGAAGATTTACAATAGCATAGGACATTAAATCAACCACATCGTAAATAGCTTCAACATCTTCCCCAATGTTTGCCCCTTCCTCACTTACAGCTCCAAAAATTGATAAGGCTGTATCACCAATCTTTTCAGCTAATTCAAGCCATGTATCTGCTGTTGGTGTGCTTGAACCTTGTCCAAGCATAATACTGTCGCAAAGGATGTTATAATTAGTCGCAAACTGAGGAATTAACAAATTCTTAGTAACCGTTCCGGTTATTTGTACATTAAATCCAAAGTTTAGCTGTTGTGGGAATGATGTTTTTTTAGATACATCCTTGGTTCCATAGGCATAGATTGTTTTAGGGGTTGTGCCTGTTGAGTAATAATAATCACGAGTTTGTCTATCTGTCATAGCAGCATATTGAAAAGATGTCCCCACATAATTTGATGCAGACCTGCCTGAATAAAAATCAAATCCTATTATATTATAACCACTAATTGTTGTGTATTGAGGTCCCAATTTGATAGACCATCCTGAAGGATACTGCCCAGCAGTTATCCATGCCCAGCCAATTTGGTTAACAATCCCTGTTGGTGAGGTGACACCTTGCCAAGTAAAATTACTTACGGCCAGAGGGTTGCCATAAGCATCATAAAACCTTAAGTTCACAATGTTGTCATGATAGGTCATCTTCTGCCCGTTCTTTGGTTTCCACTGCTTGCCTGATTCCTCATGTAGCCCAAGTGCATCAAGTAGTGCCCTCATCTTGTTGACTATGTCATCACGACTCTCTTTTAGAGTGCCATCCTCATTAAGTGTCTGCCCTAACTTCTTCCTCGCATCTGCTACCTTTACCGCCTTTACAGTGCCTGCAAAGGTCTTGAGTGCTTCCTCTACAGCTGCATCTCCTTTCTTTAAATCAACTGCTGGTATCCTCCTCTCAAGATTGTTGTCTATTACCAATACAAAATCATCTGGTAATTGGCTCTTTAAATCCTGCGGTATCGGTCTCGTGTGTGAGATTGACTGCATTATTGCCATCAATGTCCATGCCTCTTCTTTTGTTGATACCATGTCATAAACAGATACATAACCCTTAAGTAGATTAATTGGTGATACTGTAAAATTCATTTTTCCTAAACTAAAGGTGCAGTCTTGACCCGGTGTGTAGGTAAAATTACCTAACCTCCCAGTCCTTCCACTCTTATCTCCGCACTTGTAAGGCATGTTGTCTATAATACTGCCAA
>JAOAGP010000046.1 GCA_026415695.1 Thermodesulfovibrionales bacterium | reverse complement strand
GGACCTACGGCGGTAGGTAAGACAAACATATCAATAAGGCTTGCCCAGATTTTAGGCACGGAGATCATTAGTGCTGATTCTATGCAGGTTTATAAGCACATGGACATTGGTACGGCAAAACCCTCTCAATACGAGCAGTCTCTGGTCAAACACCACATGATAGACATAATTGAACCATGGGAGTATTTTAGTGCTGGCTCTTATGTTGAAAGGATTATCCCAATAATACAAGAACTACAAGAAAAAAATAAAAGACCTGTAATCACAGGAGGAACAGGGCTTTACATGAAGACGCTTACGAGGGGGCTATTTAAAGGGCCTTCGGCAGTAAAGGAGATTAGACAAAGACTATTAGAGATAGAGAATAATTCACAAGGGTCGTTATATAAGAGGCTTTGTGATGTTGATCCAATTACTGCCCTTAGGATAAATCCAAATGACACCCGAAGGATAATTAGGGCACTGGAGGTGTGGGAGGTTACTCATAAACCAATTGGTATACTTCAGAAAGAAAAAACTGATGTGTTACCTTACAATTTCATAAAGATTGGTCTTACACGAAACAGGGATGAATTGTATCAAATTATTAACCAAAGGGTAGATAAGATGATAGATGATGGTTTAGTAGATGAAGTCTCACGCATTTGTGAGATGATATTAAATAAAAATACATCACAAAAATCCCTGACAGACCTTCTTAGCTTTACATCCATGCAGGCAATTGGATACAAAGAGGTTGCAGGATTTTTGTATTCAAAGGATGTGGACTTTAAAACAGTCATTGACAAGATAAAACAGAGAACCAGAAATTATGCAAAAAGACAGATGACATGGTTTAGGGCTGAATCTGATATCATATGGTTTAATCTATCAGAAAAAGATGAAGATGACATCATCATGGAAATAAAATGGACAATAGACAAAAGACTGACCTCAAAGGATTAGATAGTAGCGAGATTACGGAATTTTTTAATTCACTAAAACTTCCAAACTTTAGAGTAAGACAACTCATACATTGGATATATGAAAAGACTGCAAAGGACATTGATGAGATTACTGTTTTTTCCAAATCCTTGAGGGATGAACTCAGCAGAGTTGCCAACATTAGTAATATTGAACAGATAAATGTCCTTAGATCAACAGATGGGTCTGAAAAATTCTTGTTTCAACTTGAAGACGGCAATTTCATTGAATCCATACTAATGCCTGATGACGACAGGCTCACCCTTTGCATTTCAACACAGATAGGGTGTGCAATGGGGTGCAGATTTTGTAGGACAGCATCTATTGGATTTATACGGAATCTCTACGCCCATGAGATAGTCGATCAGGTAATATCAGTAGCAAGATCAAAAACTCGTCCTACAAACATCGTGTTTATGGGTATGGGAGAACCACTCATGAATATAAATGAGGTAACCGACGCCATCAATAGACTTGTATCTTGGATGGCATTTTCTCCAAAGAGGATAACCCTATCAACCGTTGGGATTGTAAAACGATTAGAGACTCTCTATGACTGTATTCCACCTGTAAACCTTGCAATCTCATTAAACGCACCTGACAATCAAACAAGGGACTATCTTATGCCCATTAACAAATCTAACCCCATAGAAGATTTAATTCAGACATTAAAGAGCCTCCCCATTAAAAAGGGCAGGAGGATTACCTTTGAGTATGTGCTTTTAAAGGATATAAACGACACTATAAAGCATGCCGAAAACCTTTACAAGATTATCAAAGGCATACCCTGTAAAATAAACCTAATCCCTTTCAACTCATACGAAGGTGCGGTATTTGAAAGGCCACCTGATGATGTCATCCTTGCCTTTCAAGATTATCTTATAGGTAAAGGGCTAACGGTATTTATCAGAAAAAGTAGAGGGGCTGACATACTTGGGGCTTGTGGTCAATTAGTTGGTAGTTACACAAATAAGTTAGAATAGACATAAAATACTGGAGGGCATTTTATGACTAATATTGAAGATCTTGGTCTGTTTGATAAAAATAAACTCCTCATCATTGCAGGTCCTTGTGTCATTGAGTCGTGGGATATACTCTTTGAGACGGCATCGGTGCTAAAAGAGATATGTTTGAGATTATCGCTAAATCTCATCTTTAAGTCTTCTTATGACAAGGCAAATAGGACATCAATAGATTCATATAGAGGACCCGGTATTGAAAGAGGCTTAACACTTCTTGATGACATCAAAAAGACACTAAACATCCCAATCATCACAGATGTTCATAATGTTAATGAGGTTACATTAGCATCCCAAGTAGTAGATGTGATTCAGATACCTGCCTTTTTATGTAGGCAAACAGACTTAATTATTGCTGCATCAAAGACTGGTAAGACTATAAATATTAAAAAGGGACAGTTTCTTGCCCCTTGGGATGTAAAAAACATCATAGGTAAATTCACCTCTACCGGTAACCACAAACTGATGATTACAGAAAGAGGGGTGTCATTTGGCTATAACAATTTAGTTGTTGACTTCAGGGCATTCCCTATTATGAGGGGATTTGGCTATCCTGTTATCTTTGATGTAACCCATAGCCTTCAATTGCCGGGAGGTCAGGGGACATGCTCGGGAGGTCAAAGGGAATTTGCAGAACCACTTGCTCGTGCTGCTGTAGCCTGTGGAGTAGATGGTCTCTTTATGGAGGTTCATCCAGACCCTGACAAAGCACTCTGCGATGGGCCAAACATGATTCCACTTAAGGATGTTGAAAAGATACTAAAGATTACAAAAACGATTGATAGTATTGTTAGAGAATAGGCTTAAGGGCGTTAAGAGATTAAGTAGAGTTAAAACCCTGCATCTTTAGTGTGAATAAAAAGGCGTTACAAGATTTGGTTTTATAAAATAGATGTCTGTAGCCACAATAGTGGTTCAGTACGACCAAAGCCCTTTATCTGTTTCTTTATTTAGTAACCTCGTCTAACCAATTAAGGTATTCTTTTGACCCTTTTATAATTGGCAGTGCAATAATTTCTGGCACTGTATAACTGTGCAGTTCTTTAACCCTTTTTAAGAGGGGCTCAAACAGCCCCTCCTTGGTCTTTATAATCAACAATGACTCGCTATCATCCTCAATCTTGCCCTGCCATGAATATATAGAGCGTATCTGTTTGATGATATTTACACAGCCACAAAGCCTTTCTTCAACAAGGGTCTTGGCAATCCTTACTGCCTCATCTTCATTAGGTGTAGTGATATAAACAACTATTGAGTCTGTCATGGTCTAATCCTCTTTTTCTTCAGCCTTCTGTTTTGCCCTTTCGGCTATTATCTTTTGTGCGATATGTGAAGGCACTTCTTCATAGACAGCAAATTCCATAGAATAAAGTCCTCTGCCTGCAGTCATCCCTTGAAGTTGGTTTGCGTATGTGAGCATCTCTGCCATTGGAACAAGACACAATATCTTTTGGTTGCCTCCTGCTTGAGGTTCAACCCCCTGCACCTTGCCCCTTCTTGAGTTTAAATCCCCTATTACTGCACCGAGAAACTCCTCAGGGATGATGACCTCTACCTTCATCACTGGTTCAAGCAAGACAGGTTTTGCATCCATGAAGCATTTTTTTAGTGCCATTGAACCTGCAATCTTAAATGCCATCTCAGATGAGTCAACCGTGTGGTATGAACCATCATAAAGTGTAACCTTCATGTCAACTATTGGGTATCCCGCAAGTATGCCTTCCTTCATTGTTTCAATGATGCCTTTTTCAACAGCAGGTCTGTATTGTTGTGGAATCACGCCTCCAACTATCTTGTCAACAAACTCATAACCTCCACCCCTTGGAAGTGGCTCAATCTCAATCCAGCAATCACCGTATTGCCCCCTACCACCAGATTGCTTTTTATACTTGCCTTGTGCTTTAGCAGAAGTCCTAATCGTTTCACGGTAAGGTATCTTTGGGGTCTTCATAATGACCTCAACACCAAACTTTCTCTTTAATTTCTCAAGTGCTACCTCAAGATGAACCTGCCCCATCCCTGAAAGTATCATCTCCTTTGACTCGTCATCCCTTGTAAAGTGAAGTGTGGGATCCTCCTCAAGTATCCTATTTAAGCCTAAACTAACCTTTTCCTCATCGCCCTTTGTCTTTGGGGCAATGGCGTATGATATCAATGGGTCAGCAAATTTGACACGAGGTAATTTAATTGGATGGTGTTCTTCACAAAGGGTATCCCCTACATTAGTCTCTTTGAGTTTGACAACTGCTGCTATCTCGCCAGGACCAACAGACTGCACAGGAACTTGTTTTTTACCAATGAGATAAAAGATGGAGCCAACTCTCTCCTTATTACCTGTAGTGGCATTGATTACTACTGAATCAGATTTCATAACACCTGAATAAACCCTGAAGATAGATAACTTTCCTGCAAAGGGGTCTGCAATCGTCTTAAATACATATGCAGATAAGGGTTCGTTTTCCTTTGGATGTCTTTCTACTTCCTTGCCATCTTTTGTGTTTATACCAACAATCGGTGATATAAGGGCTTTTTCTTCAGGTGACGGCAAACACAAAATGACATAATCCATCAAATGTTTAACCCCAATATTTGCAGATGCAACACCACAACACACAGGGATAAACCTTCTTGTAATTGAAGACTGTTTTATACCGTTTAGTAACTCTTCTTTTGTTAAATCTGTCCCTTCTAAATACTTTTCTAAGAGGTTGTCGTCAGCCTCTGCAACCTTTTCAACGAGTTTTTTCTTGTATTTTTCTACAGTATCCTTCATATCAGACGGGATTTCCATCTCTGATGATTTATCAGCAGAATATGCCTTCATCTCAATTAAATCAATGATGCCTTTGAAGGTCTCACCCTCACCAATCGGTATGGTTAGAGGAATGGCTTCATTTTCAAATGATTTTTCAAGTTCATCCAAGACTAAATAGAATTTTGCAGACTCCTTGTCAAGTTTATTGACAAAGACAATCCTTGGCACCTCAAATTCACAGGCATATCTCCATACCTTTTCAGTTTCAGCCTTTACCCCTGACAATGCACTAACAATGACTACCGCACCATCCACTGCCCTTAAACATCCCCTTGTATCCTCCATAAAATTGACAAAACCGGGGGTATCAACTATGTTGACCCTCACTTTCTGCCAATCATAAAAGGCTATTGAAGAGCTAATCGTAATCTTTCTTGCTACCTCCTCTGGTTCGTAATCAAGAGTGGTGTTGCCTGCCTCTGTGGTCCCTATCCTGTCAATCACACCTGCGTTAAAAAGCATTACCTCCGAAAGGGTGGTTTTCCCTGCACCACTATGGGCTATGATTGCTACATTTCTGATCTGGTTTGGGCTTATCCTTGACATACCCTAAATCCCTCCTTGTTTATTGTTAAAGATTTACTTCTTCTGTTTTTTCTACCTTATTATCTCTGTGATAATTGGTGTATTAGATGGTTTTCTTTTTGCTAAAATCCTTATTACAATAAAAGTCAGTGTAAAAAGCAAAAACCCTACAAGTGCAGACACAGCCTCTGGGTCATAAGAAGGCAACATTGGACTGATGATATTTCTACCAATGATAGCCCCAATTATAAGAAAAAATGTGGGTATTAGATACACGATTATCGTGCCTTTTAGAAAACTATACGAACGAAACCTTATCCTCACACTATCTCCTTGTGCTGCACCAATCTCGTTTGTTGCCTCTACCTCCCTCTGACTATCTCCAACAGTATTGCATAAAGACGCACCAGGACAGCACTGACATGCAGACTTGGTTTCAAATACCACAATTGCCTTATCGCCCTTTATCTCTTTTACAACACCAATGTCTTGCAAAGAAACTTATTCTCCTCCCTTAAGCAGTTTGTATTCAATGCTGTCAACAAGTGCCTGCCATGATGCCTCTATGATATTTTCAGATACGCCAACAGTCCCCCACCTGCTCTTTTCATCACCTGATTCTATCAACACCCTTACCTTTGCAGATGTGCCTTTTCCAGCAGTAAGCACCCTGACCTTGTAATCGTGGAGTTTGACGGATTTTAATTGAGGATAAAACTTCTCCAATGCCTTTCTAAGTGCGTTATCAAGTGCATTAACAGGTCCATTACCAGTGGATGCTGTGTGTTCGGTAACCTTACCAACCTTGACCATAATAGTTGCCTCTGTGAAGGGGGACTCCTTTTCCTGCCTCTTTTCAGCAATTACCCTAAATCCAATCAAGTCAAAGAACCGTCTATATATGCCGAGTTCCTTTTTGAGAAGTAATTCAAAAGAGGCATCGGCTCCCTCAAACTGAAATCCCTGATGCTCCAACTCCTTTAGTTTATCTAAAATGCCCTGTAGTTCATGTGAATCTGGTTTGAGTTGAATGCCAAACTCCTCTGCCTTACGCAGTATGTTACTCCTACCTGCAAGGTCTGATACCAATACCCTCTGGGAGTTCCCAACCAGTTCAGGTTTTATGTGTTCATAGGTTGCAGAGTGTCTTCTTATTGCACTAACATGGATGCCACCTTTGTGTGCAAAGGCACTGTCTCCCACAAAAGGTTGTCTTTTAAAGTGTCTTAGATTTGCTATCTCGTTTACATACCTCGACACATCCCGAAGTTTCATCAGTTGTTGAGGGGTAATGCAATCAAAACCAAACTTGATCTGCAGATTTGGTATCACAGAACAGAGGTTTGCATTACCGCATCTTTCACCAATACCGTTTATAGTGCCTTGCACCTGAATAGCCCCTGCCTCAACTGCAATTATGGAGTTTGCAACTGCACACTCTGAATCGTTGTGACAGTGTATCCCTAATGGTACCTTTATTTCTTGCTTAATCTTGTTGCATATCTCCAATATCTGATTTGGCATGCTACCGCCATTGGTATCACACAGTATAATCCTATCAGCCCCTGCAGATTCTGCCGCCTTAAGACATCTTACTGCAAATTCTGGATTGTGTTTGTAACCATCAAAGAAATGTTCTGCATCAAAGAAGACCATCTCAGCAAACTTCTTGAGATAACTCACAGAATTGTGAATGAGGACGAGGTTACTTTCAAGAGGTATCCTTAATGCCTCTCTTACATGAAAATCCCAAGACTTACCAAAAATGGTTATTACCCTTGCCTGTGATTCAATGAGGGATTTTATGTTTGAATCCTCTTCAACATGCACCTTTGGTCTTTGAGTGCTACCAAAGGCAGTAATGATGGCGTTTTTGAGATTTAGTTTTCTTGCCTTTTTGAAATACTCTGCATCCTTTGGATTGCTGCCCGGCCATCCTCCTTCAATGTAGTGAACCCCAAGCTCATCGAGTTTCTCCGTAATCCTTAATTTGTCCTCTACAGAGAAGGAAATCTCCTCTGCCTGCGAACCGTCTCGTAGTGTAGTATCGTATATCTCAATCTTTTTGCTCATGTTTGTATTTCCTTACTCTTTATCAAGACCAAATGCCTCGTGAAGTGCCCTCACTGCCAATTCAGTGTATTTCACATTGATCACGCATGATACCTTTATCTCTGATGTGCTTATCATGAGGATATTGATACCGTGGTTTGACAATACCTCAAACATCTTTGCTGCAACACCTGAATGTGTCCTCATTCCAACCCCTACGATAGATACCTTTGCAATGTCTTCTGCGATTAAGGCACCTTTTGCCCCCATCTCCTTTGCAATGTATTCTGTGATCTCTAATGCCTTTCTACTGTCTGTTTTTGGAACGGTAAAGGAGATATCCGTTTCTTTGCCGTCACTACTAATGTTTTGCACTATCATATCAACAACAATATTCTTTGATGCTATGGCATTAAAAAGTTTTGCAGCCACACCCGGTTTATCAGGCACACCTAAAATGGTAATCTTTGTCTGATTCTTGTCATACGCAACCCCAGAAACCAATACATCTTCCATGTCCTCATCCTCCTTCTTTACTATTGTGCCTTGATTGTCGTTAAAACTTGAGCGAACGACCACTGGCACATTGTATTTCATTGCGAATTCTACTGACCTTGTCTGAAGCACTTTAGCCCCTAAACTTGCAAGTTCAAGCATCTCTTCATAACTGATCTTATCAAGTTTTCTTGCCTGCGGCACTATGTTTGGGTCTGTAGTATATACGCCGTCTACATCTGTGTATATTTCACAAAGGTCTGCATTAAGTGCGGCTGCGACGGCAACGGCAGAAAGGTCTGAACCGCCTCTCCCTAATGTAGTAACCTCATCATCGTCTGTAATGCCCTGAAACCCAGCAACTACCACCACATATCCATCTTGAAGAGCCTTCCTTGCCCGTTCAGCCTTTATCTCAGATATCTTTGCCTTTGTGTGAAACTTGTCAGTAATAATCCCCATTTGTCTTCCAGTCAGGGCGATTGCCTTTACACCTAATGACTCAATGGCAATGGCAGTAAGAGCAGTTGTTATCCTTTCCCCAGATGATAGCAACAAATCCATCTCCCTTTCATTAGGAGTGGGGGAGATTTGATGGGCAAGGTTTATGAGTTTATCCGTCTCACCAGCCATTGCTGATACAACCACTACAACACTGTTGCCTTCTTTGACTGTTTTTACCACGCGTTCGGCAACTGCCTTAATCCTATCTACATTTGCAACTGATGTCCCACCGTATTTTTGAACTATCAGCATTTGACCTCCTATCTCAATTGATTCTTTATAAGTAAATCCATTAATGAATGACCTTTTTCAATGTGTATGCAGTCTTTTTGTGTGTGTATCTGTTCATCATATTTTCTGATTGTGTCAATCGTAACAGTAGAGTCATATAAAACAAATGGCACAGGCTCATCGCTATGTGTCTTTATCTCAATAGGGGTAGGATGGTCTGGCAATACCATGAGCCTAAACTCTTTAAATCTCTTATTAAGACCTTCAAACACTGGACGAATAACCCTTGTATCAAGGTCTTCAATAGCCTGTATCTTATAGTCTATCCTACCACTATGTCCTGCCTCATCAGGTGCCTCTACATGAAGATATAAGAAGTCAACCTCATTTAAGGCATCTAAACCGTATTGTGCCTTGCCCTCGTAATTTGTGTCTAACCATCCTGTAGCACCGGGCACATTTATAACCTTAAAACCTGCAAATACACCCAATCCTTTGGTGAGGTCAACAGCGGATATCAAGGCACCATTGACCCCGTATTTCTCAAAGAATAACGGAAGTGAGGGTTTTTTCCCCTGTCCCCAAAGCCAGATACTATTTGCTGGTTTTAAGCCCTTTGCCATTCTCTGTTTGTTTATCTCATGGTCAGTAAGTATCTCAACAGACCTTCTCATAAGCATCTGTATCTTTTGTGAACATTCGCCGATTGGCAGATAATCGCTGATGAGTTTACCAGTGATGTCATGAGGCGGAACGCATTCAACATCTTTACAGCCGTTCTTCCAGACCATCAAATGCCTGTAACTAACACCGGGATAAAATCTAAATTCTTCATTCCCCATCATTTCTTGAATGGTCTCAATCAAACCCCTTGCCTCATCAGATGTTATGTGACCAGCGCTGTAGTCATCCATCACTGCGTTTGTCATGCCTCTACAGAATTTCAGGGTTACAAGGTTGCATCTATATGCAACATCACTTTCACCCATATTAATCCCCATACTTCCAGCCTCAAGAGGAGCCCTACCAGTGTAATAAACTGTAGGGTCATACCCGAGAATAGACAGGTTTGCAATATCTGAACCGGGATGCAGACCTTTGGGTATAGTCCTTACCATACCTACAACCCCTTTAGATGCAAGCATGTCCATGTATGGTGTGTTTGCAACCTGTAGGGGTGTCTTACCATTAAGGGCTTTTAAGGGTCTGTCAGCCATTCCATCGCCAACTATGACAACAAATTTCATCTTTTATACCTCCTCCAACCTTATAGAAGGGGTTTGCTTTAAGAAGGAAATAGCATTAACGATGTCCTCTGCCTCTGCATTAAGGCTTAAAACTATCTCATACTGATTATCCTCAATCCTTACCCGAGAAATACTAATGGTTGAGTCAGTGTATCTTTTCGTTAGGTAATCCATCGTATTATCCAAGATGCTGTAATCTTTAGTCCTGAGCAATACCTTTTTGTAGGGCATTACCCACCTATTACCAGTGGCATGATGCTTACCTCATCTCCGTCTTTTAGCACGGTGTTTATACCATCTTTGTCGTCAATGATTTTATCATTGACTGAAACGATAAAATGGTCTTTAATCCTATCTCCAGACAGTATCACCTCTGCTATGCCGGGATGCTTGCTCTCCAACCCTTGTATGATGTCCTTGAGGCTACCAGCCTCATGATAGACCACTTCCTTATTATTGCAAAACCTTTGTAAAGGGACACATAGCCTGACCGAAACAGACATCTTTTAATGTAAACCGTCCTTTGTTAGTGTTTAAATGCCCTTTGTCCAGTAAATACCATCGTTGCCCCGTATTCGTTACATGCCTCTATGACCTCAAAGTCCCTTTCAGAACCTCCGGGTTGAACCACTGCAGTAACACCCTCCTTTAATCCTACTTCCACGCCATCTCTGAATGGGAAGAAGGCATCCGATATCATCGTTGCACCAATGAGTCCACCTTTTGCCTCTTTGGTTTGTCTATCTATGTCATTTAGACCGTCTCTATTTACATTTCCCCTTGTAACCTCCAACTCAAAGACCTTGTATGGCACACCAAACCTTTTGTAGCACAAGGCGTCTGCATACTTTGTATATGCCTTAAATACTGCGATCTCTGCCACACCAACCCTGTCTTGCTCTCCAGTGCCGATGCCAACAGTAACGCCATCTTTTACATAAATTACGGAGTTTGATGTTATACCCTGCTCAACCTTCCAGCCAAATAGCATGTCTTCGTATTCCTTGTCAGTAGGTTGTCTTTTGACCTCATAATTTACACCCTTAAAGGTTGTCTTGGCTGGCAAGAAGTCCTCTTTTTTGAGTATCTTGTTTAGGGCAGATTGCTGAACAATAATACCTCCATCAATCAAAGATTTAAAGTCAACAAACCTAAATGATTGATACCTTGCAAGTTCATCAATCCTTGCAATCTTTACTATTCTAAGATTTTTTCTCTTTGCAAGTATCTGCACAGTGCCTTCTTCATATTCAGGTGCAGCGACGACCTCAAGATAGTTTTCGGCAACCATCTCTGCAGTTTCCTTGTCCATTGCCCTATTTATGACAAGACATCCTCCAAATGCGGCAATCCTGTCAGCCATGTTTGCCTTTTCGTATGCTGATGCGATTGTATCAGACATTGCAACACCGCATGGATTGTTGTGTTTCATTATGGTTGCAGTTGGTTTGTCCATGAGGTATCTAAGAATGTTAAGTGCATTGTCAATGTCTGTGAGGTTTGTCTTGCCGGGGTGCTTGCCTGCCTGAATCATATCTTCATCACTGATAGCACTCACTAAACCGTTATTAGGTGAGATGTATTGACATTTACCTAAGATGAGATTGCCGTTAATCAATTCATAAAGTGCTGCCTGTTGGTCAGGATTTTCACCATATCTCAGCCCTTTATTGATTAACTCCCCAGTCTTTTCATCGGGTATCTTCCAAGTCCTTTTGCGGTAAACGAGGGTTTGGTCTCCAAAGGTAATAGTCATGGTCTCAGGAAAGTCATCATCCATTATAGTTTTATACATCTTCTTAAGTTCGCTCATATCTCATCTCCTTTTCGCTTTATTGTTAAAAACATCTAAAGAGACTCTTGTAGTTTATTCAACATTGCAAGGTAAAACACTTGTAGTCCTGCTTGCTTATCCCTGCTCAAGAGAGTTTTAGGGTTCATTTTTTATGCCCTCAACCACCTTTTCTACCAGCACAGGGATCTCCCTGTCTTGTATAGTCCGAGCATCGAGCACAAGAGCATCATCCTTTATCCTTGAGATGACGGGCGGATTGCCAATCCTTAACCTGTTTTCAAGGGCATTTAGGGTTATTCTTTTAGGAATAAGCCTTACAACAAAGGTTTTTAAAGAGACCTCTGGTAATGACCCGCCTCCTGCCTGCGAGTCATCCTGCATTACTGATGAATCTACGAGGTTATCGGATAATGTCTCTTTGATGCATTTTTCAATGGTAATAGCCCTTTCTTTGATTTCTTCTAATGGTTGTAATATCATCTTGAGTGTGGGAATAGACTGCTTTGCAACATCTAAATCAAGATATTTCATAAGCACTGCCTCAAATGCAGAAAGTGTCATCTTGTCAACCCTCAGTGCCCTCATTAGTGGATTCCTAGATATCCTCTCAATAAGTGCCTTCTTCCCAGCTATCACACCTCCTTGAGGACCGCCTAAAAGCTTATCACCGCTAAAAGTGACGATATCACATCCTGATTGGATAATCCTCTGCACCGTTGGTTCAATGTGGATTCCATAAGGGGTTAAATCAATGAGACAACCACTACCTAAATCAAACATCACTGGTAGGTTATATTTTTTACCAAGTGCTACGAGTTCATCTATCTCAACGAGTTTAACAAAACCAATGGTTCTGAAGTTTGATTGATGCACTTTTAACAACAATGCGGTATTTTCATTGATTGCCTTTTCGTAATCGTGAAGATGGGTCTTGTTAGTGGTTCCAACCTCCCTTAATATAGCACCGCTTTCTGCCATCACATCTGGCACCCTAAAAGAGCCTCCTATCTCAACCAATTCCCCCCTTGAGACTACGACCTCTTTGCCTTTGGCGAGTTCTCTAAGACACATAAAGACCGCACCAGCGTTGTTATTCACCACAAGGGCATCCTCAGCACCCGTGATGTCCCTTAATAACCTTTGAACATGGCTGTATCTCTTACCTCTTTTGCCCTTGTCTAAATCATATTCAAGGGTTGAATAAGAGGTTGAAACCTGTTTTACATGCTCCATTATCGCATCAGTCAGTATAGAGCGTCCTAAGTTTGTATGAATAACTACACCTGTTGCGTTGATAACAGGCTTTAGGCTAAATGAGCAGAGTTTTATCAGTTTGTTCTCAGCATCATTAAGCAGATCATCTTGGTTGATAGATACATCTTTTGATGAGAGTATAGCCTTTCTTTTTTCGTCAATAGTCTCTCTGATTGCCTTTAAGACATAGACTCTTGGATATAATTGAAGCCACTCTTCACCCCTTTGAGACCTCAAGAGTTCATCAACTGATGGGAGATTTGAGAGTATTGCCTTGTTTTTCATAAGTTAAAATTATAACAAAAAACGATGAATTTTATTCATTAAACCTGCGTGGATTTTTTATTGTTGCTACATCAAGCACACCCATTATTATGATATTTGCCAAAAGATAAATCATCTTTTTACAATACTTGACCATGAATTTAGACATAGAACAATTTATTGAACTCTCAAAAAACTACAATGTAATCCCCCTCTACCAAGAGATTATGGGTGATATATGCACACCTGTTAGTGCATATCTCAAGTTGAAAAAAAAGCCCTCCTTTTTGTTAGAAAGTGTGGTAGGAGGTGAGAAGTGGGGACGGTATAGTTTTATTGGGTTTGACCCTATAATTACAGTTAGGTTTAGAGATGGTATTACACAGATAATCACAAAAGGGAAAAGGCCTGTTTCATCAAAAGACGACCCACTTGATGTGATAAAAAGAATATTATCATCTTACAAAACAGCCCCCATTGAAGGACTTCCAAGGTTTTTTGGAGGGTTTGTTGGATACATTGGATACGATGTCGTCAAACTCTTTGAAAAGGTTCCTGATATCAGCAAACCTGCAATTGATATTGACGATGTATTTATGATATTGCCACAGAATTTGATAATCTTTGACAATCTTAAGCAGACGATAAAGATACTTTACAATGCCCATCTAAACGATACAGAGGTGAGGCAACAGTATAAAAAGGCTGAAGAAGGTGTAAAGGATACGATTGAGAATATAAAAAAGGGTGCTTCTGTTTACCATAGGATTGACGGAATAAACCAGTCTGATGACATAGGTGAGATTGTTTCAAACTTCAAGCATAACGAATTCATTAATGCAGTCATAAAGGCAAAGGAATACATCTTAAATGGAGACATCATTCAAGTAGTCCTATCCCAAAGATTTGAAAAGAGATTAGATACAAAGCCATTTGATATTTACAGGGCATTAAGGGTGATAAATCCATCTCCGTATATGTATTTTCTTGATACAAAAGACACTTGTCTTATAGGTTCTTCTCCAGAGATACTCGTAAGATACGAGGATAAAAAGATTACGGTTAGACCTATTGCAGGGACAAGGCGTAGAGGTAAAAATGAAGAAGAGGACAGACATCTTGAGAATGATTTGCTTTCTGACCCAAAGGAAAGGGCTGAGCACATCATGCTTGTGGATTTAGGTAGAAACGATGTGGGCAAGGTAAGTAAGATTGGAAGTGTAAAGGTTACGGACTTGATGAGCATTGAACGATACAGCCATGTGATGCACATTGTGTCAAATGTAGAAGGACTGATACTTGATGGGCTTGATGCATTTGATGTCTTTAGGGCAACATTCCCCGCAGGAACTGTTACAGGGGCACCAAAGGTAAGGGCGATGCAAATAATTGAGGAACTTGAACCCACAAAACGAGGGGCTTATGCTGGTGCAGTGGGTTATTTTGGATATTTAGGTAATATGGATACATGTATTACGATAAGAACGCTGGTTGTAAAAGACGACAAGGTCTATATCCAAGCAGGTGCTGGCATTGTAGCAGATTCAGACCCAGAATCAGAATACACTGAAACGATAAACAAGGCAAAGGCGATGCTAAAATCCTTGAGTTTTTGGGGAGAGTAAGATGTTGTTGATGATAGATAACTACGACTCCTTTACATACAATCTTGTCCAGTATCTTGGTGAATTAGGAGAGGAGGTGAAGGTCTTTAGGAATGACAAGATAACCATTGAACAGATACAAACCCTAAACCCTCAAGCAATAGTAATCTCACCTGGTCCTTGCTCACCCAAAGAGGCCGGGATATCAATAGATGTTATAAAACATTTTGCAGGCAAGATACCCATACTTGGTGTCTGTCTTGGGCATCAATCCATTGGGGCTGCGTTTGGTGGAGATATAGTTAGGGCGCCGTCTTTGATGCACGGTAAGACCTCTCTGATATTTCATGACAACAAGACCATCTTTAACGGTATTCCAATACCCTTTGAGGCAACAAGATACCATTCATTAGTGATTAAGAAGGAGACCCTGCCAAACTGTCTTGAGATAAGTGCGTGGACTGAAGACGGGGTGATTATGGGAGTAAGGCATAAGGAATACATAATAGAAGGGGTTCAATTCCACCCTGAATCAATACTTACAAGGTATGGCAAGGAATTGCTGAGAAATTTCTTGATGAGGACTAAACAATGCTAAAAGACGCAATCTCTAAGCTTGTAGAAAAGACTGATTTGACCGAATATGAGATGATGTCTTGCATCTCTGAAATCATGGAAGGCAGGGCAACGGATGCCCAGATTGGGGCATTTCTAACAGCCTTGAGGATGAAGACAGAGACCATTGATGAGATCACTGGTGCAGCAAAGGCGATGAGGGCAAAATCAATCAAGATAAGTTCCCCTGAAGGTGCCATTGATACATGTGGCACAGGCGGAGATGGATTGGGGACATTCAATATATCTACGGCGTCCGCATTTGTGGCTGCAGCGGTGGGAATCCCCGTTGCAAAGCATGGTAATCGCTCTGTTTCAAGTAAATCAGGTAGTGCAGATGTGCTTGAGGCATTAGGTGTCAAGATTGATATACCACCAGAAAAGGTTGAGAAATGTCTGTTTGAGACAAACTTTGCATTTTTATTTGCCCCCTTATTTCATCCAGCAATGAGATTTGTAGCACAGGCAAGACGGGATATGGGCATTAGGACGATATTCAACATCCTTGGTCCTATTACAAATCCTGCCGATACAAAATCCCAGATTATCGGGATATTTAGCCCACATCTCACAGATGTTATCGCAAATGTGTTGTTAAGGTTAGGGTCTAAATCTGCCTTAGTCGTCCATGGACTTGATGGTATTGATGAGATTACACTTTCAGGTAATACACATGTATCAGAGCTAAAGGATGCTGAAGTAAAGACCTATCATATCTCACCAGAGGAATTGGGATTTAAAAAGAGCCCATTAGAGTCAATAATTGGAGGAAGTAAGGAGGTAAATGCTGATATCATTCTGTCTGTGTTTGAGGGTATAAAAGGACCACAAAGGGATGTAGTAGTGTTAAATGCAAGTGCCGCCATTTACATTTCTGGTAAGGCAAAAAGCATTGCTGAGGGTATAGAGATTGCCCAAAAAACGATTGATTCAAAGAAGGCTCTCAACAAATTAAGAGAGGTTGTAAGTTTTACAAATTCGTAATTATTCCTTCCAATGAAAGCATATAAATCCCCCGCCAAGATAAATTGGTATCTAAGGGTCTTAAACAAACGGGAGGATGGGTTTCACAATATTGAAACAATTATGCAAACCGTTGGTCTTTTTGATGAGATGACATTTGAGCCATCAAGTGATGTTGAGGTATTGATGACACCTTCACTTGGTCTAAAGATGGAAGAGAACCTTGTTTTTAAAACGGTTTTAAAGGTCAAGGAATTGTTCAATTCAAAGAAAGGGATTAGAATACACATAAAAAAGCAGATCCCATCAGGTGCAGGGCTTGGTGGCGGTAGCAGTAATGCTGCAACAACTATTGTTGCACTCACAAAAATGTGGGGACTTGATGTGAATTTTAGAAAACTTTATGAGATTGCCCAATCTATTGGTTCAGATGTGCCCTTTTTTTTGTATTCACCGATTGCGATAGTAAAAGGTAGAGGAGAGGTAATCGAGACATTCAAGATAAAACACTCATACAAGATTATGATTGTAAAGCCAGATATCTCAATATCTACTTCATGGGCTTATAGTCAATTACAAAGGAGCAAGGATTTTGCCTATCACTCACACCTCCAGTTATTCAAAAGGGCACTCATTGAAGCGGATTGGGTAGATGTAAAAAAACATGGCATCAATGATTTTGAAGGTGTCATTTTTAGTTCATATCCAGAATTTGCTGAGATTAAGGATGGATTGTTGGGATTTGGTGCAAGATATGCACTGATGTCTGGCAGTGGTTCATCTATTTATGCGGTTTTTGAGGGGGAGGGTTATAAAGAGGCATTTGATTTTTATTCGGATAGATTTAGCACATGGATAGTGGACACACTTATTAACCCTGTCTATAATATAGGGCAGTGCAACACAAAAAAACATACAAAAAAGGAGGAATTATGAGATGCGTCAAGGTTGTGTTGATAGTGGTCTTTTGTTTTTTTATCCCAATGATAGTAATTGGTGGGCAGACGGAGACACAAAAAAAGGCAAATAGCATTGATGAACTTGCCAAGATGTATGATGTCAGTTCATGCAAGGTATGCCATCCAAAGATATATGAGGAATGGTCAAAGTCCTTACATGCACGGTCTATCTACGGACCTGAGACTTCTGGTAGGACTGCCTCAACCTTTAAAACAACGATAATAAATGGTCTGATGGAATGGCCATACTCAGGGGTTAAAAAACCAGAGGATGTTAAGGTTGAGCATCTCATGATATGTGCAAAATGTCATCTTCCTCAACTCAAAGATGCTACTGACAAGGTTGCCCAAGAGATTGTAAAGAATATCTATGCCTTTACTGAAGGTGATGACAAGGCTGGTGAGAATTTAGAAAAGTTAAATATAAACTGCCTCATATGTCATAATCGCAATGCAATCATACACAAATGGACTGATGGTCAGCCTCAAAAGGACACGGTATATGGTAAAAAAGAAGGAACTCATTTGGCACCTACACATCCAAAGCTGAAAAAAGGACCTGTTCAGAAAGAGGCAATACTTTGCGGACAGTGTCATGGATTAGGCCCTAACTTTGAACTTGAAAACCCCACTCAGTGTGCAACCTTATACGGCACTTACCTGTGGAGTTATTTAGCAGAGGGAGGACAAAGCACCTGTCAAGAATGCCACATGCACAAGAGCAAATTAGGTCACAACATCCAGAGTTATAGGTCAAAAGAGATGCAGAAGATGGCACTTGATTTTGATGTTGAGGTCTTACCACATTGGTGGAGAGATGGCACAAAGATGATGCCAGTGGCAACAGTAAAGGTGAATATGAAAAACAAGGCTGGTCATGCCATTCCTGATGGCTGACCCACACCAAACAGACTGGTCCTGGAAGTGACTGGTAAGACTCCTGATGGTAAAGAGATATTCAGGCAGTCAAAGATTTACATGCCAATACCACAACAGTTTGGAAGAGGTGATAGAATGGGTCGTGGTCCATATGAAAAAAGTGGAATGGTAAGGGATACAAGCATTCCTGCTCACAAGACGGTTCATGAGACCTTTGAGATTGCCTATCCAATGGAGGAGATAAAGAAAGGGGATAAGGTTGAAAGGACTTTAAAATCTGGTGAGATAACCGTTGATGTAGAACTCTGGTATCTACCATATGGCAATAAGCAACAAGACCCTTATTTGTGGCATAAATTCAGTAAGGTGGTAAAGATTTCTACAATGGGGAAGTAGGTTTAAAAAAACGGGATATCAATTTTTTAAAAATGATGCCTATAAACGAGAGGGATTATAACATCCCTCTCTTTTTAAAAAGTAGATAATGAGAAATAAGTTTAGCAGTTGGGATGACACACTAGAAAAAGAATTCAAAAAAACTATCAAAGGTTATTTTAACAATAAAATAGAAGAGCATCTTAAAAAATCTCAAAATTACCTTGAAGTTGGTAATAATCTCTCACATATTCTAAAAAGCTCGGAAGAGGATATTGTAAAAATCATTACACCAAGAGCGGTTAGAAAATGGGCGAGCAAAGAGACTTTATCTTTATGGGAGAGTCTTCTAAAGAATGAAAGAATGGTTTTAGAATTAAGGGAAATAGGTAAAAGTATTGCAAACTCAATGAGACCATTAGCAGGGAACAATTTTGCTTTATGGATTGCAAAAATTTTAAATCTAACATTCCAACAAGAAAAGTTGCCATTAATGGCAGTCACAAGCGGGAAGATCAAACAGAATATAAATGCAATGTTTAATGCTATTAGCAGACAAAGACAGCATACTTTTAAACCTGATATTGATATTGTAGTCGTAAATCTAAAATACGATTATCAACCTCTTGTGATAATTTCAGCTAAAACTACTCTTGCAGAGAGAGTAATGCAGACTATCAGCTGGTATAGTTATTTACAAACAATGCCAGATAATCTCAGAGATGTAAAGTTATTTTTGGTTACTGCATGGGAAACTTTTGATAAATCCAGTGCAAACAGAGATAGAGTACAACAACTTGACGGAGTTTATGTATGTAATCCAGATGTTCGGGAATTTGGTAATATCAAGATGTTTTGTAGGATTATAGAGGATTTGAAGGCACTGATATGATAATAAAATATTACGATAGTAGCTGGGATTTTATCGGTGCAAATACAAAAACCTTTACCCATTGCTTCCATACCTATCCTGCAATGATGATACCGCAGGTTGCAGAAAGATTGATTTTAAAATATGCTAAAAACGCTGACTTGTTGTTTGACCCGTGCTGTGGCACAGGAACCTCTTTAGTAGAGGCAAATCTAAAAAACATTAATGCAGTAGGAACAGATTTAAACCCTTTGGCAAGATTAATCTCAAAAGTAAAAACTACTAAACTAAACCTTCAGATACTGGATTTGTATCTTAAAGAATTTAGTGACTATCTTTTTTCTATTATTTTTGGTATGAAGAGAGGGAATATTGTTATTCCGCAGATACAAAATATTGATTACTGGTTTTCACATTCAGTACAAGAAAAATTGGCTCTAATAAAGGATTTCATAACTAATATTACAGATATTACAATAGGCGATTTCTTCAAGGTAGCATTCAGTGAGACTGTAAGAGAGAGCAGTTTTACAAGAAACAGCGAGTTTAAGATGTATCGGATGTCTCAAGAACAAATCAAGAGATTTAACCCTGATGTTTTTGCACTAATGCAGAGCAAATTAGCAAGAAACAGGAAGGGGTTAAAAGAATTTATGGAGTTAAACCATGATGCCAAGAGTATGATTTTTGATTTTAACACGGTTGAAAAGGTTGAACATATTGATAAAGAAAGTGTGGACATAGTTGTAACATCACCACCTTATGGTGACAGTCGCACGACTGTTGCTTATGGTCAGTTTTCAAGATTAGCCAATGAATGGCTTGATATAAAAAATGCATCTCAGATTGATAAAAATTTGATGGGAGGACAACTAAATAATGGATGCGAGTCTTTTGATTTGCAATTTTTAAATACAATTCTTTACCAGATTGCAGAAAGGGATGAAAAGAGGGCTAAAGAAGTTATGGCCTTTTATAATGACTATAGAAAATCCATTATAAATGTTTCAAAGACAATCAAAAAAGGTGGATATGCTTGTTATGTTGTCGGCAATCGCACTGTAAAAGGTGTTTGTCTCCCAACGGATGAGGTAACAAGATGTTTATTTGAGCAACAAGGTTTTGAACATATTGAAACTATAATCCGTAATATTCCAAACAAACGAATGCCATTAAAAAACAGCCCTACAAATGTTGCTGGTGATATTCAGAATACTATAGCCAATGAATACATTGTTGTAATGCGGAAGTCATGATCCAGCCATGAAACAGAATTATCCTGACAGGTTTGTAAAAAGAGCAAGACAATATTTGTTGATAAAGGATATAAAGGCTTAAATCGTAAGATTTAATGGAAAAAGCGAGTTTACCATTGATGCAGGATGTTTCATCGTTGAACTCCTTAATTAAGATAAGGTTAGGTTTTTGTATGAAGCAGATTTTAGGATAGTTATCATTTATTGAGTGATATTTGTTAAAATTTAGAAAACTATCTTTGGAGGTATTTGATGATTAGAAGAGTTAAACAGTTTTGGGCATTGATGGTTATTTTTGTTTTGCTTGCCGCATCTTGCTCAACTTACCACTATGAAGGTGCTGCAGCAGGTGGTGCTGTGGGTGGTGTCGCAGGTGCACTACTTGATTCAAAGAATCACTGGAGAGGTGGTGTCATTGGTGCTGCCCTTGGAGCGCTTGCAGGTGCAACAATTGCAGATGTTTCTGTGCGTGGTTCAAGGGATGCTGCAAAATCAGGCAGACCTGTGGAATACAGGACAGAGGACAACAGGGGATACTACAGGGCAGAGCCAGTTGGTCAACCATACTATCCAAACGAGCAAACGAAGTGTAGAAAGGTTAATGAAAGGGTTTGGGAAGATGGCAGGCTCGTAAAGGATACTGTTAAAGAGGTTTGCGAAGGAGAAAGATACGAGAGGCGATACTAAATATGCCTTATTACCTTGATTTTGAAAAGCCTATTGAGGACATTGAAAACAAGATAAGAGGGTTAAAGGATTCATCTGGTGAAGAGGCAAGGGGTAAGGAATTAAGACAACTTGAAAAAAAGGCAAAGGACACAATTGAAAGGATTTACCTAAATCTTACCCCTTGGCAAAAGAGCCAGATTGCAAGGCATCCTGAAAGACCTTACACCCTTGACTATATCAACCTCATTTTAAAAGACTTTGTTGAGTTTCATGGTGACAGAAGGTTTGGCGATGACCCGTCTATTGTGGGCGGTATTGGTTTGTTAGATGATAAGTCTGTAATGGTAATTGGGCATCAGAAGGGTAGAGGCACGAAGGAAAGGATTTATCGTAACTTTGGTCAACCTCATCCTGAAGGATATAGAAAGGCGTTGAGGCTTATGAAGTTGGCTGAAAGATTTAAAATCCCAGTTATCACCTTTATAGATACCCCCGGTGCCTACCCAGGAATAGGGGCAGAAGAAAGGGGACAAGCAGAGGCAATTGCTACAAATCTGATGGAGATGTCTTTGTTAAAAACACCAATTGTCTCAATCGTCATAGGAGAAGGTGGTAGTGGGGGAGCACTTGCACTAAGTGTGGCAGATAGACTTTGCATGCTTGAACACTCAACCTACTCAGTGATATCACCAGAAGGTTGTGCGGCAATACTTTGGAAAAAGTCTGGAGGTCTTTCAGTGGATGACTTTTCAATGGCGGCAAACTCCTTAAAACTTACAGCCCAAGACCTAAAATCCTTTGGGATAATTGATGACATCATACCAGAACCATTAGGTGGTGCCCACAGAGACCCAGAACTGACCGCAGAAAGGATAAAAGAATACATCAAGACTACCCTTGAGCATCTGATGAAAAAAGATGTAACAGGATTAGTTGAAGACAGATATAGGAAGTTAAGAGGCATAGGGGCGTTTAAAGAGATTTCTTAATGAAGCCTGTTTGATACCTTGTAGATGTATGCAAGTATCTCAGCAACAGCACGGTATAAATCTGGCGGTATCTCTTGATAAAGGTCAAGGGTAGAAAGTATCTCAACAAGATTTGGGTCTTCTCGTAAGGGGACATTGTGCTGTTTTGCTATTGAGATTATCTTTTCAGCCACCTTGCCACTGCCTTTTGCAACGACCTTTGGGGCGTTGTCTTCTTGTGCCTTATACCTAAGTGCTGTTGCCTTGAGTCTTTTATCCTTCATGCCTTTAGGTCAACTCCTCCCTTATCTTCACTGAAGATCCTTTCTAATTCTTCATATGAGTCGGTTTCATCAAGGTCAAAGAAATTCACTGAATTTAGCCTCATGCCCTTTTGTGCAAAATTGGTTTTCAGTTCGTCTATGCCTTCTTTTAATTCTACTTGAAAACCCTTGTCTTCAGTGCGAAATGATATATAGTAGTCTGCTCCAAACTTAAGCACTATAAATCCAACTTGACCCACTTTATCAAGATTGAGATTTACCCTACAAGAATATGGTGTGATACCACTACCCCTTGCCTTTCCCTTTTTAAATGCAATGTCTCCGTCTTTAAGTCCCCTCCAATCAACAGGCAGGAATGTGTAAAAGGAATTCGTTGCCTTTGAGAGTGTCTGAAAGGTCTCAATGTCCTTAAGTATGGTGTCAATTGTCTTTGCTAATTGTTCTGTGGTTTTAGAAACAGATGTGGTCGTTATGGCTTTATTTGAGTCTTGTTGTGTTGAGGTTTCTTTTATTTCTCCCTTGAAAATGGCGTCTTTTAGTTGTAAGAGTTTAGCCTTGAGATCGTTATGGATGAGCATTTTAACATCTGAAGATCTGTTGTCTTTTGTCTGAGAAGTCTCTAAATTGGTTGTCTGCAGAGTATTAAGGTTCGTGGTGGTCTTTTGGTCTGAAGGACTTGAAGCCTTTAGTTGGGGTTCTTTAGGTATCAAATCAAGCGTTTTTTCTTGTAAAACCGCAACTGATCTTAGTTTTGCCTCAAGAGCAACCCCAGTGTCTTGAATTGCTCCTTTGAGTGATATGTTTGAAAGTTTATCTATGTTTACCGAGATATCCCTTTTAATATTTGCTATCTCTTCTGTAAGGTTGGAGTCTTTTGGCAATAGATTTATAAGGTCAGTTATCTTGGTCTGAATTCCTTGTCCTGTTATCTTAAGACTTGTCTGGAGAAGTTCTTGCAATTGTGTCCTTATCTCTTTAGGCACTTTCTGGATATCTTGTGGTAATGACCTCAATATCTCGTTGGTTAAGGATTGAAGTTTGCCTGTCTTTGAGATCGGCTCGTTGGAGTAATCCTTTATCTGCTTTAGAAGGGTAGTCAGTTCCTTGATTAATCCCATTAGATGATCTTTTCTTGCATCACTAAAGACTATTTGTTGTTGTTGGACTTGGGGTTCTTCTTCTGGTGCAAAACCTATAAACTGTAAGGTGAGGTCTTTACCCTCAACAGGTATCCCTGTAACCTTAAAATAGGGATTGGTCCCCGGCTGAAGTGGCACCTGTGTTTTTGCAATCAGAGGTTCACCTTTTATCTTTAATGCTACTGCCCCGCTTGGTAGTATCTCCATGACCTGCCCTCTTACAATCTCTGCAAGTTTGAGTGATATCTCCTGACCAGCAGGTCGCTCAATGGTAAGCAGTCCACCTTGAATGTCTGTAACCCTAAAACTTATCATATCTTTGTTTTCGTCATAGTTTCATTTATGCTGTAGTTTTCTAAATGTCCTTATGCCCAAATTATAAAACCAAAATGTCATACAAGGTGATAAATATGTTTTTTTATATCTACAAACTTATCAAATAATTTGTCTTGAAATCCAATTCATCAAAATAGGCTTGATTCTGTAAATACGCAATTTTTAATAACCAATTCTTTTAGGCATCTTTAAAAGACATTTGTTTGCTAAGAGTCAAGAAACGATTAGGTCATGTTGAAATTGATTTTTTTGCTGATGAGGAAGGATTATCAATGCCGAAGGCGGGACTCGAACCCGCACAGGTCTCCCCACACGCCCCTCAAACGTGCGTGTCTACCAATTCCACCACTTCGGCTGTTTTAAATGATAACACTTAAAAGGATGTCTTTTCAACCAAATCTGTTTTGTCTGTGGCTCATTTGTCACAAATCATTCTTTAAAGTTTGTCATAAGTATGAATTCTTTGCTATACTTGAGGTTCAAAATTTGATAAACTTGCTACATAGAATAAATCTTATGAGGAGGAAAAAAGATGGCAGAAGGTGTATTTGAGTTTAATTCAAGCAACTGGGAGACAGAGGTAATTGGCTCAAAGGGGCTGACAGTGGTGGACTTCTGGGCTGCATGGTGTGGTCCGTGTAAGATAATAGCCCCTACTATTGAGGAACTTGCAAAGGAGTACGCTGGGAGGGTCAAGATTGGCAAGCTTAACACTGATGAGAAC
>JAOAGP010000103.1 GCA_026415695.1 Thermodesulfovibrionales bacterium | reverse complement strand
AAAGTTTAAGAGATTATATATAATATACTTATGAATACACTTTTACTCATCTTATTAGTCTTGATTGGGGCGGTTATTCAGTTAATATCAATATTCATTGTCAAAGATATTGTTAAATATATTCCAGTAATGAAAAATTATTGGCGTATTCTTGGTATTTTTTTGGTCTTTTTCTTTTTTGGATATATTTCTTACGCTATAACGCTATGGACAGGACATGAGTTTATCAGTGGAGATACTATTACATCTGTAATATTTTTTCTGGGGGCTTGTTTTGTAATTATGGTCACATACATGGCAAAAAATAGTATCAAGACTCTTCAAGAATATATAGAATTACAAAAAGATGTTATCACTGATCCTTTGACAGGTATTTTCAATCGTCGTTTCATAGACAAACAGATAGAACATGAATTTAATTTGGCAATGCGAAACAATAGCCTATTTTCAATAGTGCTCATAGATGTTGACCACTTTAAAAAAATAAATGACACCTATGGTCATCATATCGGTGATATGGTTTTAAAAAGGATAGCAAATATTTTAGTTGAAAATGTGAGAAAATCTGACTTTGTAGGACGATTTGGTGGGGAGGAGATTGTCTTAATCCTACCAGATACTGATACAGAAGGAGCTATCTGCCTTTCAGAGAAGATAAGGAGTATTATTGCTGAACACCCTATAATCAAAGGTGATGAAAAATGTGGGGGTAAAGACCTATTTTGCACAATAAGTATGGGGGTTGCAACATTTTGTAAAGATAAACACAAAGAATATAAGGATTTAATCCTTGATGCAGATGTGGCAATGTATAATGCAAAATCTTCTGGAAGAAATAGGGTTTGTTCAAGTTGTAAGGATTAACAACTTCAGAGTAGGCGCATGGGGGATTGAACCCCAGACCTCTTCCGCGTCAAGGAAGCGCTCTCCCACTGAGCTATGCGCCTTAAGGGTAAGGATTATAGAGATTTTTGAGATGCCTTGTCAAGAGTTCCTGTGCTAACTGTATTCACCAAAAATGGTATTTGACTAAATCCTTATGAGTTTGTTTTAATATCAACTTATTTTTAAAGGAGGTGGGCTTTAAATGTATGCAATAGTTGAAACATCTGGGAGACAATACAAGGTATCAGTTGGTGAGGACTTGGTGATTGATAAGATTTCCGCACCACCAGACAGCGAGATAACGCTTGATAAGGTAGTCTTTATCTCTGATAATGACAAGAAATTATTTGGCACCCCATATATTAACGGGGCAATGGTAAAGGCTAAAGTAAAAGAGACATTTAAAGGGGATAAGATTTTGGTCTATGGTCCTCGACCTAAAAAGGCTTATAGGAAATTAAGAGGGCATAGAAGCCACTACACAAAACTGTCTATCACAGAGATAATAGGAGGTTAAAAAATGGCACATAAAAAAGGTGTTGGTAGTTCCAGAAACGGTAGGGATAGCGAGTCCAAAAGGCTTGGCGTTAAGAGATTTGGTAGTCAATTTGTAAGGGCTGGAAACATACTTGTTAGACAAAGAGGCACGAAGTTTCATCCGGGCAACAATGTCGGTATGGGCAGAGACCATACACTTTTTGCACTCATTGATGGCATTGTCAAGTTTGAAAGAAAGGACAAGACAAGACAGAAGATAAGCGTATATCCTGTTGAGCAACCTGCATCAATAGTTACAAACAACTAACAATCATAATCTTTTCGTATAATTTACAAACAAAGGGCAGTCTGTATGGCTGCCCTTTGTTTTTTGTTAGTTAGTGTTAAAATATCAAACCATGAAATTCATTGACTACGCAAAGATTTTTGTAAAGGCTGGAGACGGTGGCAGGGGATGTGTGAGTTTTAGAAGGGAAAAGTATGTCCCTAAAGGTGGTCCTGATGGTGGTGACGGAGGTAAAGGTGGTGATGTGATAATAATGGCAAGCCAAGACCTGCACACCCTTTTAGACTTCAGATACAAGAGGATTTACAAGGCAAAGCGAGGCGAACACGGTAAGGGTAGCAACAAAAAAGGCAAGGATGCAGAGGATTTGATTATACCTGTTCCTGTTGGAACGATTGTGAAGGATGCAGACTCTGGAGAGATACTTGGCGACTTGACAGAAAACTACCAAAGTGTGGTGGTTGCAAAAGGCGGTAAGGGTGGGCTTGGAAACGCCCATTTTGCAACACCCACAAGGCAAACCCCTAAATTTGCCCTGCCTGAACAAAAAGGACAGGAGAGAACCCTCATCCTTGAACTCAAACTCCTCGCAGATGTTGGTCTTGTAGGGCTGCCTAATGCCGGCAAATCAACTCTAATTTCGGTGATATCCACTGCAAAGCCAAAGATTGCAGATTATCCATTTACCACCCTCACACCAAATCTCGGGGTTGTAAAACTTGACGATTTTAGGAGTTTTGTTGTGGCAGATATTCCGGGTCTAATAGAAGGTGCACACAAAGGGATAGGATTAGGCACGGAGTTTTTAAGGCATGTTGAAAGGACAAAGATACTCTTACACCTTGTTGATATTAGTGATAGCATGACATCTGACCCTGTTAAAGATTTCAAAGACATTAGAAATGAATTGTTGATGTATAACCAAGAATTAGGACAAAAAATGTTTTGTGTGATAGGGACTAAATCAGACATAGCCACAAAAGGCACAAGACTAAAAAGACTACAAGAATATTGCGAAAAAGAAGGTATTGTTTTTATGCCAATATCTTCTGCCACAGGAAGCGGTATCAATGAGTTGATAAATTATCTGTCAATTGCCTTAATCCAAAAATAATCTCTCTGATGCGTATTATCTCAATCTTTAGTAGAGACTTTAGGCTCAAAGACAACCCTCTATTTGATGATTGGCACGATAGTGAGATAATTCCTGTGTTTTTGATTGACAGTTTTAATCAAAAAGAGCACGGCAACAATCTAAAGACCCTCTTTTTTGAGTATGTAAAAGACCTTCAAAAAAGGCTCAATGCCATAAACTCGCATCTTTATATTGTTCAATTTGATGACTTTGAGTCCTTTCTCGTCAAATCACATGCAGATGTAGTCAGATACACCTTTGATGGTGAGCCAAATACTCAAAAAAGGGGTAACATCATTGAGAAGGTCTGTATAAAAAGCGGTGTAAGATTTCAGCCACTTTGGAACTTCCTTATAAAACCACACAGAGAAAACTTCCGTGAAAGGTTTACAGATTTTTATAAAAGTGTTTTTATCCCTCATACACAGTCTGAAGGACTTACAATCCTTAAACCTCCTCAAATGTTAAAGACACCACAACTGTCTCACAAAGACAGTGATATCCCATCATACAACAAACAAGACCACATTCTTAAACGCTGGTATAAAGATGAGGAGGATGTGTTAGACTCATTTAGACGATTCTTAACAGATAAACTATCTGAATATCAAGCAAAAAGAGATTTTCCATCAAAAGATGCAACATCTACCCTTTCACCATACATTAGATGTGGTGTTATTTCTCCAAAAACGGTGTATCTAATGTCTAAAGAACATCCAAATGCGGAGGTTTTTATCAGGGAGGTTGCATGGGCAGAGTATTTCAGGATTTGGCTATATAACTTCCCTTTTGTGATAGATGAGTAATATAGGCATAAATGGCTTGGTTTTCCGTGGTCAAAGGATGAATCGTTGTTTGAACGGTGGAAAAACGCAGAGACAGGTTACGAACTTGTGGATGCTGGTATGATACAACTAAAAAAAGAGGGTTGGATGCACAACAGGGTTAGGATGGTTGTGGCAAGTTTCCTTACAAAAAATCTGCTCATTGACTGGAGATGGGGAGAGAGGTATTTTTATGAAAACCTCGTGGATGCTGACTTATCTGCAAATGTGGGAAATTGGCAATGGGTAGCTGGATGTGGTCTTGATGCAGCACCATATTTTAGGGTTTTTAATCCTGAATTACAAAAAAAGAGGTTTGACCCTCATGGAGTGTATGTATCTAAATACCTTGAGCAAACACACCCAAAGATAGTGGATTTTAATAGGAGTAGGCTGAGGTTTTTAGACATTGCAAAGAGTTGGATTAGAAGGAATTAGGTCATAAACAGATAACTCACCCTACATCATCTTAATTTAAGAGGGAGAATGCCCTCTCCCTCTGGGAGAGGGTAGGGAGAGGGGGGGTCTACCATGTATAATT
>JAOAGP010000081.1 GCA_026415695.1 Thermodesulfovibrionales bacterium | reverse complement strand
TTACAGGTTCAAAGTTGATATCAAGAAATGGTGAATTATACATTATCACAAGACAGTGCAGATGCAAAGGTTCCCAAAACACTTTTATTTTTAGGGATGAATACATGAGACCCTTATGGCGTGGTGGCATGCACAGACAGTAAGCAAATAAGCATCAACATTAAATATAATTGGGTTAATCATTGATTTTTTTCATCAGACAATCCTCTTCAGATACCTGCCTGACTGCCTGATAATTTCATCGCTTCACGGACACCCACAAATAACCTACTGATTTATAAATTCTATTATGGAAATAATCATTGACAATTTTTTTTAACCAATATTTTATTTTGAATATGAACCTCAAAAAGAATTACAGTCATCAATGTTAAAAAAGCATAATCACTTAAGACATCTCCTCTAATTATTTGTTTCTTTATCTTGCTAAAAAAACTCTTTGTCGTTATAGATAATAATGACAAATTTCTTATTACAAATAAATTGGACAACACTGGTTGGTATCTAAAAAAGTAATTCAGCAGAGATTGTATGTTGACCCTAAGACAAGCCTATAAATATGTTTATGGTATAATTAATCACTATTAATTTCTAAAACATACAAGTCTACGAAAGATTAAACAGCAAGATTAGGATAATATAAAAAAATCTTTTTTTCTTCTGATTTGAACATTGAATTTGAAATTCATAAAAAATTTTTTTGCAACTTGGGGGAGATAAACCATATTTTTAGTATAGAATGATACGCTTGAGATATAAGTGTTTTTTATCTTTTTCAAAAAGGAGAAATAGATGGGCAATAACAAAGTATCAATAATTGGTGCAGGAAATGTTGGAAGTGCGATTGCAAATGCACTAACCCTTTTAAATATTGGCAGACACATAGTGCTTTTTGGAATTGATATGCCAAAACAAGAAGGTGAGGCGTGGGATATTCAGGATTGTGTCCCATTATTGTCTGAAATGGAGATAACCCCAAGTTGTGATTACGAAGATTTAAAAGATAGCGATGTTATAGTTGTAACTGTAGGTGTAAGACAGAAAGAGGATGAAAGTAGGTTGCATCTATTAGGAAGGAATGCAGGTATTATAAAATCTGTTATGAAGGATATTGACAAAGCAGCACATAATGCGGTGGTGATTATTGTTTCAAATCCTGTTGATATTTTAACCAGAATAGCGATAGAAAATACCACAAGAGATGAGAACAAGATATTTGGAAGCGGTACATTACTTGACACCTCAAGACTTAGATACCAGTTAGGGAAACTTTTAAATGTGAATAAAAGGAATGTGCATGTACATGTTGTTGGAGAGCATGGTGATAGTGAATTTATTGTTTGGTCAAATGCATATGTGAGTAGTATAAGGTTGGATGAATACCCGCTTTCAAGTGTTTTAACTTTAGATGAAATCAAGAAAAAGACATCAGATGAGGTCAGAAATAGGGCATACAATATAATCTCTCGCAAAGGCTACACAAACTTTGGTATAGCAGTGGCTGTGTCGGAGTTGGTGAATGCAGTTTTACGAGATGAAAAAAAGATTTATAATGTTTCTGTAAGAGCGAATAAAGATTATGGTATCGGAGAAGATGCTGTATTAAGTCTCCCTTGTGTTATTGGTAAAAACGGGGTGGAAAAAAAGTTACTACTTTCTCTCAATGATGAAGAGCAGAATTTGTTAAAAATGTCTGCAAAAAGATTAAATGAGGTATATTTGGGCATAGATTTCTCAAAATAGCCTCATTTTTAAAAGATTAACGGTTCTCATTTAACATGTATTCCATTTTTTAGAAGATCAGAAGTATTAACTACAATCAAGTTTTGACTGTAACTGGGCAAGGTTTATCCCCTACTAATCACCCTTTTTATACCACTTACAGCCTGTCTTATCCTATGCTCATTTTCTACCAAAGCAAACCTTACAAAATTATCTCCGCCATCTCCAAAACCAATACCCGGAGATACCGCAACCTTAGCCTCATTTATAAGAAACTTTGAAAACTCTAATGAACCCATGTGCTTAAATTGTTCAGGTATTTCAGCCCAGACAAACATAGTTGCCTTTGGTGGGGGAACATTCCAACCTGCTTTGTTTAGTCCTTTTATCAAAACATCACGACGAGACTGGTAAGTATTTTTTATTTCAATCACACAGTCTTGCGGACCTCTAAGGGCAACAATACTTGCTATTTGAATTGGTTGAAACATGCCATAATCCAAATAACTCTTGATCTTGATGAGTGCCCCTACTATCTCTTTATTACCACAGCAAAAGCCGACCCTCCATCCTGCCATCGAATAACTTTTTGTTAAAGAGAAAAACTCAACGGCTACATCCTTTGCACCGGGAACCTGAAGGATACTGGGTGGTTTGTATCCATCAAAGACCAAATCGGCATAGGCAAAATCATGAATCACCATGATTTTGTTATCCCTTGCAAAATCTATTATCTGTTTGAAAAAGTCTAACCCATCAACACAAATTGTTGTGGGGTTGTGAGGGAAATTGAGTATGAGAAGTTTTGGCTTTGGCCATGTCTTTTTGAGTGTCTTGTCTAATTCAACAAAGAAATCCACATTAGGTCCGATTGGCACATTGATTACTTCTCCACCTGCAATAATTACACCATATGGATGTATTGGATATGCTGGGGTCGGGGTTATTGCTATATCACCGGGCTGGATTGTTGCAAGCAGTAAATGAGAAAGTCCCTCTTTTGAACCAATAGTTACTACAGCCTCTGATTCAGGGTCAATGTCAACATCGTATCGCCTTTTATACCACTCCGATATTGCACATCTTAATTGTGTGATACCCTTTGATGCTGAATAGCGGTGATTCTTCGGATTTTGTGATGCCTCACAGAGTTTATCTACAATGTGTTTTGGAGTGGGCAAATCAGGATTGCCCATGCCCAAGTCCACTATATCATCACCTGCTCTTCTTCGCTCCATCTTAAGTGTATTGACAATAGCAAATACATAAGGTGGTAATCTCTTTATCCTGTTAAATTCAAACATCTTGCTTATGCCTCCAAGGGATGATTTTTAAGAATGATTAGGATAATGTAAAACCTATGTTTTTTTCAAATTTGAAAAAGACTGTCTCCCCCTAAAAATAAGGGGGAGACAGAAGGAGAGGGGTTATGTAATTTCTCGTGGATACCTAAGACTTGCAACCATGTCTTGCACCTCTTTTGGAGGTTCTTTAGTCATCTTTGATACCACAAAAGTAACGATTATGTTTATTATCATACCAATCATCCCAATACCCTCTGGTGATATGCCAAACCACCAGTTTGCAGCTACATTTGCCGCAGGATTTATAAACTTAAAGTAGATGATGTAAGAAGCAGTAAATGTTATTCCTGTAAGCATTCCAGCAATAGCACCCTCTTTAGTAGTCTTTTTCCAAAAGATACCCATGATGATTACAGGGAAAAAGGATGACGCAGCCAAGCCAAAGGCAAATGCAACAACCTGTGCCACAAAGCCCGGAGGATTTATTCCAAGATAACCTGCCATAATCACAGCCACGCCTGCAGCTACCCTCGCCCATATGAGCTCCGTTTTTTCGGACATCCTCGGTAATATGACATTCTTCAACAAATCATGTGAAAGTGCAGACGATATAACCAATAGTAACCCTGCTGCCGTTGAAAGTGCGGCTGCAAGACCTCCAGCTGCAACCAATGCAACTACCCATGCAGGAAGTTTTGCAATCTCTGGGTTTGCAAGCACTATTATGTCGTTGTCAACATACAATTCATTTTTAGTCTTGTCGTTGATAGGTGTTTTAACAACCCTCTCACCATACTGACCCCTTAAAGGTTTGCCTTCACTGTCCTTTGCAAACTCAACCTTTCCTTTAAACGCATCTCCTTTAGCATACTGGATCTTGCCATCTCCATTTTTATCCTTCCATGCCACAAGTCCAGTCTTTTCCCAATTCTTAAACCATGACGGTGCATCAGTGTAGGAAACATTGTTTAAGGTTTGTATCATGTTAAACCTTGCAAATGATGCAACTGCTGGTGCAGTGGTGTAAAGTATTGCGATAAAAAGCAGAGCCCAACCAGCAGATGCCCTTGCACCCTTGATTGTTGGGGTTGTAAAGAACCTGATTATGATATGCGGAAGACCAGCAGTACCAACCATCAAAACCAGTGTAATGGCAAAGACATCAATTATGCTCTTTGCACCTCTACCTGTGTAGGCAGGGAACCCTAAATCTTTATGCACCATGTCAAGCTTTTCAAGCAGATACCCTGCATCTGTGTTGAGTAGCTTCGCACCTGCATCAGAAAGGGATGCACCAAAACCTATCTGTGGTATTGGTATGTTTGTGAGCATTATTGAGATAAATATTGCTGGTATGAGATAGGCAACAATCAACACACAATACTGTGCAACCTGTGTATATGTGATCCCTTTCATACCACCTAAAACTGCATAGAAAAAGACGATTCCCATACCAATCAAAACACCTATATTGATGTCAACCTCAAGAAAACGAGAAAACACAACTCCTACTCCCCTCATTTGTCCTGCAACATAAACAAAAGACACGAATATTGCACAGACAACTGCAACCACCCTTGCAGTCTGTGAATAGTATCTTTCACCTACAAACATGGGAACGGTGTATTTACCGTATTTTCTCAAATAGGGGGCTAAAAGCATGGCAAGTAGGACATAGCCACCTGTCCATCCCATCAAATACATAGCACCATCTCTGCCTAAAAAAGAAATCATTCCAGCCATTGAAATGAACGATGCTGCAGACATCCAATCTGCGCCCGTTGCCATTCCATTTAGCACTGGATGAACCTGTTTTGCTGCAACATAAAATTCGCCTGTACTCTTTGCCCTTGACCATATCGCAATACCAATGTAGAGGGCAAATGAGGCTCCAACTATAATCCATGTCCAAGTGAGTATGTCCAATTTTTCAACCTCCTTTTATTTATTTTTCATGAACATCATACTTTTCATCTAATTTGTTCATCAGTCTTACATATACTGCAATCAAAACCACAAAGATCATGATTGAGCCTTGGTTAGCAAACCAAAATCCAAGAGGGAAACCAAAGAACCGTATGCTATCAAGCTGATCAGCAAAGATTATCCCAAAGAGATATGAAACCGTAAACCAGATGGACAATAAAACGAGTATCAGAAAAAGGTTTTCCTTCCAATAAGACTCAAATCTCTTTTGTGTCTGTTCAGACATTCTTCATCACCTCCTTTTTTTAAGACTTTCCGATTTTAATCAAGTCAGATAATTTCTCTATGCCTCTTTGCCTAATTTGAGGCAAAAACCTTTGAAATAACTGTGCTGTCATGAATGCATCACCAATGGCACTATGTCCCTCAATTATAGGTATTTCATATTCCTTTGCTATGTCAAAAAGATTAGACTCTATTTGAACAGATTCTTGGACATAAGCATCGTAGCCCGATTTTTTCTTCTTGAGCCACCAATAAAGATGGATGGTATCAATAGATGGGTTTTGAAGTGAAAACCCGTAGAGTCTATGCATCTCTTTATTTATAAAAGCCAGATCAATTGATATACAATGCCCAACGATTATCCTGTTTTTTATGAAATCAACAAACTCGGGCAGGATTAATTCCAACGGTGGACATGATGAAATCTCTTGAGGCGTAATACCGTGTATCAAGACGCTATCCCTTTTAGGACACACTGCAGGGTCTAATATTCTGTGAAAATAATCCCCCAATATGATCTTAGTCCCAGTCATCTTAACCACTCCTATAGAGATTATTGAGTCCTTTTTTTCATCTAATCCAGTTAGTTCAGTATCAACTACGGCGAAATCAACATGATTTATTGGTGTGTTAAAATCAATCTCATCAAGGATCGTAAGGTTTTTTAATAAAGACGCTTTGATGTTCTTTTTTTGGAAAAAAGACTGTAATAGCCTATTCTTGTATCTTTTTACAGAATAACCAATCAAGACATCCTCCCCAGTAGATAACGGGTTTCAATCGATTCCTGCAGCCTCAATATCAATTGGCATGACTCTTTGAGTGTCTTTTTTTGTAGATTGGTTAGGTCATCAGGGTTTATATAGTTATTTGGTATCTTACCTTCACTTATTTGATTAAACTGTAGATGGATACGAAGCAACATTAAAAACTCAAAGGCATATAAAAGTTCATCACCGTAGTCCCTGACAGTGTCATGTATCTTTTTGAGTCTTTCTATCCTTTCAATGGTTGAGGTTTCTTCAATAGTCTTTTCAAGGCTAAAAAGCCTTACAATGTTTATTAAAGGGGCTATACATCTAAATTTTAGATTCAGCATGTTTTTATGTTCCCCTGAACTCTCAACAACAAATGTCCTAAAGAAACTCAACGGAGGTTTTACATTTACTGTCATCCTTGCCATGTGCACGAGAAACATATCTTGACCTTTTAATGAATTGATGAGATGATTTTTGAGTTCATGTGCGAGGGTTAAATCACCGTAGATAGGACGAAAGTCAAATATGATTACTGATGCAAGTATCGCGTGGGCATTAGGGGTTTTTATCCAATTTGTAAAGTAACTCTTCCATACTGTTATTGGTTGCCTCCATCTTGGATTGCTCGCCATGTAATTGCCTGTACAAATCGGGAACCCACATCGTAACAGAGAATCCTTTACAAACTCTGAAAACTCTGCAAAATATTTCTTTGATGCCTCGTCTTCTTCCAAATTATCAGGGTCTTGATAAATTATTGCGTTGTCTTGATCAGTCTTAAAGGTTTGCTCCTTTCTCCCTTCACTCCCAAATACAATCCAACAGTATCGTAGAGGAGGGGGGCCAAATCTCTTCTCCGCAAATTGTAGAATTTTGATAACAATCCTATCGTTAATCTCTGTGATTATCTTGGTAATATTACTTGCCTTTGCACCCTGTTTTATGAGGATGTCTATAACACTGTTTATCTTTTTTGATACGCTTGCTATGCCATCTACAGTCTGTTGAGAGTCTATATCTCTTGCTATCGTAAATGGAGATGTCCCTTGAAGCATCATGAGGTCGTGATTTGTGATAATACCTTTAAGTTTGCCATCCTCTACTATGAGTAGATGATGGATGTTATAACGAATCATCTTAAGTAGTGCCTCAAAACAGTATTCCTTTGCATCTGATTTTATAAGAGACACACTCATAATCTTGCTGATGTTACTATTTAGATCCAAACCTTTTGCTATGACTTTTTTTCTAAAATCCCTGTCTGTTACTATGCCAACTGGCACAGCATTTGAGTCTATTATCACGAGGCTGCTTATCTCGTGTTTTGTCATTATCTCGCCCGCCTCCCTTATGCTTATGTCTTGAAAGGCTGATATAACCCCTTTAGTAGCCAATTCTCCAACAGGTGTTGTATAGAGCAACATATCACTTGTGCATACGCTTAAGGTCTTTGTGTGCATCTCTTCAAAGGTCTTATCAAGGTATTTCTTGAGGAAGGACTGATGGAAAAACTCTTTAAGTTTTGGATACTTCTCAATAATCCTTTTCATCTCTGGTTTATCTATCTGGTAGCAAAGTGTGTCCTCAAGGGTTAGGACATTTACCCTTGATTTACCATCAGTAAAGATGGATATATACCCAATCAACTCTCCTTCTCCCCTGATGTCCGTTATTATCTCCTCACCTTTAGGACTTTGGGCAAAGACCTTAACGCTGCCCTTTTTGATTATCTTTAGACTATCACTGCCAGGACCATCTTGTTTTAGGATGAATGTGCCAACAGGATAAAATTCCAGTGTCATCTTCTCCACAATAGGAATCAGTTCTTCAGGCTCAAGAAACTGAAAAGGTATAACATCCTTGATAAAATTTACTGCATCTTCAGTTATCATACGATATCACCTTTTAATCTTTTTTATGTTTTATAGCAATTTAATTGCCAAATTGTTATTAACATATAAGTATCTGAATAAAAATATTTTTTATGTCAACGATGGAGTATTCAATTACTGTCTGTAACAAAAAGATAACCAAAGGTAACATGGTAAAATAGGTTTACAATGACTTTTATTGATTGACGATTTATGGTAATCTTTAATACATGAATAAAAGACTTAAGTTTGAGATATCAATAGATAGATACACAAGGGCAATAGAAAAAGACCCAAACGATTATAGGTCTTACAACAATAGGGGAATTGCCTTTGAGAAACTAAAACGATATAGAAAGGCGATTCAAGACTTCAGCAAGGCTATTGAGATAAATCCTGATTTTGATGCTGCATATACAAATAGGGGAAATGTGTATCAAGAATTAGGACAATACGACAAGGCAATTGAGGACTTCAACTCTGCAATAAGGATAAATCCTAACAATTCTATGGCTTACAATAACAGAGGTTTTTGTCATCTGATACTGTCAGATTTTGAAAAGGCAAGATTAGACATACAAAAGGCACTTGAGATAAACCCTAACAATATCTATGCACTTAATAGTATGGCAGAGTTTTACTCAATGAATAATGACCCTGAAAGTGCATGTAGATGGCTAAAAAAGGCGATTGAATCAGGTTACAAAAACTGGGGTTATATTACAAGGGCAAAAACATACGACAACATAAGAAATGCAGACTGTTTTAGGGAAATACTAAAAACCTATATCAATACTTTTCAAAAGGAGGAAGGATAGACATCCTTCCCCCTGAGTTTTTCACTTCTTTTGCTGTAATTCAAATGCCTTTTTTGCCTGTTCTGCAGCCTGTTTTGCTTCATCTGCAGCCTTCTTTGCCTCGTCTGCAGCCTTTTTTGCCTCGTCAACTGGTTGAGTTGGTTGCACTACAGTTTCCTTCGGTTGTTCTTTTATCTCAACAGGCTTATACTTTTTTTCTGGAATATACAATGGTTTTGAGGCAACCATGGTTTTAGCATCATCTATCTTTTCACCCTTATTAGACAACCTAAAAATCCTGTTTAGTATCTTGTCTCCAACCCACACCGTATTATCAGAAACTGCAAGGGATACAGGTTTTTGAACCTGTTTAGGGAGTTTTATCTCTTCAAATACCATAAAGTTTTGTGGGTTTATCTTAACAATCCTTTTTTCTACACAACCTGACAATACACCCGCACAATCGTTAATCCCCAATACAATAAGACTATCGCAATCCCATCCAAGTGCCATAGGTCTTTGAACTTGAGAAGAGATATCCACCTCTAAAAGAAACCTTCCATCATCAACAGATATCTTATATATCTTGCCTTTTGAAGAATCAGATGTCCATAGGTTTTTCCCATCAAATGCAAGTCCCTGTGGTGTTATGTTACCTGTTGAAAACACCTTTAAAACCTGATGGGTTGACGAAAGTTTTACTATTTGTCTATTTACATTATCTGAAACCCACAGACTTCCTAATCCACAACACTCACTTTCCCATGCAAGACCAGATATCTTTGAAACGCTTCTGATAGATTGGGGTTGACGACTATAACCAAAAAAACCATCGTCGTTGTAAGGATGCCCTTCATAATAAAACCTGCCAGTAGAAATTGAGGATATCTCCATCAATAGTGTATCATCAGCAATAAGGAGTTCTCGTCCGTTGTATGTCATTGCCGTAGGTCCCCACCCTTGTGAATAAAAGTTCTGAAACATATCTGTCTTAAATTGCTGTGCACCACATCCCAACACCAAAAAAACAATTAGGGTAAGGATACCCCATAAATACCTCTTTCTCTTAAATGTAATCATATCTCATCTCCTATATGTAAGATGTCTTTAGAAACGATGTTATTTTATACTATAAATCCCTAAAAAATGCAATTAAAATTATCCTGCTTGCAATTAACTATCTAACCCATAAAACCTTCTTATCATAGCAACCAATGTCTTACTATCTTCAGGGTTTTCCTTTAATGATGCTATGCAAGGATGTATTATCTTATTGATGATAGCGGTAGTCATGTAGTGTATCTCTTTTAAGGTGTTATCATCGAGATTGGTGAGTTTATGCCTCATCTTTTCAAACTCATCATCCCTTATTCGCTCAACATGTCTTCTAATATCAATGATAGTTGGAATTACCTCTAATGAGTCTAACCACTTAACAAACTTTTCAACCTCTTGTAAGACAATATCTTCAGCCTTTTTGGCCTCAGCCTTCCTATTTTGCATATTTGAATCTACTACATCTTGAAGGTCATCCACATCGTATAAATACACATTATCTATTGAGTTTATCTCGGGGTCAATATTTCTTGGCACGGAGATGTCAATAATAAATATAGGTCTGTTGCGTCTTAGTTTCATGAGTTTTTGCATGTGTTCTTTCGTCAGTATGTATGTCGGGGCTGCAGTAGAACAGATAACAATATCAATCTTAATGAGTTCATCAAAGAAGTCCTCAAATCTTATTGCCTTACCTTTGAGTCCTTCAGCCAAGGCACAAGCCCTTTCATAAGTTCTATTAGTAACCACAACCCTATCCACACCATTATTAATGAGGTGTTTTGCGGCAAGTTCTGCCATCTCTCCAGCACCTATTAGTAGAGATATCTTTCCTTTTAGTGTTGAAAATATCTTCTTTGCAAGTTCAACTGCTGCATAACTGATTGACACAGCGTGTTCTGCTATCTTTGTTTCAGTCCTAATCCTCTTTGCTGTGCTTATTGAACTGCTAAGTAGTTTATTTAAAACAACTCCCGTTGTCTTTTTTTTGAGTGATATCTCAAAGGCTTCCTTAATCTGACCTAATATCTGTGGCTCTCCAATTACCATAGAGTCAAGGCTTGCCGCAACCCTAAAGACATGCCTTATTGCATCAACCCCTTCGTATTTATAAAGGTGTTGAGAAAATTGCTCTCTTTGTATTTGATGTAGATTTGATAATGCATGCTCAATGTCAGAGTAGACATCACTATTATTATCTGTATGAAGGTAAAGCTCCACCCTGTTACATGTTGACAAAATTGCCACCTCTTTGACCTGTGGGATTTTCTTTATATCCTGAAGCCCTCTTTCCAATTTCTCGGGGGAAAACGCCAATCTTTCCCTTATATCAAGATTTGCAGTTTTGTGGTTTAGTCCTACAACTATTATAGCCATCAGAAGGTATGATAACTCTCCATAAAGAGATTTACACCAAAATAAGTAAATAAAACCGCTAAAAATCCGATTACAGATAGCAATGCAGACTTCCTTCCTCTCCATCCCTTAACCAATCTCAAGTGTAGTATGGTTGCATAGATCAACCAAGTAATCAGTGCCCAAACCTCTTTAGGATCCCACCTCCAAAAGATGCCAAAAGAACTCTCTGACCACAAAGCCCCTGATATGATTGCCAGTGTATGCAAAGGGAATCCTATCGTAATCAGTCTGTAGTTAATCTCATCTAAAATCTGAACACTGGGTAGTTTGTTGAAAAGTTCTGTCATCTTCTTTTTCTTTAAGAATCGTTCTTGAAGTTGATACATTACACCTATACCAGCTGCCACAGCAAAGGAGGCATTGCCAGTAAATGCTGACACTGTATGGATTATAAGCCAATAACTTTGTAACACTGGGCTTACACCCCTAATCTCACTATATAGCAAAGACGATGTAACCATAAGTAATATCACGATAGGCAAGATGAATGTGCCTAATACAATGAATCTGTATCTATAATGAAGATATAAAAAAATCACAAATACAGACCAAGCAAAAAAAGACGACGACTCATGCATATTAGTAATAGGGATAGTCCCAATATCATAGTATCTCATTATTATTGATATGGTGTGTATTAGAAATGCAGATATTGAAAACAGATTAAAGAAAAACCTGATTTTATTTGTTGTTTTGTAAACATTAAGGATACTTAAAATAAATGCTATAAGATATAGCGTTATTGAGATGTCAGTCAGAAATTTCAATGTCTATCCTAAAAACAGCCTAATTCACAGGCAAAAATCTTTATCTTTAACTCATTTGCTAACTCACCAACCATCTTATACGGCACGGCTAACTCCTCTGCAATCCTCCTTGCCTCTTTACAACTAATCCTTCCATTTTGAGACCTTTCGGTAAGGGTCTTTTTTATCTCCTTTTTTAATAAGACATCCTCAATCAATCTAACCAACTCCTTCTGGTCTGCTGTATAGTTTCCTTTTAATGTATATACAAAGGATTTTTCAGGAATAACACCAATATCAATACAATCTTGATGATTAATAACTATATCTGCTTTCCTTAAAATCCTTTCCGAAGATGGCTTTATCAACAAACTATTTGTAGGGTTTAAAAATACTACAACAGCAGGAGATAAAAACTCAACAAGACTATTGCCCTCAACTATTAATCCATCAAAATCACCAATTAAACTCATAGCAATAGGCACTGCCTCACCTAATGATTCTGGAGGAGACTTTATCCAAACAACCTTTTCTGCACCAGCTGAAGATAATCGTGATGTGTCTTTATTATCAGCATTTATGTCTTCTTCATTATCTGTCACTGACCAATAAAGTTCGGTCTTTGTGTATTTAATTGCAGCCCATCTCTTTTTAGAAAGAGGATTTGTAGTGGCAAGACCTTTTAGGAGCATCTCTGCAATCTTTGTCTTCCCTGAACCACTATGGGCACCTGCAATACCTATGATAAGCATATCTCTGAATGGCGGAGAGGCAGGGATTCGAACCCTGGGTGAGGTTTTACCCCCACAACCGCTTAGCAGGCGGCTGCCTTCGACCAGCTCGGCCACCTCTCCAATAAAAGAGTTTTAATATTAACAAAATTGATGATATTTTTTAAAGGGTAATTTATATAAATGTAAAAAACACGTCTTAACCCCATCATTAACTAAAAAATTTAGAAAATGGTGAATAAATTGCCTTAGTCAAGAAAAGTGTTTACAGGTAGGAACTAAAAAGGAGTTGAAGAGTCATGGTATTCCAGTTAAGATATTAGAGGGACTATATATATGAGAAATCAAGAAGAGCACCATGGTATGCAACCGAGTAACTCCAGAGACAGAGCAAGCGGTATTAAATTATCCCAGAATTGTCATTAGACTTTTAACGGGTAACTGACAGGTAGAAAAAAGAATTAGCCATGTAATCTTTTCTTACCCCCTTTTATATCTTTTGTGTAGTGCTAACTTTGAATTATATTGTAATTCTTTAAATAAGTTATATCCAGTTTTTTCCAATGGCGGTCATTAGAAATTTTCCCTAATGACAATTCTGGGATAATTGTTTTATTGATGATATAATGAAGTGTTATCGCTGGATCTGGGTAAAACAAAAAACGCTTGCCACAGAAAAAAGTTGCCTAATACTGATAGTAAAAGAGTTATTTATTGATTCTCCACATCATAAGACCAAAAATATCTTATTCCTTTTTCTTTGAGATAATTCTCTACCCTTGGATGATAGTCATGAGCTACAAAAACTAAGTAAACTTCAGGACTACCTTCTCTCTTTTTTATATATTCAGCAATCTTTAGAAACCTGTCAATCTCTAATTTTGAGGGGCGGGTTTTAACCTCTCCTAACATCAACATCTCTTTGCCATCCTTGATTATTCTTGCATATAGATTTATCTGATTGTAGCTTCCTTGTCTCTCATAGTATCTTCTTATTATCTTACCTTGCACCTTAATATTGTCTTCTTTAAATAAAAGTGATGGGAGACTTTTGTATACTATATTCTCAAGTGCATAACCAAAAGTATTTGATATCCCCTCAACTCTTTCAGTTAAAACATCTATTCTTTTCTCTGTCCTCTTCTGTGCCTCAGCCAGTTCTTCTACCCTCTGCTCTGTCCTCTTCTGTGCCTCAGCCAGTTCTTCTACCCTCTGCTCTGTCCTCTTCTGTGCCTCAGCTAGTTCTTCTACCCTCTGCTCTGTCCTCTTCTGTGCCTCAGCTAGTTCTTCTACCCCCTGCTCTGTCCTCTTCTGTGCCTCAGCCAGTTCTTCTACCCTCTGCTCTGTCCTTTTCTGTGCCTCAG
>JAOAGP010000065.1 GCA_026415695.1 Thermodesulfovibrionales bacterium | reverse complement strand
AAGACTGCACACTTTGCAAATCCGTAGAGATAAAATATAAAGACCACACTCAAGAGGACAGGATGGCTCTCTTTTACAGCATCGGGGAATATGCCACCCTTTTGAAACTCAAGGGTGCCTGCGAGGTTGTATGTGATGATTATGGCAGCAAGTAAAAAGGTCTTCGCAGCACCTAACAGATAGACCACATATTTCCTTGCACCATGAAGGGACTCTTTGTTTTCCTTATGTGCAACAAGTGGATAGGTAATAATGGTGAGCCCCTCGTAAAATAAAAACATCGTAAAGAGATTAGCCGAAAAGGCAACCCCCATTGTTGTTGAAAGAGACACAGCAAAGCAGGCAAAGTATCTCGTCTGTGAATGCTCATGAGTTGACCTCATGTAGCCTATTGAATAAAAGGTAGTCAGTATCCACAGAAAAGATGCACCTAATGCAAAGAGCATCCCAAAGGCATCGGCCTTAAAGGCAATGCTAATGCCGGGCATTAGTTCAAAAAGTGTAAAATGAAGGGTCTTGCCTTCATAAATCATTGGAAGCATTGACACTACAAGTGAAAACTTAATAAGTCCTGCAAGCACAGACCAAAATTCTCTAAGATTTGGGTGTTTCTCACCAGTTAGGACAATGAGTAAAGTCCCAACCAGAGAGACAATCACCGTTAGCAAAGGCACTATGCTATTTACACTTTCCAATCCTTACCCCTTTAAGAGATTAAAATCCTCAAGGTTTAATGAGGGTTTATTCCTAAACACAGCGATAATCAATGCCAAACCCACTGCCACCCCTGCAGCAGCATTTGCAATAACAAAAAAGGCAATCATCTGACCATGAATATCTTGCATGTAATGGCTCATGGCAATGAGGGCAATGTTTATTGAATTAAACATTATCTCAACGCTTAAAAACATCATTAATACATTCCGTCTTGTAAGGAATGTGAAAAAGCCAATGAAAAAAAGTCCGGCACTAAGCACAATATACCAGCTAAGAGGAACCATCATGCCTCCTCATTGCAAGCACTGCCGCTGCTATCATAGGCACAAATAAGATTAGCCCAATTATCATAAAGGGCAGGATGTAGTCGTTAAACATGGCTTCACCAATTACCTTTATGTGTCCTTGTTGCTCAATCCTTTGGATTGAATACTCACCTCGTGGTCCAATCACAAGGTTCTTTATTGAAATCACAAAGACAAGGAGCAAAAACACCACAGCCATTGCCCTGCCCTGCCAACCTCTTATAAAAAGTGATGCAGTTAGAGACTGCTTTACATTTAGCAGTAGAAGGACAAACAGAAACATCACAAGTATTGCCCCTGCATACACTATTATCTGAATGATGGCAAAGAACTCCGCGTTTAAAAAGAGATATAGCCCTCCGATGTGGACAAACATGAGTAGCATCCACAATACTGCATGGACGAGATTACGACGAGTAACTACCATCACAGCAAGCCCTAATATCATCACAAAAAAGTATGCAAAGAATATCTGCGGTAGCGTCATAGGACAAACCTCTTTACGAAGGCTACAAGTAGTAAATTAAACAACGACAACGGAATCAGAACCTTCCAACCTATCTTCATCAGTTGGTCAAAACGGTATCTTGGCACCGTAGCCCTCACCCAGTAGTAAAAAAAGATAAAGAAATAGACCTTTAAAAGAAACCAGAAGATACCCGGCACATAGAGTAAAAATGGCAATATGTCAGTGATAAATCTTGGAATGGTCCAACCACCAAAAAAGCACAAGGTCATGATACTACTCATGATAAACATCGCCACATACTCAGAAAGGAAAAACAAGGCATACCTAAATCCGCTGTATTCAGTGAGATACCCTGCCACCAATTCCGTCTCTGCCTCTGGAAGGTCAAAAGGTGTCCTATTTGTCTCGGCAAAGGCTGCAATCAAAAACACTACAAAGCCGATTATGAGATGTGGTGCATACATGCTTAATGGATACTCATACTGAGCTTTTACAATCTCATCGAGCCTCACAGAACCTGCCATCAAAAAGACTGATGCAAGACTAATCCCCATTGCAATCTCATAACTTATGACCTGTGCAGCAGAGCGAATACCTCCAAAGAAGGCATACTTTGAGCCTGATGACCAACCAGCAAGTATAATCCCATAGACTGATAGTGATGCACAGGCTAATATAAAGAGCATGCCTACATTTATGTCTGCGATTATGAACTTTTCACTAAAGGGTATCACTGACAGGGATGTCATTGTAGGTGCAAGGACTATGACAGGGGCGATGAAAAATACTGCCTTGTCAGCCTTTGTAGGGATGATATCCTCTTTAAATAAGGACTTAAACATATCTGCAAAAGGCTGGAGTAATCCCATAGGGCCGACCTCAGTAGGACCTAACCTACACTGCATCCTACCGATGACCTTTCGTTCAAAGTATGTGGCATATGCGACATGAAGTAGTGTTACACCAAAAACTACTGCAACCTTGATGATGTTGATTATGAGTGTGTAAAGAAATTCCATTGTTTAGTTTTTACTCCTTCATGTCTTTATAAAGCTGATTAATAAGCCTTTCATCAATCCAAAAACCGTTTATTAATATCTGCTCAATCGCCTTTATTGGTTTTGTAATATAGCCCTTTTGCCATGCTAATTTTATTACACCTATTGTCCCAATCACTTTCATATTTATGCTTTTAGCAAAACCTCTCGGTTCTCTATTATCAATTATTAGCAAACTTGCCCTTTTTTCTTGTCCTAATGCGATTACTTCAGCCTCACCTCGGTCAAGACTATACTGTAAAACCTCAACTACTGACTTATTATTAACTGATGACCTTTTTATCCAATCATTACAAGCATCTTTAATAGCATCTGCTCCTTTTTTGCCCTCACCTTTGACTATAACTTCTTCGTAAACACCATCAGGTATTAGAATCTCTCCCCAAATCCTTTTTAACAAATCTAATCGCTCTATACTTGCAAGTGCAATTAGTGGAGAAGAGTTAGAAATTACGACTGACACCGTGATAATTCCTCAACTACTAAGCTATCTTCTTCATACTCCGTAAGAGAATACTGTATCGGTATCTTTCTTTCCCTTAAAAAGTCAATAAATTCCCATACCGATAGCCCTGAGAATTGTCTTGCTTGTCCAAAACTCAGTAGCCTTTTTTCAAAAAAATAGGCAGCCAACTCCTTTTTAAACACCTCACTTATAGAGTCTCTGCTTATACCTAAAGACTGGATTACCTTTTCTGGAATCTCTATGTCGCATCTTATTGCCATCAAATTACCTCCATAATTAAATGTTGATTATGAGTGTGTAAAGAAATTCTATTTAAATCTCCTTCGTCTCATACTGCCTGTATTCTTGAGATTTCTGGAGCACCTCCTGAAAGCCTCGCCAATACTCCTTTGGACCCTTAAGTGGATAATCCTTCCTTAAAGGATGTCCCTCCCAATCCTCTGGCATCAATACCCTCCTTAAATCAGGATGTCCTTTAAATACTATGCCAAACATATCGTAGCATTCCCTTTCATGCCAACTTGCCCCTTCCCAGATGGTTGTAACCGTGTCAATAGTTGGGTCATCCTCAGGCACAGCAGCCCTTATTCTGATACTATGGCATTTTTGGATTGAAAAGAGTTGATAGACCACCTCAAAACGATAGTCCTTTGTGTCTTTGTAATCAACACCGCATAAATCCTGAAGGTGATTGAAATCCAACTCCGGGTCATCATGTAAAAAACGCATAATGTCAACAATCCTCTGCTTCTTGACAACTATTGAGTATTGATTGGCAAACTGACATATCTCAATGATGTCGTCAAATAAAATTTTTTTTAGTTTATCTGTTATTTTTATTGAATCCATAAACAAGTGCACTTATCCTGTCATTCCTGCGAAAGCAGGAATCCAATTTATTGACATATTTCCTCATATAAATCTCTCCATAAAGGATTTTCCTTTTTAATCAACTCTATCTTCCAGTCCCTTTTCCACTTTTTAATCTGTTTTTCCCTAATGATTGCTTGTTCTATAGACTCATGTATCTCATACCATACCAAATTATGCAAACCATACTTTTTTGTAAAACCATCAACCAATCCGTTTTTGTGTTCATACACCCTTTTTATAATGTCCGATGTAACGCCTACATATAAGGTTCCATTTCTTTTACTACTAAGCATATACACATAATAGTTTTTTCCCATTTTTATATTTTTAGATTCCTGCTTTCGCAGGAATGACACTTAAAAAATCTCCTGCAATTACTAATAACTCCATTAATAGATACTATAGTCTCTTTTTTTTTAAATGGCACTGATTCTTTGTTTTTAGATTCCTGCTTTCGCAGGAATGACAACCTCAAAAAAAATTTTTTCGCCTTTTATTACTTCATTCCTACTGCATAAGATTTCACCTTAATAATATTTGAAATCTACTCCAATGCCCCTTTTTTCCAGTCGTATAAAAATCCCAAAAATATGAGGAGTAAAAAGACTACCATTGCCCAGAAACCAATTATACCAATCTGACCAAATGCCACTGCCCATGGATAAAGAAAGACTGCCTCTACATCAAAGACAACGAATAACACAGCAATCACATAAAACCTGATTGAAAACCTCTCGCCCGGCTGACCTACTGGCGGATTGCCTGATTCATAAGGGTCAAGTTTGTCCTTGTAAGGTCTCCTTAACCTCAAAAACTCACCAACTATCAACGCACCCAAACCAAAGAGTGTGGCTGCAATGATTGTTATCAGCACTGGTAGATAGTTAGTTGGTATGTATTGCCCCGGTAACATTATTAGTTATTTCCCCAAGTTGAATATTTTTTTACACAAAGGAGGCATAGCCTCTGAAAAGGCTTATGAGCGATACCTTTTCCCTTTATGGCAAAATTCATAATATCTTTACCCATAAAACTCTACCTCTTTTTTCAACTCTTTTTATAATAAAACTTTCGCATTCATAAGGCTTTGAAGAGGCTATGCCTCCTTTATATTTTGCGATAAATCATCTTTACTCAAACCTTTTAACTCAACTTCTGCCTGTCTCTTGTTTGCAGGCAGTCTGCCTATATCAATACCCAACGGTTTCCAGAATTTATTAGAGTAACTTGTAGCCTTGAGGCTTTTGATATGTTCATCCCAGTTTTTAAGTAGCCTTTCTTTGTCAAAGTAGTTATCTTGCCTCTTATAACTGGCATACTCATAATGCTCTGTAAGCACAATAGCATTCATTGGACAGACCTCAACACAGTAACCACAATAGATACATCTGTATGCCTCTATCTCATATTTAGTCAATTCTCTGGGTTCGCCTTCTGCACCAGTGTATTTGATATAGATACACTGACTTGGACATACCATTGCACACTTCATACAAGCAACGCAGAGCTCTTTACCAGTTTGGGGGTCTCTGACCATTGCATGCCTACCCCTAAAACCAGATGAAACAGGTCTTTTTTCATGGGGATATTTTATTGTAACAGGCTTTGTTAAGAAGACCTTTAGTGTAAGGGCTAATCCCTTTAGGATTTCAATAAACAGAGCCTTATTAATCAAGTCCCTAAAGGTCATCTGTCGCATTCTCCCATGACAATGTCTATAGTCCCAATGACTGCAATGACATCTGCTATCATATGTCCTTGACAAAGTCTCGGTATTGCTGCGGCATGGACAAAGGACGGAGACCTAACCCTCATTCTGTATGGTCGTCCTGTGCCATCACTGACTATGTAAAAACCCAACTCGCCCTTTGGTGCCTCCACTGCTGAATATAATTCACCTTTTGGGGTTGTTGTGTATTCATTACTAAAAGATACATTTGCACTCCATAGAGACATCTCAGGCTCCAATCTTTTATGCCCTTTGGGGTTCATGTCTAAGTCAGGGGCGTCTTTTGAAAGGACTTCTCCCTTTGGCATCTTTTCAATGCACTGCTGGATAATCCTTACTGACTGCCGCATCTCCTCCATCCTACAACGGTATCTATCATAGACATCACCATTTTGCCCAAGCGGGACATCAAATTCAATCTCATCATAGGCATCATAAGGCATCTTCTTGCGGACATCATAATTAATACCTGAACCCCTTAAAGTAGCACCTGTTAGCCCCCATCTCACTGCCTCCTCACCGGAAATGACACCAATGCCTTTAGTCCTCTGAAGCCATATCCTATTTTTATCAATCAAGGTCTCGTATTCCACTATTCTTGATGGAAACTCATCAATGAATCGTCCTACACCTTCAAGAAACCCATCGGTAATATCACACCTCACCCCACCAATGCGAGGATAACTCACCGTGAGCCTTGCACCAATAACATCCTCAAACATGCCAAGTATCTGTTCTCTTTCTCTAAAGCAGTAAAGAAATACCGTCATAGCCCCAATATCAAGGGCATGGGTAGCAAGCCAAAGAAGGTGGCTACTAATCCTCGTAAGTTCTGCTAAAAGTGTCCTGATGTATTTAGCCCTTGGTGGTGGCTCAATGCCCATTAATCTCTCAACAGCGATGCAGTAACCGATGTTGTTTATCATGCTTGAGATGTAATCAAGTCTGTCTGTAAGTGGCATCACAGAGGGATATGCACGGGATTCTGAGAGTTTCTCAATGCCTCTGTGCAGATACCCAACATGAGGGGTGCATCTTTTTACAACCTCGCCGTCAAGTTCAAGAAAGAGCCTCAATACTCCATGTGTGGCAGGATGTTGAGGACCCATGTTGAGGGTCAATTCTTGAGTGTGTAATCCTATGTCAGAACCTTTGGTTATCTCCACCTGCTCCATTTAAACTCCTCACCCCTAATCTTATCCTGTAATTTCATTAAGCCCTCAAAAAAGGCCTCTGGTCTTGGTGGGCAACCGGGGATGTATACATCCACTGGCAAAAAGGTATCTACCCCTTGCACTGTGCTATAAGTGTTGAATATCCCTCCACTACAGGCACAACTGCCTACTGCAAGGACATATCTTGGCTCAGGCATCTGGTCATAGACCTTTCTGATAACTGGTGCCATCTTATAAGTGACAGTCCCAGCAATGATAATAACATCAGACTGTCTTGGCGACGCCCTAAAGAGTATGCCAAATCTGTCAAAATCGTAGTGGGCTGCACCTGCAGCCATCATCTCAATGGCACATCAGGCAAGCCCAAAGGTCATGGGCCAAAGTGAACCGGCTCTACCCCAATTGACTATCTTGTCAATGGTGGTAATTATGGCATTTGTGCCTTTGATCTGCTTAAAGTCTTTTTGCTCTGTTGTTGTGTTCAAAGTAACTCCAGTGCATTTATTTAGGGTTCAAGGGTTCAAGGTGTCAAGGGTTCAAGGATTCAAGGGTTCAGGGTTTCAAGTGTTCAGTGGTTCTGATTTTTAGTATTACCATTTTAAACCCAATAATCTCTTGACAACTAAATCCCTCTCATCTACTCATAAAATCTAAACGCCTGTGCCAAATTCTGCTATTTCCTTTGCAAATCTCTCCCTTTTTAGCCTTGATGCCTCATCAGGCGAGACAAACTTTAGTGCATGGGCTGTACATTTTGTAACACAGGCTGGTTTTAAGCCATTGTCAACCCTGTCTTTACAGTAATCACATTTAATAACCTTGCCTGTTTCTGGGTTCCACTGAGGCACACCCCATGGACATGCTGTGATACAGGACTTACAACCTACGCAAAGGTTTGTCTCAACAAATACAATCCCGTCCTTTGCCCTCTTTTGCATTGCACCAGTTGGGCATGCACTTACACACCAAGGGGTTTCACAATGAAAACAGGGCATGAATATAAATGCCATCTTTGGAATATTGCCAACCATCTTTGGACCTACTGGTATAATCCTTGAAAGCCTTGGTCCTACGGGGACATTGTTTTTTGTCTTGCAATGCACCTCACAGGCATAGCAACCAATACACCTGAAATGGTCTTGATATATGTAATATTTGCTCATTTTATCCTATCCTCCTACGCCTTTTTTACCCTGACCATTGCCTCAAGGTAGGCAACACCGCCGCCTACAGGGTCAACGGTCTCAAGGAGTCCCTTTTGAAACCTTGTATCCCTTAAGCCCTTGCCAAATGAACGGGTCTTAAGCGGGATTTCACTACCAAACCCGTGATACATAAACACCGCCTCTGGGTGGATGTGTGGTGTGACAAATGCCTTAATCACACCGCTATAACCATCGGTAGATACCTCAACCTTATCTCCATTTTTTATGCCGAGTTTTTCAGCCTCTTTGTCATTTATCCAAAGGTGGTTTTCAGGCAATATCTCGTTTAGATAGATATTATTTTGAGTCTGGGCATGAGTATGGACACCACTTCTACCAAAGACAAGCCTGTATGTGCCCTCTTCTGGCTTCTTTGGAGTTTTATATTCTGCTAATGGTTGCCCTCCAACCTTTGCAATCTTCTCTGATTTAAACTCAATCTTTCCTGATGGTGTTGTAAACTTTATTGCATCTCGTGGCATTAGGATTGGGTCTTTGCACAGAGTGACAAATCCCTTTTCATCAAAATCCTCAATCTTATAGCCCGTAGGTTCAAGTTGGTAGTTCCATATCTCCTCAATGCTCTTCCATGGGAAATATTGACCTGCCCCTAATCTATGGGCAAGGAGGGTGAATATCTCCCATCCCGGCTTTGAGTCGTATCTTGGTTTCATTGCCTGTCTTCTCATAAAGAAGGCTGGCTTTTGACCCTTTTGGATGCAGATGATATTTGACCTTTCAAGATATGTTGCCTCTGGGAGTATCACATCACTATACCATCCAGTTTCACTGTAATTGACATCTATGCTTACAAGCAAATCAAGATTGTCAAGCACCTTTTTCTGTTCATCTGGGTCTGGTAGTGATGCCATAGGGTCGTATCTGTATGCAAAGAGTGCCTTTATTGGATAGGGTTGACCTGTCTTGATTACCTTATAAAGATTTACAACATGACCAGTTCCCAAGGATTTACCGGGAAGTGTTGCATCAAAGATCTTGTCTTGTGGTTCTGGGATACCTTCAGACAAGGAACGGAGTCCTTTCTTACCAGCGTCTTTGGCACCTTTACCAATAATTAGCCCACCCTTTACTTCAATATTGCCCATCAGGGCGTTTAATAAATAAAGTCCTCTGCTTGCATAAAATGAATCAATGTATCTTGATAGCATCCACCCGCCGTGGAAAATGGCTTGTGGTTTGGCTGCAGCCGCCTCCCTTGCCACATTCATTATCTCAAAGGCTGGGATGCCAGTTTCTTTTTCTGCCCATTCTGGTGTGTATTTGATAACGAAACTTTCAAGGTCTGCAAAGTCTTGAAAATATCTATTTACAAATTCAACATCATAGAGTCTCTCTTTTATTATCACATTCATCAAGGCTAAAATCATGGCGTAGTCGGTGCCGGGTCTTATCCTTAAAAACCTATGAGACTTTGAAGCAGTAACTGTAGCACGAACATCAATGTAGGTAATCTTACAACCCTTTTCCATGCCATCAAGTATGTTGTTTACCTCTTTTACCTGTAATGATTCAAATACATTCCTTCCAAAAAGCACAAGGTATTTACAATTTGCAAAGTCATACCCCATATCCCCTCTACCATAACCAAAGACGGACTGTATTGCCATGTTGACATTCTTTGCACATGTATCATCATGGTCAAGATAATTCGGTGAGCCGAGTGCCTTTATAAATGTCTTTGTCAGGTCTGTGAACAATCCCCCTCTATCTGCAAGGGCAATTGCCTTTGCACCATGTTCTGCCTTAATTTTATTTATCCTCTCTGCAATATAATCAAGTGCCTCATCCCAAGTTGCCTTTTTCCACTTGCCTTCTCCCCTCGCACCTTCTCTTATTAACGGGCTTTGAGGTCTTTCGTGGTCATATTCAAGGCTTAACCCTGCAGAACCCTTTGCACAGAGTGCCCCTTCAATGCCTGCCACATGAGGATTGCCCTCAATCCAAGTTGCCATGCCGTTTTTTGTCTCAACCTTTATAGGGCATCTTGTTGCACACATTCCACACATACTATATACATAGTCCCTATCCATTATCCCTCCAAGTGTGTATTGGGTGGATTGGTTTGTAGCCAAATCCACCCAAAGTGGTTTTGTTTAGAATAATCCTAATAGACTTGCTGCAAGGATTAGTAAACCAACGACTGCAACCCTTTTTACAACAATCGGGCTTACCCTTTTTGCAATCTGTGGGGCTATAAAGCCTCCAAGTATTGCTGCAGGAAACATTATAAGGAAGAAGAGAAGATCAAAGTTGCCAAATTGATAGTGTCTAAGCGAACCAATAAGGGTGTTGAAGAATATTGCAAGAAGAGAGCTGCCAACAACTACATACATTGGAAGCCCTAAACCAACGGTCATAAGTGGCACCATAAAAGGACCACCACCAAAGCCAAACATAGATGATGCAATTGCTATTAAAAACCCACCAATACAGCCTAATATGATATTTACCTTAAACTCTTGTCCCCAGAATTCAACTGTCATATACATAAGATTTATCCTCCTTGTTTATTTATTGCCTGCCTTTTTCTCAGCAGCCTCTTTTGCCCTCTTTTGGAACTCTTTTAATATAGCCTGTTCTTTCTTGTTCTTTTCAAGATAACTTGGTGTGGTCTGCCACAACATAAGTGCTGCTAATATAATAAGTATCCAACCAAAGATAAACTTATACTGGTCAAGTGTTATGAGTTCTGTAAGTTTAGGTCCAATGAAGGCACCAGCAATCATAGCAATACCTATTGTGCAACCGAGTTTCCAGTTAATAAACTTTATCTTTGAGTAGTTATAAATTCCACTTCCTTGAGAGAATAAAACCGTTGGCATGACTGTTCCAGCAACAACCGTATGAGG
>JAOAGP010000117.1 GCA_026415695.1 Thermodesulfovibrionales bacterium | reverse complement strand
CATTATCATGATAAACGCCCTGATAGACGGATAACTCATTGACGATATGAGCAGATAGAATGTTATAAAAGGCATGGTAAGTATTGCTGACACTTGTTTTAAAGTGATATGAAGTGTGAGCCTTACCAACAAACCTTCAGGCAGTAACCTTAAGAGGAGATTCATAAACTTAAAGACCATAAATACAAACAAACCAAAGTGTGCACCTGAGATGCTTAATATGTGGGCAAGTCCAGTCTTATTGAAGGCATCACGCATAGGCTTATCAATACCATCTCTATGCCCTGTCAGTATTGCCTTTAGAAATCCAGATGATTGAGGCTCAAAATTATTCGTAATGTATGAATTAATATCATCTCTTATTCGGTTTATAAAACCCTTCTTCAGTGGTTTAACGGCATCAATCTGCTCAATATAGAGATTTACAGTCTGTCCAGTAAGGCTTGATGGATTGTTAAACGGTATATCCCTTGAGATGTTTCCAGTAACTTCATATACACTGTATGGTTCAACTGTCTGTTTAAGGACAAGATTAACCTTCTCTAAATGAACCTTGCTACCTGATTTAGTATCGTATGCAGATATCACCTCAACATTGCGTAAGAATGTCTTATCAACTGTGTCTTCAATGCACACGGTCAATGTCAGTTTTTTACCACTTAGTTCCTCTATTGGAGTGGTTGGTATCTGCCTTAAATCAGCATAAAAAAGACCAATAAGAAAGGACACCACTATTGGAATGGTTTTAATCTTGAGACAAAAAACCAGTCCTAAACATACAACTATTGAGATTAAAAGGATTGAAAGAGGGAAGTAGTTGGCAACCAATAAAGCACAGTTGCCAACTATAAAAGACAGACAGACATATAATAAAATCAATGTAGGAGTTTTATGGTATCTTTAGCCTTTTTTCTTACTGTTTCATTGCTATCATTTTCTGCGACCAACAGTAGATAATCCTTTGCAGATGCATCTCCAATCCTTCCCAATGCCCTGATTGATGCAATCCTTATTGCAACATTTTTATGATTTAAGAGGCTTACAAGGTGCTTTACAGCCCTTTTATCACCAACCTTTCCAAGCGAATCTACAGCCGCCTCCCTCACCAACAATTCTTCATCATTCGTGGCATAAATGAGGGCTTCAATGACCCTGCCATCACCCTTGAAGTTACCAAGTGCCTCCGCCACAGATGACTTAATCGCTGGGCATTCATGATTGAAAAATGGATTATAGAGCATGTGCATTAGGACATCAGGCACTGCAATATTATTAGTATGGCTCAGCACCCTTATTGCCTTTATCCTAATGTGCCAGTCTAAACCCTTGTTTTCTGCCACCTCTACCAAGGTCTTAAAACCGTCTCCGTCTTTGTATTTGTTGATTTCACCCTTTTTATAAAAGACCTCTTGCCAATTATCTTGCTCTAACTTATGAACAAGCCTATCAAATGCAGATGCATGCAAGTTAGAAACACAAATAAAAAAAGACAAAAAAAGCACCAAAAATATAGTTGAAATTAACCTCACTACTGCCTCCTTATTAAAAATATTTGGCTTGTATGATATCATAAAGACATATTTACCCCCAAATTTATTGCAAGACACCATTGGTAAAACAACTCATTAAGGCGAACCATCCATAATCTAATGTCAATCCTTGTTTTTTTATCCTGTGTCCTTTAAAATTACAAGCACAATTTTCAATCAACAAAAAAGGAGACCAATATCATGCCTCAAAGGGTTGACCTCATCGTTTGTGGTGATTATGTTGTAACAATGAATCAGGATCTTGACCTAATCAAAAATGGCGCTTTAGCAGTAAAAGACAAAAGGATTGTTGCGATTGGAACCCAAAATGATATATCAAAAAGATTCATCTCAAACACTGTAATTGGAGGAAACAATTTTGTCGTTTTGCCCGGCTTTATCAATACCCATACCCATGCAGCAATGGTGTTTTTCAGAGGTCTTGCAGACGACCTTCCTCTTAAACAATGGCTTGAAGACTACATGTGGCCTGCTGAAAATGCACTGCTTTCAGAGGATTTTGTCTATGATGCTGTCCAGTTAGCCTGCCTTGAGATGATTAAGGGAGGGACTACAACCTTTTGTGATATGTATTTTTTTGGCAAGAGTGCCTCAAAAGCAACAATAAACGCAGGCATGAGGGCAGTAATGGGTGTTGGCATCCTTGATTTCCCAACGGTTTCTGCTAAAACACAAGAAGAATACATCTTAAATGTGAAATCAATGATAGATACCTATAAGGGACATGAATTAATCACCCCATGTGTTGCACCACATGCACTTTATACATGCTCTGAAAATACACTTAAGATAGCAAAGTCAATAGCAGACAATCACAATATACCTATACATATACACTTATCAGAGACTGAATGGGAAGTAAATGAAGTGTTATCAAAACATGGCAAAAGACCTGTAAAATACCTTGAAGATATCGGCTTTCTTGATTCAAATGTCATAGCAGCACACTGTGTTTGGCTAAATAGTGATGAGATACAATCAATGGCAAAACATAAAGCGTCGGTGTCGCACTGTATTGAAAGTAACCTCAAACTATCCTCTGGGATTGCCCCCATCCCAGAGATGATAAATGCGGGGGTTAAGGTGAGTCTTGGCACAGATGGGGCAGCAAGCAACAATGATCTAAGTATGATAGGAGAGATGTCAACTACTGCAAAGGTTCATAAGGCAATATCAAAAGACCCTACCATATTAGATTCAAAAACAGTTTTATTGATGGCAACCAGATGGGGAGCAGAGGCACTTGGTATGGGAGATAGATTAGGAAGCCTGCAAGAAGGCAAGTTTGCAGATATAATACTCATTGATATCAGAAAACCCCACCTTTCACCTATTTACAACATTTACTCACACATAGTCTATTCACTAAACTCAGCAGATGTAGATACTGTCATTATAAACGGGAAAATAATCATGGAAAACCGTTCAGTGATAACTATTGATGAGGATGAAACTCTAAACAATGCTGCTATGTGGTCTGATAAGATAAAACAAAAGGTTAAGATTGACTAAATAAATTTAATTAAGTGTTACATCAACTACACTGCCATCAACATCAAGGAGTGCCTTTTCAACCTTTTTCCAGTCAACCCTTGAAATGTTGCCTGTTTGAGCAAGAAGTCTTTTAGCCTCTTCTTGCAAATCACCTATTTGTCTATAATAATCCTTATGCACTTCTATGTAAACCCTTCCATTTTCATAGAGTGCCTTTATAGGTTTATAGATTATCTCTCCAACTGTTCCTATCTCAACCTCTTTGAAGAAAACCTCCATATGCTGTGGCAATACTCTAATACATCCATGACTTGAAAACTTATGAACAGATGTAGGATATATGGTTTCATGTATATGAATATTATGTATATCCGTTCTTAATACAAACCTTCCTAATGGATTATCAGGACCGGGCGATACAATTACCTCCACTGGCTTGCCCTCTTTTTCCATCTCCCTTTGTATAGATACAGGGACATACCAAACTGGGTCTTTTTGTTTTGCCTTAATGCTAAATTGCCCTATCGGTGTATGCCAATTGTTATCACTACCACCTCTAAAAATCTTACCAAGTCCAACTGGAAACACCATAGAAACCTTCCCGTCCTTAAAATAATAGAGCATCCTTTCAGGTATGTTGATGATTATTCCATTATTTATTGATTTAGGCAAAATTCTTCTTGTATCAACCTTGAGAATCATGCCGGGTTTTAATTTTGCATCCTTTGCAAGTTTGTTGTCATTTCTAATCTTAAGTGCCTTTAACCCTAACTTTGATGCTATGAAATCAAGAGTATCCCCTTTTTGAACGATGTATTGTTCTTCTTTACCTACAATCTGCGATGCAGCAGATGTGAAAGGGAAAAGATAAACAAAAACCGCAGTTGTAATAAATATGATATGGTTTAAAAGATTAAAAGACAACATCTGCGTAATTTAAGTTTCTTTATATACAAGCAGTTCACTATTTTCAAATAAAAAAGCCCCTACTGTCAACTCAACAGAGTATTGTTTCGACTCATAACCAATAGGGACAAGCCTCCAAAACCATTGTCTATAAGGCTCAACATCTCTTAAAACTGGAGCGGTTAGATGCCTTTCTATCTCCACATCATTTTTATCTAAATATGTCAATTCCCAATCTGCAATGAGACAAACAGGGCATTTAAGCCTTAATAGAGATTGAAAATGGGCGTTTATTATATAATGCTCCCAATTTGTTATATCCTCATCATCCTTCCATCCCAACTCATTAATAAGATAATTACGAGGGATAATCGGAAGTTGAGACAAAATATTAAGTGAAATCACCAAATCACAATGAGAATCACACTCGGGGAAAAAGGGTTGCTCCTTGGGAAGTTCGGTTTTAGGTTTAGGTCTTGAGATGTATAATCTATGGGCAGTTGATGTGATGTCTGCATTGATGAGTCTTACATTTTCATAAACCTTTACTGCCTCCTCAACTTGAGGAAGGTGAAAGATATCAACCAACACTACATCATCAAAAAACGATGCAATCTCCCTTAAAGGCAAGTCAAGAAGTAACCCAGAACCAAGCACAACAACCCTACGCCTATTCCTCGCCATCTTTAATGCATCTATGATTACCTCTTTAGAGTTTTTGAGATGCCTATCCCAATCAATTTTAAACCTTTTATACCTTGACTCTATTGATAAAATCTCCTTGAGATAACCCATTTTTTTAATATAATCTGGGGCTGATATGGTTATATGTTTGAAAAACTCAAATATCATACATCGCTCAAACTGGTATCAACTTTGACAGTATCTTTTCATTTTTGATAATTTATATATTTTACAACGCCGGGATAGCACAGTGGTAGTGCAGCCGATTCGTAATCGGCAGGTCGTGGGTTCGAATCCCATTCTCGGCTCTTTTATTTTCAATGAGTTACATCCTCTTTTTTGTTGTTTTTACATGTTCGTTAAATCAATTTACGCTAGATTTACGCTGAGATTGCTGATTTGACATTAAATCATCCAATACATTCACTGCCTGCATTGTATGAGATTTTGATAAATGTGAATACCTTGAGGTCATAATGTTCTTTTTAAATCTCTATGATATCCCTTTCCTGTTTTACTATTGTAAAAAAACATAAGGATTATCAAACCTTCTTAAAAGTCCTGATAATGTTTATTTGACTGAGTAATTAAGATGATATCTCCTACACTTTTAAATGGATGCTGTATATCTACTTATGGTTAATTTGTAGTTTTAATGAAAAAAAAATGGACATAAGTGCATGTTTTCAGGGGTATAAAAGAAGAGAATTGCAAATTCTCAATATCTGCATAGTCATACTGCTACTACTTTACCTGAACATACTTGTTGATTTGCTCTTGAGCCTTCCTTCTTTCAATCTCTTCTGCTACTGCACTACTGACGCATTTCTTGTTAACAGGATTAAACCATGTCCCTAATGACTTTGAAAGCACTATTGCCGCTGGTAGCCCTATGATTGATAAAGCAAGCATGACTATCTGTATGACTGTCAATATACAAAATAATATCCCAAAGGGTATCCACAGTATCATTATAATCGTTGAATAGGTCTTCCATATCTTGCCTTGAGGTATATTGAGGTCAGACTTGCTCACCATTGCATGTCCAAAGGGTAAAACCAGATACTTGCCATATTCCATTAGTCCTAACCCAATAGGAGATGCTATGACTGTTACTGTAAGTAAAAGCCCTGCTAAATATGAAAGTATCGCACTTATAAATCCTAAACAGGGTATATGCCAGAGTATGTTGCCTAATGTCTTCATCGTCGATGCTTTTTGTGTTGTATCTTATGTTGATATAATTTTAACTGAATAAAGGCAGTTAATGTAAATAAAAAACAATACATTAGAAATACTACAAGAAGTTTGACTTCTGTTGACTTATAGATATCTCCTTTTTCACACTATCTTATGATACACATTGGCTTATGCTCATGGACAGAAAAGACACTCATTGAATCAGGAGAGTTTTACCCTAAAGACATAAAGACATCAGAGGCAAGACTTAGATACTACAGCAACCACTTTAAGACAGTTGAAGTTGACTCAACCTACTACAGCCTACCATCAGAGAGAAACAGTTTTTTATGGTCACAAAGGACACCACAGGAC
>JAOAGP010000108.1 GCA_026415695.1 Thermodesulfovibrionales bacterium | reverse complement strand
CATAAGGATTGCTGGTGGTAATACTAGGGAGGCAACACCCGTTCCCATTCCGAACACGGCAGTTAAGCTCCCTGAGGCCAATGATACTATGACCGCAAGGTCATGGGAAAGTAGGTAACCGCCAGCTTTTATTGTTTTTTTTAATTTAAAACTCACCTATTGTAATCTGTTTAATTCTTACTTGATGTAAAAAAGTTATTTCTTTTAATACAACTAAATGATTTTCAATCATTGATATTAATTTAATTTAAAACTGCTACCTTGAGATTAGTAAGAATATTCAGAGTCATCTGCCTATAAAAATCTTTACAGATTGTTAAGTTGTTTAGTATTGATGTTGAAAATCTAATTTTATGATTTATAATAATGAGTAATGTTTTTTTAATGTTGATGAGTATAGTTTCGTATTTTAAAGTAGAAAGGTTTTTAGGGCTCTGGTATGGCAGATATAGAAATCCAGAATCTATCGTTTTCATACAAACACGGAGAAATCCTAAAGAATATTAGTGCCAACTTCAAAACCGGTGTATTTACTGGTATTCTTGGGAAAAATGGTAGTGGCAAGACAACCCTCCTTAAGATAATAGCAGGTCTGTTACCTTATAACAGAGGAAAGATTAAGGTAAACGGTATAGATATAAAGGGATTTAAAGATACAGAAAGGGCAAAGATCATTGGTTATTTGCCACAGTCTCACCATCCAACATTTGCATTTAAGGTGATAGATGTAGTTCTAACCGGGAGATTTTCGTATGTCTTTACTGTGCCTAAAAACAAAGACATTGAAAGGGCAGAAGAGGCAATGGATATTGTTGGTATTGGTCATTTAAAAGAAAGGATTTATACTGAGTTATCCGGTGGTGAACGACAGATGGTAATGATGGCAAGGCTGTTATGTCAGGGACCAGAAATCATGCTTCTTGATGAACCCCTTACACACCTTGATTTGCCAAATCAGGTTAAGATGTGGGATATAATAAACAGACTTATTAAAAGAAATCACACTGTGATTGCTGTGCTTCATGATATTACCACAGCACTGAGATACGCAAAACATCTGGTGTTTATGAAGGATGGAAGGGTAGTTCATATGTCTGATCGTGCAACAGACGACTCTATTGTAGAGAAACTCAAGGAGGTCTTTGACATTGATATAAGTATTGTTCAAACTCAAAAAGGTATGTTAGTGTTTCCTATTTAAAGCATCTTTCCAAGACCTTTCATAAAATAACTTCTCATCTATCCTTTGTAAACTCCGTATAATAAGACATTCATTCGATTTATGGTATAATATAATTATTAATTTCAAAAACAGGAGGCAAGGCATTGACCAAATATTTAAATAGACACCTCAAATCAAAGGCAGGTTTTACCCTTGTAGAATTACTTGTTGTAATGGTAATAATAGGGCTTTTAGCAGCCCTTGTTGCACCTAAATTATTTCCAAAATTAGGCAAAGGCAAGCAATCTGCTGCTAAGGCACAGATTGAATTAATCGGTCAGGCATTAGACCATTATAGGCTTGACACTGGATACTATCCAACTACTGAACAAGGACTAAATGCATTAATCACAAATCCGGGTGTTGACAAATGGCAAGGTCCTTATCTTAAGAAAGGGCTTCCGTTAGACCCGTGGGGGAAGCCATATATTTACCAATCACCCGGACAGCACGGGGACTATGATTTGTATTCCTATGGGAGAGATGGTAAACCGGGTGGTGAAGGTGAAGATGAAGATATTGTTAGTTGGCAATAGGAGGAGAATAGATGCCTATTTATGAGTATAGATGTAATGAGTGTTTAGAAGATTTTGAGGCATTAGTAACATCAAACATGGTTGTAAAATGTCCTAAATGTGAGTCTGATGATATCAAAAAGAAGTTTTCCTTGTTTGCAACAAAAGGGATGGAAAAACAGGTATCGTCAGGATGTTCTTCATGTTCATCTGCATCATGTAGCACATGTAAGTAGTTGCTTTAATGTTGTTATGGAAGAGTTTGCTAACGATAACAATATTTGGGCAGAAGATGAGACAATCACACACATACAAAAGCCTCGGCTTTATAAAGTCATTCTTTTAAATGACGATTATACAACTATGGATTTTGTCGTTTATATTCTTGAAAGGATTTTCAATAAAAGCCCACTTGAGGCAACGGCTATCATGCTAAATGTCCATAAAAACGGCAGGGGTGTAGCAGGCATATATCCTAAAGATATTGCCGAAACCAAGATAAATGAGGTGCATCAGATTGCACGGGATAACAACTATCCTCTTATGTGTAGCTTGGAGCCAGAATGATAAACAAGAATCTTGAATTGATGATTGAGGCTACTATCAAGACCGCCCAGAGAGAAAGGCGAGAATACCTCACTATTGAACATTTATTACTATCTCTACTACATGACGACAAGGGAATAGACATCATCCTAAATTGCGGTGGAAACATTGAAAGGATGAAGCAGAGGCTAAAACAATACATAGATGAAAACATAAAGACTACAACAAAGACATCAGACATCTTTCCAAAGGTAACAGTTGGTTTTCAAAGGGTGATACAAAGGGCTGTTAATCATGTTAGAACCTCAAGTAAGATGGAGGCAGATGCCGGTGATATGTTGGTCTTTATCTTTCTTGAACAGGATTCATACGCAAAGTATGTGCTTGAGAGTGAAGGGATCTCAAGGATGGACATACTTAATTATATCTCTCATGGGGTCTCAAAGACACATGATTACAGCACACCTTACGAAGAGCATCAGCAGACCACTGAAAAGAAAAACCCTCTTGAGTTATATGCGATAAATCTATACGAAAAGGCAAGAAGGGGTGATATTGATAACCTCATAGGTAGAGAAAACGAGATTCAAAGGATGATACAGATACTTTCAAGGAGACGGAAAAACAACATCGTTCTTGTAGGTGAACCGGGTGTGGGTAAGACCGCTATTGTAGAGGGTTTTGCATTAAAGGTTTTTAAGGGTGAAGTGCCAAAGGCTCTTTTAAATTGCAACATTTACGCTCTTGATATGGGCGCCTTATTGGCTGGCACAAAGTATAGAGGCGACTTTGAGGCAAGGTTAAAGTCAACAATTAAGAAACTATCGGAACTACAAAATCCGATTTTGTTTATTGATGAGATACATACTGTTGTAGGTGCAGGTTCAGCAAGTGGAAGCACCCTTGATGCGTCAAACATATTGAAACCTGTTTTAATGGAGGGCAAAATAAGGTGTATAGGTGCTACAACCTTTGAAGAGTATAGGAATCATTTTGACAAAGACAGGGCATTGTCAAGGAGATTTCAAAGATTAGATATAAACGAACCATCAGTATCAGAAACAATACAAATATTAAAAGGGCTTCAAAAATACTATGAAGACTTCCACGGTGTAAGATATACAAAGGAGGCGATTAAAAAGGCATCTGAACTATCTGCAAAATACATCAATGACAGACACCTTCCCGATAAGGCAATTGATGTCATTGACGAGGCAGGTGCTGTGTTGAAGTTAAAACGGGTAAACCAAAATGTAAACCTAATAAAGGTTAGAGACATTGAAAAGATAGTATCATCCATTGCAAAGATACCATCAAGTCAACTCACTTCATCAGATACTAAAAGGCTTTCAAACCTTGAAGGTGATTTAAAGCGTAAGGTATTTGGACAGGATGAGGCGATCAAGGCTGTTGTAGGTTGCATAATGAGGGCAAAGGCAGGACTGTCAAACGCAGATAGACCTATAGGCTGTTTCTTGTTTAGTGGACCTACTGGTGTAGGCAAGACCGAACTTTCAAAACAGATATCAGAAACATTGGGTATCAAATTCATACGATTTGATATGAGCGAGTATATGGAAAGACACACAGTATCAAGGCTTATCGGTGCACCGCCTGGATATGTTGGCTTTGACCAAGGAGGCTTACTTACAGAGGCAATCAGGAAACATCCACATGCGGTTTTGTTGTTGGATGAGATTGAGAAGGCACATTACGATGTATTCAATATCCTTTTACAGATTATGGACTATGCCACACTAACTGATAACACTGGCAAAAAGGCAGATTTCAGGAATGTCATCCTCATAATGACATCAAATGTAGGGGCTGCAGATATGTCAAAGGATGTGGTTGGTTTTGGAGATAGGACTAAAGACAGGATTAGCAAGGTGCAAGATGCTATAAAAAAGACCTTTTCTCCAGAATTTAGAAACAGATTGGATGCGATTATCAACTTTAAACCACTTAATAAGGAAACAATGTTGTTGATAGTTGACAAGTTCATAAATGAGCTCAAAGATAAGGTCGCACAGAAGTCAATACATTTAGAGATTACAGACCCCGCAAGACAACTCCTTTCAGAAAAAGGATTTGATACCATGTTTGGTGCCAGACCTTTAGCAAGGGTCATACAAGAGTGTGTGACAGATAAACTATCTCAGGAGATGCTTTTTGGCGATTTATCAACTGGTGGCAAGGCGATAATAGATGCAAAAGGTGAAGAGATAGTCTTAATCACTGAAAAGAAAACCATAAAGGCACATTAGAAAAACAATCTCTCTTTCTTAATGGCTGTTTTTCAACTAACAAATGCAATAGCCTTCCCTTCCCCCTATCTTGCTGATGAAGATGGTCTTTTAGCAGTGGGTGGAGACTTGTCTGTAGAAAGATTGCTTCTTGCTTACAAGATGGGAATCTTCCCATGGTATTCAGAAGACTCGCCTATACTCTGGTGGTCTCCTGATCCAAGGCTGATATTAATCCCATCAGAATTTAAGGTATCAAGGAGTTTAAGGACAGTGATTAAGAAAAATATCTTTGTTGTCACTTTTGATACAGCCTTTGATGATGTTATAACCATGTGCGCAAAGGTTAGAGCATCTAAAGGTCAATCCACTTGGATTACAAATGAGATGATATCTGCATACAATAGACTTCACAAAGAGGGATTTGCTCATTCTGTGGAGTGTTGGCAGGATGGACAACTTGTAGGAGGACTATACGGTGTATCCATTGGTAAAGCCTTTTTTGGTGAATCAATGTTTAGCATTTGCTCTAACAGTTCAAAGGTTGCACTGCATGGGTTGGTAGAAAGACTAAAGCAATGGTCTTTTGACTTCATTGACTGTCAGACGGTAACAAGCCACCTCATATCATTAGGGGCAAGGCTCGTAAGCAAAGAGATATTTATGGATATGCTTTCACATGCTATCAAACATCCTACAAGGTTCGGCAAATGGTAATATAATGTTTGATTAATATTGCTATATTCCTATATCATTTCAAGAGGTAAAATAGTTATGAGCAATAAAAATATTATCATACTAACCTTGTTTTTTCTGTTCATAGTTATTTCATTCTTCAACTTACCACACCATTCTTTTGCTAAAGAGTTAGTAAATCTTGCTATAGTGCCATACTACTCACCTGAAAAGTTATATGCCTTGTATCAGCCTATGATTGATTATCTTAAT
>JAOAGP010000016.1 GCA_026415695.1 Thermodesulfovibrionales bacterium | reverse complement strand
CGTCCCCATCTGGTCGGTAACCACTACAAATAAATCCTTACCATTTTTAAGTCTTATCCCTATAGAACCCGTCTCAGACACCGATGTTAATATTGCCCTTCCAACCATTCCCCTTCCACTTAATGCAGCAAGCCATGTGAGCACAATAAGCCATTTAGGAGGCTTAAATATCACTGGCTGGAAATACTCCATCTCATCGTATCTAAAAAGGTTTACCCCTTTGTAAGTTGCTATCTTTATTCCATCATCCATTGGTAATATCTGATAACTTGCATACCATGCAGAGATCTTTATGCTGTAAAATCCAAGTAAACTTATTAGCCACATGACTATTGTTATCGGTGCTCCTACTGTAAATGCCTGAACAGTGCCACCTGCAATAAATAATGGCATGCTAAAGAAGACCGCAATGAGTAAAAATACCGCAAAATCACCAGCAATCACCCTCCACCTTGCATATCTTAAGGCATCCTTTGAGATTGTCCTATAGGGCAGGAATATATAGGCAAGTAGTCCAACGAGAAAGAGGATTAAGGAGTAATCTCTGTAAGGGTATAGTATCCAGTTTGGTGGTCTTGGTAGGCTTGAAAAACCCGAACCTAAATGAAAATTGTCATCTGAATAAACCCTGTATGTTGCCTTGAGAATGATATTTCTTGATGTTAGATGTAGATAAATCTGATTGTCATTGGCATTGATGTATTGAACTATACTATTTACAAGACTTTCTGTGGTTTTAAAGAAAAAGACCTTTGAGGGATATTGATCTGAAGGAAGCCTTCTTTTCCATTTATCTGGTATATTCCAATTTTTTGCAGCAAGGCTTCTTTGGTTTTGTAAAATCAAAAGGTTGTTATAAACCTCATCCCATTCAATACCCCAAATATTTATTGTTCTCTTTTTAACTTCTGCTGATTTTTTGTCTCTTATTGCTCGTATCTCTTCCTGAGTTAAGAGGGATTGTGAGTATCTTTGAATAAAGGTATTTTTATCATCGGAAGGATTAAGTATCTCAACAAATACGACGGGCTCAAGGCAGGCATACATATAAAGCAGTATCCCTAATACAAAACTTCCAAAAAAGATTATCCTTCTTAAAAGTTCCATGTCTATTGCCTATGTCATTTTCTTTTTGCCCCTATTCTACATGAGATTTAAGCATCACCTTTGCCACAGGATAGTTTGAGATATCCTGCATCTTGTTTTAAGGAGAATCATTCTCCTCATCGTTGTTAATGTTATAATCTAACACTTGACTGACACTTAGTCAAGCATAATTTCCCTAATCTATTGGAGACGAGATTGTCCTTATCTGATGGGCTTTTAGGCTGGATGATAAGACCTATTTTATATCTGTTAATTGCCTATGGGGTTTTTGTGATACTTTTGTATCTCTATCAAGATAAACTAATCTTTTTACCCACTTATACTCTAACATCTACCCCAAAGGATGCGGGGCTTGATTACGAAGAGGTCTATTTCATAACACAGGACAAACTGACCCTTCATGGCTGGTTTATCCCCTCTGATAAATCAAGTCTTGTTATTCTCTTTTCTCATGGTAATGGTGGCAACATATCTCACAGGATTGAAAAGATTAAGATGCTTAACACGATTGGTCTCAGTGTATTTATCTATGACTACCGAGGCTATGGCAAAAGCACCGGCAAACCAACAGAACAAGGCACTTACTTAGATGCACTTGCAGCATGGGATTATTTGATAAACACCATAGGTATCAAGGCTAATCAGATAATCCTATACGGCGAATCCCTTGGCAGTGCTGTTTCTATTGACCTCGCAACAAAAGTGCCAGCCTTTGCAATAATCAACGAAGGTGGTTTTACATCCCTTAAGGAATTAGCCCAGCATGTCTATCCCTACTTGCCCGCAAGATACCTTTGTAAGTATGAATATGATTCTCTAAAAAAGATAAGCGGTTTAAAGAGACCAAATCTCATCATTCACAGTATTGATGACGAGATAGTGCCTTTTGCAATGGCTAAAAGGCTTTTTGACAATGCCACTGAACCTAAAGTGCTGATATCATTGTCAGGAGGACATAACGATAGTTTTTATGTCTCAAGAAAAGAGTATTTACAAGGCATTAAGGATTTTCTGGATATGATTAATAGGACATGACAAAGTTTTTAGCAAAAATGATTGCATCTGTCTTTTTTATTGGGTATATTCCTTTTGCTTCGGGTAGCTGGTGTAGTCTTTTATGCACTGTAGTCTTGTTTGTTTTTAATCCCACATTACTGCTTCAAGCATTGTTGATAGTTGCATCCTTTGTGCTTGGCACTTGGTCAGCATTTGAAGGAGAGAAGATATGGGGTAAGGATAATCGGAGGATTGTCATTGATGAGTTTACAGGAATGCTGCTAACAATGTTTTTTATACCCATAAATGCCTTAAATCTCTTTTTAGGGTTTTCCATTTTTAGGGCATACGACATCTTTAAACCCTTCCCAATTAAGAAGTTAGAAAGACAAATACAAAATGGATTTGGCGTGATGCTTGATGATGTTTTAGCAGGCATCATGGCAAATTTGACCTTAAGGCTAATCTTATTAATGTTTTAAAAGAGGGGTTGCTAAAATATAATTCCGAGTTTATTTAATTTACAAAAAACGGGTTTTATTTGTTATACTAAAAACCGCTTTTTTACTGAAAAATGATTAAGATAACAAAACACATATCCGCAATATTATTGATCTCAATGATAATTCTATCTGTCAATGCCTATTGCCAAGAAATCCCTCTTGTCACAGACATCCAGATAAAAGGGATAAAGCGTATTGATTTTAGTGCAATAAGGGCTAAACTCTCTCAAAAGACACAAGAAGTCTTATCAACCGAGAAGGTATCAGAGGACATAAAGGCGATTTATAAGATGGGGTATTTTGATGATGTAAAGGTTGATATAGAGCCTTTTGAGGGAGGTGTAAGGGTTGTTTACATCGTCAAGGAAAAACCAACTATCGTAAAGGTTGAGTTTCAGGGAAATAAAAACTTTGAAGACAATCAATTAAAAGAAAAGATTGGATTGCTTCAAGGTGCTATATCAGATGTAACCCTTATCCATGACAACGCTATGAAGATAAAGGCATTTTATGAGGACGAGGGGTATTATCTTGCCAATGTAATCCCTGTTGTCAAGAAACTATCAGACGATGAGGTATCTGTCACCTTTTTCATTGAAGAGAATAAGAAGGTCAAGATAAGACAGATTATCTTTGAAGGCAACAAAAATATCTCTGCATCAAAACTAAAATCCGCGATGCAAACAACAGAAAGAGGGCTATTTTCATGGATTACAGGCAAGGGGTATTATAAGAAACATGTTGTAAGTGAAGACATTGAAAAGATAAAGAATCTATACTTTGACAATGGATACATAAAGGTTACAGTTGCAGAACCAGTTGTAAAGATTTCAGATGACAAAGAGTCAATGACCATTACAATATCCCTTACCGAAGGTGAACAATACTCTGTTAAATCCGTTGGTATATCAGGTAATAAAAACATACCAAATGAGGATATCAAAAAACTCATCAAGTTGCCTGTAAATAAACCATTTAGTAAAAGCAGACTTCAAAGCGATATAAGTGCAATCACAGACGCTTACTTTAACAAGGGCTATGCCCTTGTGTCAGTAAACCCTGATGTTACGCCTGATGACAAGACAAGGTTGTTAGATATTGTTTATAAGATTGACGAGGGGGATAAGTTTAGGATTGGAAGGATTGATATAAGTGGCAATGTAAAGACTGAAGACAAGGTCATTCGCAGGGAGATGAGATTAGACGAGGGAGATGTCTTCAATGGTGCTTTGATAAAAAGGAGTTACGAAAGGCTCAATAATCTACAGTATTTTGACCCTGTGGAGATAATCCCTAAACCAAATACAGAGACTAAACTTATTGATATTGACATCAAGGTCAAGGAAAAACCTACTGGTTTTTTGAGCATTGGTGGAGGGTATAGTTCTGTTGACAAACTGATAGGTATGGTTGACATCACACAAGGAAACTTTTTAGGCAAGGGGTATTATCTCAAGGCAAGGGGTGAATTAGGGGGTTTGAGTTCGTTTTATGAGTTATCCTTTAGGAACCCTTACTTTATGGACAAACCGATATCATTTGGCACAAGCATATATCGCATAAGAAGAGACTACCCTGATTATTCAAGACGCTCTACGGGATTTGAGGTATCATTTGGCAGGACCTTTTGGGAGTATTGGGGGGCATCTATAGCATATAACCTTGAAAGGACCAATATCTCTGATATTAATGAAAACGCATCCATTATAATCAAGGAACAAGAGGGCACCAAGGTTACAAGCAGTGTAAGTTTAACGGTTGGCAGAGACACGCGTGATAATAATTTAGACCCTATCAGGGGTTCAAGAAATTCAGTATCAACCACCTTTGCTGGTTTAGGCGGTAGCAACGCCTTTTTTAAGATTTTACTTGATTCGGGTTGGTATTTCCCTGTTTATGATGTCACCACCATACATCTTCGCGGAAGATTAGGCTTGTCTACTGGTCTCTTTGGTAAGAAACTCCCACTTTATGAAAGGTATTATGTAGGCGGTATCACAACAGTAAGGGGAGTTGCATATGGAGAGGCAGGACCGAAAGATCCATCTACTGGAGATGCTATTGGTGGTGAAAGGGAGATTGTTGTTAATGCAGAATACATCTTCCCAATAGTGACAGAATACAAATTCAAAGGGCTCGTCTTTTTTGATGCAGGTAGGGCTTACGATAGAGGAGATGGCTGGGGCAAGAATATAAAACTCACAAGTGGTTTTGGTATCAGATGGATATCACCAATGGGACCCTTGAGGGTTGAATGGGGATACAATCTCAACAAAAAACAAGGTGAGTCCACGAGTAAACTTGAATTTACTTTTGGAACTTTCTTTTAAATTAAAAACGGAGGGATTTAGATGAAGACTTATCAGTTTTTTGCAGTTTTTGTTTCTTTGGTGTTGTCATTATGTCTTGTGATGCCTGCACAGGCAACGATTAAGGTCGGTATTGTCGATCTACTAAAGGCCCTAAACGAATCAGAGCAGGGCAAAAAGTCTATATCCGAGATTGAAGCCATGAGGAAATCAAAACAGTCTGTTATTGAGGAAAAGGGCAAGAGGATAGAACAACTGAAATCCGACCTTGAAAAACAAGCATCTGTGCTGTCTGCTGATGCAAAAAAGTCAAAAGAGGACGAGATTGAAAGATTAATAAGGGAATTTCAAAGACTGGTCTCTGATTCAACAAATGAGCTTCAGAAGAAGCAGCGTGAGATAGAGGTTGAGATGATAAAAGAACTGAAGGTCATAATTGAAAACATTGGTAAAGAAGAGAAGTTTACCTACATTGTTGAATCATCTGAAGGGGGTTTGTTGTATTTTGATAAGGCTGTGGATATTACTGATACAGTTATCAAGAAGTTTAACGAGTCTAAAAAAAGCAAATAATTGATGAGACTTTCTGAGATTGCCCAATTTCTAAAGGCAGAACTCATTGGAGATGCTAACCTTGAGATAATCTCTCCTGCAGGCATTGAAGAGGCAGTAGAGGGAAATATAACCTATTTATCCGAAAATACAGGTAAAAATATTAAGACAAATGCATCTGCTGTCATTACAAACAAAGCCCTTGAAATAAAAAATGCTCAGCTCATTGTCAAAAATCCAAAGTCTGCCTTTGCAGATGTTTTAGGTCTTTTTTACCCTACAAAACACCCTTTTAAAGGAATAAGTAAAAAGGCAAATGTTTCAAAGAAGGCATCGTTAGGCAAAGGTGTGTGTATCGATGCCTTTGTGCACATATCAGATGATGTCATCGTTGATGAAAACACTGTTATTTATGCTGGTTGCTGCATTGGTAGGGGTGTAAAGATTGGTAAAGGATGTATTATCTACAATAATGTGACAATCAGAGATAATTGCGAGATCGGGGATAGGGTTATCATACATCCGGGTGTTGTTATTGGTGCTGATGGATTTGGGTTTGTTTTAGATGCAGGGATACATAAAAAGATACCGCAAGTAGGCAATGTTGTCATTGGTGATGATGTTGAGATTGGAGCAAATACAACTATAGATAGGGCTACAATTGGAAGCACAGTGATTGGTTCTGGCAGTAAGATAGATAATCTCGTGCAGATAGGTCATAATGTAAAGATAGGTAAGAATGTAATAATAGTAGCACAGGTGGGTATTGGAGGGAGTTCAGTCATTGGTGACAATGTCATATTAGCAGGTCAATCAGGAATATCAGATCATACTCATATAGAATCAAACACAGTCATTGGTGCTCAATCAGGGGTTACAGGCAAGATAACAAAGAATGTGTATTTGGGAACGCCCGGCAAGCCATACAGGGAGTTTTTAAAGTCATACAATCTATTCATGAAACTACCTGAAGTGAAACATCAATTGGATAGCCTTGAAAAAAAGGTTTCTGAGATGATTAGCAAATACAGTAAAGAGGGATTGTAATCCATGGATGACATCTTGGATAGGGTAAAGAGGATTGTTGCTGATGAATTAGAGGTTGATGTATCCGAAATATCTGATGACTCTTCAATATCTGAATTAGGGGGTGACTCCCTAAAGGCATTGTCCATCATCTCTGCACTTGAGGCCGAGTTTGATATCACAATACCTGACGAAGAGATAAGCCACATCAATTCCATCAAGACAACGGTAGAGGCAGTAGAAAGACACTTAAGAGGTTAAAGGAATGCCTCATAGGGTATTTGTGTCAGGGCTTGGTGTTATAACCGCAATCGGAAACAATAAAGAAACCTTCTGGAAATCTGCTACTAAAGGGATATCAGGTATTAAAAGGATAACCACATTTGACCCCTCACATTTAAGGACTCAAATAGCAGGAGAGATCAATGACTTTGACCCTTTACTTCTCATAGACAAAAGGGAACTAAAGGAGATGGATAGGGTTAGTCAGTTAGGAATCTTTGCCGCACATGAGGCAATCAATGATGCATCAATAAAACCACATGAAGACACTGCATTGATAGTTGGCACAGGGCTTGGTGGAATCATCACCGATGACGAGCAGCACAAAAACTTCCACACAAAAGGATGGCGTTTTGTAAGCCCTTTGACCATTCCGATGAGCATGTATAATGCCACAGAATGCTACATCTCAAAGAGATTTGGTATAAAGGGACATGGTTTTACCATCACAACCGCATGCGCATCTGGGCTAAATGCTATTGGTGAAGGGTTTAGACTTATCAGGGATGGGTATGTAGATATCGCACTTTGTGGTGGCACGGATGCAACCATCAGCGAGGCAATATTTACCGCTTGGTGTGCAATGAGGATACTTTCAAAGAGAAACGATACCCCCCAAACTTCGTGTAGGCCGTTTAGCAAGGATAGAGATGGAATGGTATTAGGAGAAGGGGCTGGCTTTGTGGTATTAGAAAGTGAGCATAGCCTCAAAAAAAGGGATGCAAAGGCATATGCCGAGATATTAGGTTATGCCTCAACACACGATGCAACTCATCTTACTGCACCTGATAGCAAAGGTCAAATCAGGGCAATGCAGAAGGCACTTGAAATGTCAGGGATTGACAAAAACGATATTCAATATATAAACAGTCATGGCACAGGGACGGTTTTAAACGATAAGGTTGAGACAGAGACAATAAAACAAGTATTTGGGCAAAAGGCATATGAAATAAACATTAATGCAATCAAACCCTTGATAGGTCATACATTGGGTGCTTCAGGGGCTATAGCATTTGTATCAACTTGTCTTACGCTAAAAGATGGAGTTATCCCACCCACTATAAACTACACAGAACTAGACCCAGAATGCGACCTCAACTACACACCAAATACAGCACTACATAAAGACATCAATGTGGCAATGTGTAATGCCTTTGGGTTTGGTGGTAACAATGCCGTTATTGTTGTTAAAAAAGTATAGAGGGGTTTTAAGAAATTGCTAATCTCCAAAACATTATTTAAGACAAAAGAAACTCTGACCACAGAGAAATAAAAATCTTTAGTTTGTCTATGGTCATAGTGTTTTTTTAAAACTAATAAGGAGGTTATAAATGATAGTAGAACACAAAGAGATCTGTAGCATACTTCCACATAGGTATCCGTTTTTGTTCATTGACAAGGTAATAGATATAGAAGAAGGCAAAAAGGCAGTAGGCATAAAGAATCTGACCATCAATGAACCTTTTTTTCAAGGGCACTTCCCAGACAACCCAGTGATGCCGGGTGTATTGGTAGTTGAAGCAATGGCTCAGACTGCTGGAATACTTGCCTATAAATCTGGAGTAAAGGGTAATTCCATCTTCTTTATGAGTATTGAAAAGGCAAAGTTTAGAAGACCTGTATTCCCCGGAGACCAGTTGATGCTTGAAATAAGGTTGTTGCATAGACGAAATACCGTTTGCAAGTTTGAGGGACTTGCCTATGTTGACAACAAACTTGTAGCAGAGGCTGAATTTACCGCAATGGTTTCTGATAAGGAGATATAAACAATGAAAATCCATCCATCTTCAATAGTGAGTAAAGAAGCCGACATTGACGATGATGTTTATATCGGACCATACTGCATCATTGATGGCAAGGTAAAGATATCAAAAGGCACAAGGCTGATATCACATATAGTCATTGAGGGAAATACTACCATTGGAGAAAATAATTCTATCTATCCGTTTACTTCAATAGGAACCCCTCCACAGGATTTAAAATACAGAGGGGAAGACACAGGGGTAAGGATTGGGAATAACAATATTATCCGTGAAAATATGACAATACATAGAGGTTCTGTAAGTGGCGATGGTTTTACAAGCATTGGAGACAACAACTTTTTGATGGCATATGTCCACATCGCACATGATTGTAAATTAGGGAACAACATCATCATGGCAAATGCTGCTACACTTGGAGGACATGTGACTGTGGAGGATTATGTTGTAATCGGAGGGCTTACACCTGTGCATCAGTATTGTAGTATTGGGGCACATGCTATGATAGGTGGAGGCAGTTCTATAGCACTTGATGTACCACCCTATGTCATTGCTGCGGGATATAGAGGACAACTCTTTGGTCTTAATCTTGTGGGTTTAAAGAGACGGGGATTTTCTAAAGAGACAATAAACACTCTCAAAAAGGCATACATGATAATCTTTCAGGAGCATCACCTCTTGAAAGACGCATTAAATAAGGTCATCACAGAACTGCCTGATATTGCTGAGATAAGACATCTTGTACAGTTCATTGAAAAATCAAAGAGGGGAATCTGCAGGAAATTAGCAGCAGAGACTGAATAAGGTATTATATCAAACGATGAAAAGGATTGGGATAATTGCAGGTTCTGGCGCCTTACCAATACAGATTGCAAGGGATGCAAATCATCAAGGATACGAGGTATTCGTGATAGCCCTTGAAGACATCGCAGATAAATCCATAGAGGATGTTTCAAACAAGACATTCTGGATCAACATCGGTAGGATTGGTAAGATTATAGGCACACTCAAGGACAACAACATTGACAAGGTAATAATCGCTGGAAAGGTGCAAAAAACCCTTCTTTATAAATCAAGGATTACACCTGACTTAAGGGCTATAAAGATACTTTTTAGTCTCAAAGAAAGAACCGATGATGCAATCTTAAATGCCTTTTCTAATGAGCTTAAAAGCGAAGGGATAGACATCATTGAGACAGCAGCCTTTAGCCCAAATCTCATAACACCAGAAGGCATACTTACAAAATCGCATCCCCTTAAAGAAGAGTTAAAAGACATAGAGTTTGGATGGAGGATTGCAAAGGAGATAGGCAGACTTGACATAGGACAGACAGTAGTTGTAAAAGGCGGGGCTGTGATGGCGGTTGAGGCTATTGAAGGCACTGATGAGGCAATAATAAGGGGTGGTAAACTTGGGGGTGAAGGCACAGTGGTTGTAAAGGTCAGCAAACCTCATCAGGATATGAGGCTTGATGTCCCTACAGTAGGTTTAAATACCATTGAAAGTATGATTGAGGTAAGAGCAAGGGTGCTTGCAATTGAGGCAGGCAAAACCATCATAGTTGACAGGGAAAGATTTATACAAACAGCAAATGCTGCAGGTATAAGTGTCTTGGGTTACAGAGGGGATTAGATATCTTGCTGATAATCTCTTTTAAAAAAGGACTACATACTATAAATAAAAACTGGTATCTTGTTTTAGTGCAGATGCTTACCATGTTGCTAACCTTTACTGCATTCTTTCTGATAGTTGGTATCCCCATTGGTATTGCTTTTGTGATATTTGGTCTTGATTTTACAGAAATATTGAGGTTAAGAAATCTTGAAAGTCTCTTCCTTGGCTCAGCCGAGTTGTTAAACAAATACTTTGCAATGGCACTTGTCTTGTTTCTCAGCCTCATCATCTACATTCTCTCTGTAACATTGCTATGGGTCTTTACGATTGGTGGGGTAGCAGGTGTGATTAAAAACTTTGTGATTGAACCAGTAGATCATATCTCATTAAGGATGTTTTTTAGAGAAGGCAAACAACACTTCTTTTCAGTTTTGGGTTTTTCTGCAATCACTGGTGCTATTTTCATTGTTGTTGCCTTTGTATTAGGCGTAGGAGGCGGATTATCAAGGAAGGTAATTGACTTTGCAAGAGGACAGGAAGAAACCCTTGCCCTCTTTCTGAGTATTTTTTTCATGCTACTTCTCTTGTCAATCGGTCTATTTTTGATAATCATCAGTTTGAGCATAACCTTTTATGGTATTGCCTATCTTGTATTTAATAAGACTGGGGCTTTCAAATCAATCAGTGGCACAATAAGATATCTTATAAACAAACCGTCTTCAGTTGGATTTTACATCATATTGATGTTGGGTTATCTTTTGATGAGTTTTGTTGTGGTTTTTATCACCTCACCTTTTACATTAATACCAATTATTGGTGCAGTCCTTGCCTTACCACTACAGATTCTAAATTACGCAGCACAGAGTTATATGAGCCTTGTGATGATTGCATCTATGTTTCATCTCTTTTACCATCACAACTTCTTACCTTCTGAAAGTTCCACTGATGAGTCTGATACTTCAAAGCAACTAACTCAAGAGCCCTCTGATGCTCAAACTCAAGAGGCTCCGCCAGATACAGACAGACCTGAAAATACCTCTCAAACTCATCAATAATCCTATCCTTTAGTTGTTCAATCGTAATATCTGTTTTTATGGATTTGACATCACTAAACTGATAAGCATCCTCTCCTAAAAAGATTGTCTTTATTGTGTCATAATCTATTTCAAAAGGAATGGAGCCTTGCTGTAAAAATCCATTACGCCATCGCTTCTGTGCCGAACCAACAAGTTTTTTACCCCTATATGTAATCTCTCCAATAGATACCGAATTAAAACACAATGGGCTACGAGTAAGGTCTCTACCACTTGCCTTTTTCTGAGAAAACTCAACTCCCATATCAAGATTGTGAAAGGCACTTACAAATACCCTTGATATCAAGATATATGAGTCTTTGACATTAGATGAAAATATGCCATCACTTGTTGCACTTAGACTATAGGTCAGTTCATTACCATGAAGTATAGCCCTGCCCCCAGTAGGTCTCCTTACAATTGGTATCTGTTGTTCTACACAGTAGTTGGTATTGATATCCTGTATCCTCTGAAATGCACCTATTGAAACAGCCTGTTTCTGCCATCCATAAAACCTTAATGTTATAGGTGCAAGTCCCTTAATCACAGACTCTGCAATTGCCTCATCCAACGCCATGTTGTAATAACAATCACGGTCTCCGCTGTCAATAAGTCTCCACCTATCTAACATCAAGTCTTGCCCTCTGAAAGACTTTCTTCTAAAAGGCTTGAATACAGTATCTCTGCGGTGTCATTTTTGAATCTAACAACGGCATCAAATATCAAAAGGACTGGTTTTAAGTCAATAATCTTGTTACTGACAACAACTATCTTCATAGATTTATTGTTTCGTATGAAACCCCAAATAGTTTTTTGTGTTTCGTTGTCAACCCTTGAAAAATCGTCAACTATCAACAATACATCACTTGTAGTAGGTATTTCAGATATAGAGGTTATGGTCTTAATATCTTTATCAACCTCAAGTGCATAAGACAAGGATCTTTTATCAGGTGAGTAATAAACTCTGTTGTTAAAATGACGAGTTGTCTTTAATACTGATGTAGTCTTGCCTGTTTTATTCCAACCTGTGATTAGTATATGGTTGTGTTTTTTGATAACCGTGCCTAATATCTCTTCTTTGACCTTAAAAACGAGTTGACTATCCACAAGGTCAGAATCCCCTCTTTTGCTTTATCGCCATCACAGTCTGGTCGCGTAGAATCTTCAGATTGTTGAGATGCATAATTGAAAGGCTACTCATATTTTCTTTCTTGCCATCAATGTAGTAAAGTCCTATTGAAATCCCGCTAATCACAATAGGCAGAAGGATAATAAAAAGGTCTTCCTTTATCCTTTGTCTGTACCACTCGGGAAGAATCCTTCTTACATCTTCTGAAATGATACTTTTTATAACGAGGTCTTTTTGATTTAGTATTGCCCTGTTAAAAACATCCTCTGTTTCATTTAAATTGATCTCAAACCAAGACTTTGTTTCGTTTATATCTGCACCAAAGCCATATCTTACAACCATCACTGGTCTTTTTGTGTCCTTTATTAGAAACAAGACCTTTGCCTCTTGGGATAACTGAAGCCCTCTGTACATCGTTTCAAGCACAATCCTGATTACATCGTTTAATGAAAAACCACTCAATAAAGACTTATTTATATCTTGTATCCCCCTTCTAAAGATACTTTCAGGACTTTCATAAGAATCCGTCTCCATTATCTCATCAATGGTCTCTATGCCACCACCAAGACTTAAATCATCATCAACTACCTTAATCTTATGGTCTGACGGGGTGTCTTTAGACTTCAATAGGTTTTTTGAAAAAACTGATCTTTGTAGATCAATACCAAAGATGTTAGAAAACTGGATGAAATCCTCTGATGACGATTTTATAACATCATTGATAATCTTTTTGTAAGGTTTAAAATGAACTCCATATGCATCAATCATCTTGTTTATTGCTGTTTCTCTTTCTGAAAGGGCATCATAAGTTGCAATCACATTTGATATGTTGTGCACAAAGGTAGAGATTGACCTTAATTTATCGGCATCATTTTGTGTATCGGATAATTCAGAAGGCATTATCCTTTTCATACTGTAGATTATCTTTTTAGGGAAGTTCCAATCCCTTGCAATAGTTGCACCTATTTCTTCAAATGTGATACCTAAAATAGACATTGCAGCAACAGATTCATTTGCATTGTGTTTTTGCATAAAATCGAGTATCTCAGGGAGTTTATCAGGCATTGTGAATGAAACAAGTATCTTGCCAAATATGTGAAACAATGCACATATAAATGCCTCCTCCTTGTCAGCAAAATCCGTCTCATAAGAAATCTTTTCTGCAAGTAAAGCACTGTAAAAAGACTTCAACACACTGTCCATAAGTGGTATGTTTGTTTTATGTTTGTGTAACTGGTCAAATAGAATGAGTGTCATAGCAAGGTTTCTAACATTTTCAAACCCTAAAAGGATTATCGCCCTTGAGATAGTTGTAACCTCACCAAACTGCATAAAGTGAACACTGTTTACAATCTTCAGTATCTTCGTAGTCAGGGCAAGGTCTTTGAGAATGACATTTGCAAATTCGGTTATTGAGATGTCATCCTTTGAATCAAACTTGTTTAAAAGGGTAATCGTGGATGACATGGCTGGGAAATCATTACTCTGCCTAATCTTTGCAAGGGTTGTTTCTCTTGTCTTTTGTAAATTATCGCTCATCTATTCTCCTGATTATTTTCACTGATAATAATGTATAACAAATCAAATCAATTGTAAAGACTTTTATTTAATTCTAAAGTCCGTATACGCTTGTATAGACACTGTTATATCCGTAAATACTATGAAAGATTTTTTTATCCTGTATGACTAATCTTTTAGACCATCAATTTAAACCCTTTCAAATTATGTAAACAATTCGTTTATACTAATCCAGCCATGTTAAAAGAATATCTTAAAGCAATATCAGATACATTCCTCAGAGGCGATGCAAGGGAGGAGAGTTATTATCCAACCCTTAAGTCCTTTCTTGAGGATTTTTGCCACAGATTAAACAAAACACACATCCACATCACTACATTACCCAAAAAGACAGAGGCAGGCAACCCTGATTTTAGGATTTGGGATGGCAACCAACACATCACGGGCTACATTGAGGCAAAAGAC
>JAOAGP010000085.1 GCA_026415695.1 Thermodesulfovibrionales bacterium | reverse complement strand
TCAATTCAGTTTGATCTATGGTTGAGCCTAAAACAATACTCATAATAGAAGACGAGCCTGATATTGCAGAGTTACTTCATATATTTTTTGATACATTAGGGTATTCATCTGTTGTGTGTTCCAATTTCAAGGATGCACAAGGTGTTTTAAAAGATACTACACCGTGGGCAGTTTTTTGCGATTTTTTGCTTCCTGATGCAAGGGGCGATTATATCTTCAATGTGCTTAAAACAAAGTATGCGTTCAATATGAATAGATTTGTTCTTATGACTGGATCACTCATTGAAGGTGAGATAATGGATTTTGTCAATAAAGAAAAAATTAATATTTTACAAAAGCCTTTTTCTATTGATACACTACAGCACCTTATCACAAAATTAGAAAAACTATGAGAGGGCAATCATGAAACAAACATCATTAGAAAAGATAATACTTGAGACCATTGATATCCCAAGTCTTCCGCCCATAGCGATGAAGGTCTTACAACTAATCAGCAGTGATACATCCTCTATAAAGGAGTTGGAAGAGATACTTTCAAAGGACCAATCCTTTTCTGCAAGACTACTTAGAATCGCAAATTCTCCTTATTACGGCAAAAACAGGAGTGTTGACTCCATAAGTAGTGCGATCATCCTCATCGGGTTTAACACGATGAAATCTCTTGTAGTGGCTGCCTCTCTTAAGGATATGCACAGAAACTTTGGCATATTTGAACAGAAACTTTGGGAGCACAGCCTTGCAGTATCGCTTGCGGCATCGGCAATTGCTGCAGAGACAAAGATGATGAAACCTGATGAGGCATTGGTTGCAGGGTTAGTGCATGATATGGGGAAGATTGTCTTAAATACAAGCCTTGCAGACTCTTACGCATTAGTCATTGAACGGGCATATGCGGAGGGATTACCTTTCTTAGATATTGAAAATGATGTTTTAGGTTTTAATCACTGCAATGTTGGAGGATTAATTGCAAGAAAATGGAAACTACCAAAAAATCTTGAAACTGTAATAGAATTTCATCATACTGAGGATTTAAGCGTACTTGCTGATACATCCTATGAGGTATCTTGCCAGATAACAAGAATAGCAGATGCAATATGCCTTCATTTAGGGATAGGTTTTAAACGAGACATTGATATTGCAAATATAGGACTTGACAGCATTGGGTATGACATCAAAAAGATAGATAAACTCATTGAAAAGATAAAAACAACTTATGAAGAACAAAGGACAACACTTTTACAATAACTAACTTGTTTATATCATATTTTATTTTCTTTCAAGACCATTTTGTTTTTATTTGACCGTGTCTCTCCTACTGATGTAACCCTGATTGCGGGTCTGTCTTTTACAGGACATTTATTCTCACAAATACCACAACCGATACACAGATTGACATCAACATATGGGAGTTTGAACTTCTTGATACTTCCATCCCTCATCTTAACATCCACCTGTTTAAACCAGATAGCCTTCGGTGATGTTGGGCATACCTCTTCACAGACAATACAGTCTGTGTGCATTGCCCATGGAAGGCATCGTCCGTAGTCATAAAATGCGGTGCCAATCTTGATGGGTTTTTCACCACCACTGCCAATCTTCTTATCAACAGTTATAGGCATAATAGCACCTGTTGGACATACCTGCCCACACAGAACACAGTTGTATTCACAGTATCCTATTGAATTGATGATGATTGGTGTCCAAAGTCCCTCAAAGCCTGATTCCAAAAGTGCAGGCTGAATAGCATTGGTTGGGCATATCTTCATACACTGTCCACACTTGAGACATCGCCTTAAAAAGTCCTTTTCAGCTAATGAACCCGGAGGTCTGATTACTGATGGTTGAGGGATGTTTTCGGCGTTGACTGATGACCTTATCATTGGAAAGGCAATAAGCCCAAAGACAGCGGATTCAACGAGTCTTCTTCTGTTTATATCTAAACTGGTTACTTGTGCAGATTTATGAGCAGGTAGCCCATACCTCAATGCACCTTCGGGGCAATCCTCAATGCAATTCATACAAACCATACATTCAGATGTCTTAAGAGTGGAGTGAGGATCGCATGCACCATGACAGTTTTTTAGACACCTTTGACAGTTGTTACATCTATCCACATCCCTTCTAATGGCAAAAATAGGACTAAATGACAAAAGCCCTAACATCGCACCTAAAGGACATAGTGTTCTACACCAATACCTTGTGATGTATCTATTTGCAAAAAGGATTATCAAAAACACCACTGTTACCAAGACACCACCATAAAACACGGGCTGGTTTAGATATAAGGCACCGGTTGAGAAATTCACTCCCGGAAAAACAGACACTGCAAAGGAACGAGTTATAAGTGCAATTGGGTCAAATAGCCCTATTTGTAAACTTCCACCTATTGCCAAGACCAACAAGAATGTCAGGACATAGTATTTTATCCTGTAAGCCGTCCTAAAACTGTTCATCTTGTATGCGTCCACTGGCTTAATCTTTTGGAGTATGCTTCCTGTAATCTGATTTATGATGCCCAACGGACACATCCATGAGCAGAAATATCTTCCAAGTATAAGCGTGCTGATTATTATCACAACTGCTATGATTAAGCCTTTATAAATAGTCCAGCTTGTGAGGAATGTAGCAATTGCATTCAAGGGGTCTAACTGCAAAAAGAGGGCTACCTCAAATCCTCTCATAAACCTAAAATTTGTCAAGAAAATCAGCAAAAAGAACAAAAGCAAGAAAAACCCTGCATACAACCTTCGTATGTTTCTATAGGATAATAGTTTCTTCATACCTCAGCTATGTGTAGGTCGTTTAATCTTGATGAACCTACGCCTCTCTTTTCAGCAATGCTAATAGCAGGCACATCCTCTACCTTTAGATCCAAGAATCTCAATGCATATGTCTCTGCTGCAACTGTATCAATGCTTGCTAAAACAGTATGATGTTCAGAGACATCGGATATATCACCACCTGTAGGTCCGTTTCTCATCAAGACACGAGTAGCATCAATGACTGTAAGGGTAGTTCTAATTGCGGTTGCTAAATCAGCAATGGATGTGTATATATCTTGATGCAGAAGATTCCTCTGTCCGCCAATCAGTCCATATAGGTTTTTCATTGCGATAGTGCATTTGCTTAGAGAATGATGCTTTACAACTGGCACATTTATGACCTTGTCTATATCGTGAATAAACCTGCAGACAGGCCAGACCTTAAGTGCATCACCTTTTAGATCGGTCTCAACGAAATCATTACTGGATGGAAACTTGATAATCCCACCTGCCTTCAATACTGCCTGCTCAATGCCTGAACGGGCAAATGACCTTTGGGCATCGTTGACGGTTACATCTGTAACCCATACCTCCTTTGCCTTTGCCTCAAGGCACATCTTGACTATGGCTGATATGACTAATGGGTTTGTATTTGCGGCAAGTTCAGGTTGTCTATCCCACGAGGCATTAGGTTTTATCAAGACCCTTTCACCGGGTTTTACAAATCTACTCATACCACCTAATCTATCTACCACCTTTTTTGTGATGGCTTCAACATCCCTACCTTGTGCTACTGCAATGTCTGGGTATGTCTTAATAGGTTCAACCCTAAAGTCCTTGACAGTCATTATATGCTTTTTAGTCTTCTTAACTGGTTCATCGCTATAAAAGACATAACCCCACACACCTGCACCAAGAGCAAGAGATGCAACAAGCCCAGATTTTTTTATAAAATCCCTGCGATTTATCAGTTTTGTATTAGACATCTGACACCTTCTTTATGACATCATCATTGATATTGCCAAAAAGACATATCACTGCATCTTTTGAATGTATCATGACCCAGTCCCCCTCGTATTTGTCATGTATCTTAAATACTTCACCCTTTGGGGTTTGTATCCTCTGATATTCTGACCCAGATTTACCCAAAAACTCCAATGCACTTCTGACCACTGTTTTTATCTCTTCCTCCTTTGCAACCAACAGGGCAAGGTGTATAACACCACCTTCATATTCGTACTGTCTTTCAATGACATTGTTTAAAAAATCAAGCCCCCTGTATCCTTCTTTTACATATTTTGTTGAGATGACCTTACCGATTTTAGGGAGTTTACCAAAGACACCAAAGGGGTCTGTTTTTGATGAAGGTAGTAGTCTTTCAAACCCTTTTGCAAATGCTATGATGTTTGCCTCTTTTTTATAAGGTATTACCCTGACATAGTATTGTCCTTTTATAAAAAGGACAGCATTTTGTGTCTTAAAGCCCATTGAACCAACACTCACTGATGTCGCCTTTGAGCCTACCGCATCCATCAATACACCAAACGCCTGTAAGGGCATACCCATGTCAAAGACCTCAACCTGAATCTCGGGTTGATTTCCGTTTGCGGCATATTCACTTACTGTGAGTTTTTTAAATCCCATCCCGATGAAATACTCTGCATGACCGTTTACATGCTCATAGAGGTTATCTTTTGTAAACTCCCTTGGTTTGCCTATAATGTTAAATCCATCTATGGCTTTTGAGGTATCAGATAATGGGGTCTTCTCTAAAATCTGTTCAGACTGTGATTTTTTGGGTGCTGACTTAAAGTCCAAAAGGGCAGGGTCATACCTCTGCCCTTCAAGATACAATGCAAGAACGATACAGGGTAAAAGCAGTATCAACAGAGACTTTATCAGTATCTCTTTTAGCATCTACGCAAAGAAGGTTAAAGATGTGTGGGCATCAACGAGTAAATCCTTTATAGGTAATCCATATGGACAAACCCTGTTGCATGTTGGTTCTTCACAAGTTAGACAAGATGAGGCGTTGTTATCAAGTGATGCATATGACTTCATAGACTCCTTTTCCATTGAGTAGTCCTTGAAATACATCCTGTATCTTAATACTGTGGCGATGTCAACCCCGTTTTTACACACACCACTACAATCATTACACCCCGTTCTGCAGTAGTCTTTTGAAAACATCTTCGCATAGGTCTTAAGTATGTGTTCGTCTCTTTTGCTATATTTGGTTCCTGAAGCAGGTAGATAGTTTTCTAAATCCGCTGTAGTCCTAAATGATACAACGAGCCCCGATACCTCTTCGTGTTTGAGCACCCATCTAAATGCAGCCTGTGGGTAATCAGAGATACCCGAGTCCTTTGCTCCAGCAAGGGTCTTCATAGCAACAACCCCTACCTTGTTTTTGTATGCCTCTTTGATAACATCCATCATCTTTGGAAACTTCATGAAGTTGAAAGACGGCATAATCATATCGTATTTGCCTGATTTTACTGCATCCATTAGTAGTTGTTCTGTGTTATTAGGCCCGTGTGATGAGACAGCAAGGAATCTTACCTTACCATCCTTCTTTAGTTTTTCAAATGCTGATAGCATCTCGGGGTCAAATAATCTCTTCTTTTCCTTTTCATAATCCCTGTTCATCTCTCCGATGGCATGCACAAAGATAAAGTCAATATAGTCTGTCTTCATCCTTGAAAGGCTTTGTTCTACTGATGAAATGAAATCTGCCCTTTTTGAGCCTAATGGTAGGTGTGATGGATATGGGTTTGGTGTGCAGAATTTGGTGGCTATGTATATCTTGTCTCTCTTTATCCTTGGCATAGCCTCTCCGATGTTTTTTTCAGAGGCTCCGTAATCAGGGGCTGTGTCAAAGTAGTTGATTCCTGCATCTATTGCCCTTAAGATTAAAGATGCAGCAGGAGCCCTACCTGCACCAAAGGAAATATCTGACATCTTAATACCTGTTTTGCCTATTTCCTTGTATGCCTTGATAACTGGTTTTGTGTTGTCCTTATCATCCTTTGCCTGTAAATCCAACGGCATCATACTTGCTACAGTTAATACAGCACCTGCACCTAAAAATTCCCTACGGTTCATAACCACACCTCCTATAATGGTCTTTTCAAAGACCTTCTAAACACTCCTTGTGTTTTTTTGCCCCTATTCATATCTTTAAGAGATGGTTAATTATAATGAAGGCACAGATGGGATTATTGTCAACACTTTGCATCATGAAGCATAGCACCTTGTACGGTTTTGAATCTTTTGATGTCGGTATGTGGAAGGAAAAGGGCAGAAACATACTCATCCATAAAGTTTCTAATCGTGGAGAGTTCTATGTATGTCATCCTTGAAGATATCTCCTCTGCCTCTTTTAAAAGGTCAAATGATAAAAGTGCAAGACACGCACCAGTGATTGAGGTGTTGCCGATAAACTCATATCTTGATGCCTCAATGTCGGGCAACATTCCAATAGTGATAGCCTTTTGTATGTTTAGATAGTTTCCAAAACCCCCTGCAATATAAACCTTTTTGATGGCATCAATGTTGAGACCAACCTCATTTAGCAATGTGGTAATCCCAGCATATATCGCTGCCTTTGACCTTATTATGTTGTCAATATCAGGCTCTGTTATGACAAGGTCTTTACCACCTTTTTTGTCATAGTGTAAGACATACTCCAAGCCATTTTCACCATTTCTAATCCTGCTGGTTTTATCCTTGATAAACTTGCCTTTTTGATCAATAATGCCATTAAGAAACATCCCTGACAATGCATCAATTATTCCAGAACCACAGATACCAAGAGGTTCACTGTCACCTATGACATTTAAGGTTGGCTCTAATGTGTCTTTATCAAACGAAACAGACTCAATAGCCCCTTTGACTGCCCGCATACCTGATGTGAGTCCCCCTCCTTCAAAACACGGTCCGGCAGAGCATGCAGCCGTTACTAACCAGTCCTTATTGCCAATCACAATCTCTCCATTAGTTCCAATGTCCATAAACAGACATACATCTTCGCTTTTATGTATCTTTGAGGCAATCACACCAGATACGATGTCTCCCCCTACATAACTTGCAACACATGGCATCGTATAAACAGGTGCTTGGCTGTTAGTTGCAAGCCTTGCGTTATTTGCCCTCCATACAGGGAATTTATTAACGGTTGGTATGTATGGCTCAAGCCTTATTGATTCAGGATTGAGTCCCCAGAAGATATGCGACATGGTAGTGTTACCAGATATCACCACAGAGTTAATCTCACATCTCTTTATCTTGTGCCGTTCTCTAATGACAGTTATTAAGTTGTTGACATCCTCAATCACAGCACTTCTTAATTCTTCTAATCCGTCTCCTTCAGTGCTGTAGATAATCCTTGTGATAACATCATCGCCATGCTTAATCTGTGAATTGTATATTGAACCTGTATCAACAATCTTGCCATTACTAAGATTGACCAAATAGACCACCACTGTTGTTGTGCCTATATCAACTGCCACACCAAACTCCCTGTCACAAAACTCCTTTGATGTTAGGTAGATTGCTTCTCTTATATTGTCAGGTGTGGATATGTAGTTTATGTCAAAACTCCAATTTGATAACCTCATTACATCCGCCATTGATGACACAAAACCATGTGAAAATCTCATCGGTAGAAGGTTTAATTCTTTGAGTCTCTCTGTTAATCTATCTAAATCACCCCTTTTGTCATCTAATGATGGTGGTGATATCTCAAGGGCAACCCTTCTTACCATTGGCTTTATCTCTACACCGTATGTTGAGAGATATTCTTTGAGGTCTTGCATCTTAGAAATGGCAATCTTATCACCTACTGTTAAAATGGATAACCTCGGTATCTCAACCATAACATCACTTTTTGGATAGGTTTTACAAGCAAGAACAACCCCCTCATCTCTCTCTTGTTTTGTTAGGGCACCTGATGATGTTGCCTTATAATTTCCATCAACGATCTTAATCTTGCACTTACCACATATCCCCCTGCCCCCACAAGATGCCGTAAGGTATATGCCCTCTCTTTTAAGTGCCCTGTATATATCCTCGTTGCTTTTTGTTGTTATCTCTTCCCCAGTTGTTAGTTTTACCTTCAAGTTATTCTCCTTTCTACCAAATCCTTAAGGCATGCTGTCTTAAGGTTTGGTTTTAGTAAGACCATAACCAATCTGATAATACTCAAACCCCATTGAAAGCATAACATCAGGGTCATACAAGTTTCTACCGTCAAAGATTATTGGATTTTTAAGCAGGGTCTTGATCTCCTCAAAGTCAGGGCTCCTAAATTCCTTCCATTCTGTAAGGATTACGAGGGCATCAGCACCTTTTAATGCCTCATACTTGCTATCCACATAATCTATATTTGGCTTGTCCTTAAACCAAAGATTTTTTGCAGACGCCATAGCCTTTGGGTCGTAGGCAACAACCCTCGCCCCCTTGTTTGTAATCTCATCTACAAATACTATTGAAGGAGCCTCTCTCATGTCATCAGTCTCTGGTTTAAAACTAAGCCCCCACAGGGCAAATAACATGTCTTTTACGCTACCAAATCTCTTCATTATCATGTTTGGTATCTTTCTCTTTTGTGCCTCGTTTACAACTTGAGTTGCCTGAATAATCCTTGGAGTATAACCCACTCTCAAAGCCACCTTCTCAAGAGCCTTAAGGTCCTTTGGGAAACAACTCCCACCAAAACCACAACCCGGATATATGAAGTGATAACCTATCCTTTTGTCACTGCCAATACCAACCCTTACCTTGTTTATGTCTGCCCCTACGAGCTCGCAGATGTTTGCCATCTCATTCATGAAGGATATCTTTGTGGCAAGCATAGCGTTTGCAGCATATTTTGTCATCTCTGCACTTCTGACATCCATTGCAATAAACCTCTCGTGACTTCTGGTAAAAGGGGCATACAATTCCTTTAGTTTTTGAAGGGATGACTCCTTTTTATATCCTACCACCACCCTATCAGGTTTCATAAAGTCATTTACTGCATCTCCCTCTTTTAGAAATTCAGGATTACTTACTACATCAAACTCTATATCAACACCCCTGTTTTGCAACTCCTCATTTATGATATCCCTTACTAAATCAGCAGTTCCTACAGGCACTGTTGATTTGTTTACAACTATTATCTTTTTTTGGATAAACTGTCCAATCTGCCTTGCAACCTCTTTGACATACCGTAAATCAGCGTTACCCTCATCATCCTGCGGTGTGCCAACTGCGATAAAGACCATCTCTGCATCCCTTAAGGCGTGCTTTAGATCAGTTGTAAAGGTGATGTTGCCTTTCTTTAGATTTTCCTTAAGTAAGTTCTCAAGTCCTTGTTCATAGATAGTTGGGATACCTAAATTTAGGGTCTCTATCTTCCTTTCATCCTTATCAACGCATATAACCTTATTGCCCATTTCAGACAGGCATACACCTGTTACTAACCCAACATAGCCTGTGCCAACAATGGTAAGTTTCAATCAGTCTCCCCTAACCTTAAAGTAGAGTTCTTCAAATAGTTTGAGTCCTTCTTTGTGTCTATCAGTTAGATTGTAGTCAATCTTTTTCCAGTAATTGACTATCTCGTCTCTTGTCAAAATGCCTTTTAAATCATAATATTGTGCAATTTCACTTATGTTTTCATATGCCTTGTTTTTTGCTGTGTTTAGATGCATAACAAAACTATTAAACAAGTTCCTTTTTTTGTCGTCAATCAGGTTTTTCCTTCTTACAATCCAAAGGGCAAATACAAATGGTAATCCTGTAAAATCATACCATATCTCACCAAGGTCATATATGTAATTGTGCGTCTTATCGGTCTTAAAATGTATCAATGCCTCATCACCGATAAGTAAAAAAGGATGGTCTTTATCATAGTATGGTTTATCGTCAGAAACAAGTTTAGGAAATACATTGTAAAACTCGTTTGTGATAATCTCTAATAGGCATATGGATGTTGCAGAATGGGAGGTAACCTTGATAATCTTCTCATTTAGGTTTTGGATTGGTTCATTTGAAAACAAGAAGATGCTACCTATCTGCCCAAATGAACTTACCGAATGCCCATCAATATAGTCGTATATGTCTTTGTTTTTTATGTATTCAATGGATGAGGAGGGACTCAGATCAATGCTACCTTCTTTGAGCAGATTGTTAAGATGTGTTGGCACGCCATCAACATATTGGTAATCTTGGATTTGGTGAATGTGGTTGAGATTATAGAAGATTGGGAAGAGGTTTGCGTATGGAATCCTACCAATCTTTAGCATCATTACCCCTTTATTACTCCAAGCGGTCTCATCTTTACCACCTTCTTTGAGATATTTGCATTGTCAACCACATTAACCACCTGTGAGACATCTTTATAGGCATCTGGCATCTCTTCAGCAAGGGTCTCCTTCCCACTTGCCATTACTATCACACCCCTTTGTGATAATTCGGTTGCAATAGAGCGCCCTTTTGCATCCCTGATAGCCTGATTCCTTGAAAGCCTCCTTCCTGCACCATGACAGGTTGAACCAAAGGTATCCCTCATTGCCTGCTCTGTGCCAACAAGCACATAGGATGCCCTGCCCATGTCACCGGGGATAATCACAGGTTGCCCAGTTTCTTTGTATCTTTCTGGTAGTTCAGGATGGTGTGGACTAAACGCCCTTGTAGCACCTTTTCTATGGATGATGAGTTGTCTCTTTTTGCCATCAACGATGTGCCTTTCAACCTTTGCTATGTTATGTGCAACATCAAAAAGGATGTCCAAGTGAAGCCTTGAAGGTGGTAATCTCAAGGTCTCATAAAAGACCTGTCTTGTCCAATGGGTGATAATCTGTCTGTTTGCCCAAGCAAAGTTTGCCGCTGCCTTCATGGCGTTAAAGTAGTCTTGTCCTTCTTGTGATTTAAATGGGGCAGAAACGAGTTCTCTGTCAGGTAGCGGGATGTTGTATTTCTTGCTTGCCCTTCGCATTACCTCTATAAAATCTGTGCATATCTGATGCCCTAATCCTCTTGACCCTGTGTGTATCATCACAGTGATCTGTCCTTCAAAAAGACCAAAAACATCGGCAATCTTTGGTTCATATACCTCAACTATCTCTTGTATCTCTAAGAAATGGTTGCCTGATCCAAGTGTGCCAAGTTGGTTGTGTCCTCTATCATATGCCTTTTTTGATATCCTTGATGGGTCTACGCCTTCTAAACACCCTTCTGATTCTGTGTATTGTAAATCAGACAGATCACCAAATCCCTTTTTTACAGCCCATCTTGCACCTTCTACAAGAACCTTCTCTTCATCCTTTTGGCTTAACTTTAGCCTGCTTTTAGAACCCACACCTGTTGGAATCTCATGGTAGAGCCTTATGATGAGGTCTTCAATCTTGTCCTTTATGTCTTTTTTCATAAGAGGAGTCTTCAATAGTCTAATCCCACAGTTAATATCATACCCAACACCACCCGGTGAAATGATTCCCTCATCAACATCAAATCCTGCAACACCACCAATCGGAAAACCGTATCCGGTATGTATGTCTGACATGGCTATGGACTGTCCGACTATACCGGGTAGGGTTGTTACATTTGCTACCTGCTCTATGGATTCCTTCTCTAATATTGACTCTAACCCTTCATCTACATAGATAATCCCGCTTGTATTCATGCCGGGTTTATAATCCCTTGGCACCTCTAATCTAAACGGGTCTAATCTCTTAATCCTATCATTCATGATTCTATTCCTCAGATTTTGTTAATTGGTATATTTTACCATTTCATAAACCTTACTATAACAAAATATGGATAATCTTACAAACCCAACTAAATTCACGCAAAGTAGTTAAATATAATGTCATGTGCAAAAATTGCCTTTAAGGGAGGTGTAATCTTTGCACCTTGTTTCATATACACAAGTCAGCCTTAACTTGTATTTAGTAGTGATTTCAAGGGCTTAATCATCTTTTTTGTTTCAGGCACATTCATTGCTTTAAATTACAAAAAAATTAAAAAAGGAGGTGAAGGGAATGAAAAAAGTTAAGAGGATTTTTACTGGTTTAGTTGTCGCCCTTTTTTTAAGTAGTTGGATAGTTGTCTCAAATGTAGATGCCGCTGGTAATGGCAGAGGGCAGATGTTAAGAGATGGCTCTGGTGCAGGTGGTAAGTGGCAAGGCAGAAATGCTCAAAGGGACTGCACAACGACAAACTGTAACTTTACAGGTACGAATCCAAGAGGTGGTTATGGTGATGGCACACATCCTCGTCCTATGGATGGCACAGGCTTTGGGGCAAGGAGAAGGTAACATGTATTAAAAAGTATGCATAAAGATTATACCTTTACCCAACCATGACTATTAGTTGTGGTTGGGTTTTTTATTAGGCAAAAAATATGTTTTAATGAAACTAAAAAAGCACACCTTGTGGTATTACTTGTTTTTTTGTTTGAGTAAACTCGTCCCTTTCAATCCTTCCATCGCCCCTAATATGCAGTATCTCTACACCTTTTTCGTGTAGTGTCTTTGATATGAGATGCCTTCTGTGGCAACGCATCGGGTCTTCTTCTGCACACATGATTGCTAAACGATACTTCTGAATATCTGACAATAGTCTATTTATGCCATCTTGAAAATGCTTACTCTGTTTGAGTAAATGGTAGTCTATCCTATCATTTACATAATAGGACTTATTTTTAGGCATGCCTCCGATGACATCTCCCATGTAGATGTATTTGATACCACTGGTTCTAACGGCATTCATCAATCGTTCTTTGTTAAATTGATTGGCGTATTTACTGTAAGGAACGCTTCTTACATCTACAAGCACCTCAATACCTGCACCCTTAAGCAGACTAATAAACTTGTCAATATCAATATTTGAATGCCCGATAGTATAGATGGTCATGTGATTAAAAAATTCCCCTTGACAAAGATTATTTATAGTTTGATTGTAAAGATAAAGAAATACAAGTGGTTAATGTCTTCTGTCAAGCCATCGTTTTAAGGCATCCCTGATGTCTTGTAGGTTGATTGGTTTTGCAACAAAGTCATTCATCCCAGATTCAATACATTTCTTTTTGTCGTGCTCGGTTACATTTGCGGTCAGTGCAATTATGTATGTGTCATCTTTTAATTCATTTCTTATATACATAGATGTTTCATAACCGTCCATTTGTGGCATCAGACAATCCATAAAGATTACATCATATTTTGATTCTGCTAATAGGTTTATTGCCTCTATACCGTTGTTAGCTACGGTAACATCACAACCTAAATTTTGTAGCATCTTTAATATCACCATTTGGTTAATCCTATCATCCTCAACAACAAGCACTTTTGTGCCTGTAAAGACAGCAGAATCGGAAGTCATTACTCCTTTGTATTTTTGACAGGACTCACAGTCAAATCTACATATCTTAAGCGGTAGTGAAAACCAGAATGTTGACCCCTTTTGATAGGTGCTTTCAACCCCTATCTTTCCACCCATCATCTCAACAAAAGCCTTTGATATAGAAAGCCCAAGCCCTGTGCCAGAAATCTTGCCCTTTTCGGGAATGCTTATCTGTGAGAATTTTTTGAAAAGAAGCCCCATGTCCTCTTCTTTAATGCCAATTCCCGTATCAACTACACTTACCTTTACATCAAAGACATCTTCATCAATCTTTTTAGACGATACATTTAGTGTGATACTACCCATGTCGGTAAATTTAAGTGCGTTACCCAACAAGTTGATTATTATTTGTTTTATTTTTGAACCATCAGTGATATAACATTTTGGCGTATCTTCATCATAGTTTAGGTTTACTTTTAAGCCCTTTGACCTTGCCTGAGCCTTCATCAACTCAATACTCTTGCTACATGTCTCATATAGATTAAATCTTGTCTCTTCTATCTCTAACTTCCCTGCCTCAAGTTTTGAGAAGTCCAAGACTTGATTTATGAGGTTTAAAAGTATATCGCCAGAGTAGATAATAGTGTTTAGATTGTTTTTCTGTTCTTCTGTAAGATTGCTGTTGAGTAAGAGGGAGGAGATACCGATGATGCCATTAAGTGGTGTGCGTATCTCATGGCTAATCATCGCAACAAAGTCGCTTTTTGCCCTATTTGCAAGTTCAGCCTTCTCCTTTGCTAAGACAAGTTCTTCTTCAATAATCTTTCTTTGTCTTATCTCTTCTTGGAGTTTTTCATTGGTTTCCAGAAGGTTTTGGGTCTTTGCCTTGATTATCTTGTCAAGGTTTTCAATGGAGATCTGTAGTTGTTTAGACATGCTCTCAAATGCCTTGGCAAGGGTATTTACCTCCTTGTATCTAAAATCTCCAATATCAGTAACCTTTTCCCACTTCCCATACGAAATATTCCTTGCTATTTCAGCCAACCTTGTTATCGGACGGGTGATGAGACTTGAGACATAAAGTGCCGTTACGATGAGTATTATTAATATCAAGATACTGTAAAACACCGTAAATCTGACAGTTTCATGGACTGGGTTTAGAAAATCCTTTTCTGGAATACATATTACAATCTGCCATTTTATCCCATAGTCATCTTGGATGATGTCTGTGTGTATGTAGTGCAATTCATCATTTATCTTAATCTCCTTTGTTAGAGGTTTACTGATAGAGAGGATTGTTTTTACAGACTCCCTAATCTTTAGATTCACTGAATCTGTGGCACTGACCCTCTTTATCTCATCACCTTTTTTGACAAAGAGCGTGTCATCCATTGATGTGGCTACAAGGTAACCATCAGAGTCTATTATATAAATCCAACCGTTTTCTCCAATCTGTAAGTCTTTCAAGAAGATATTTATATTGCTTAAGAGCAAGTCTGCACCAAATACACCTATGAGATTGTTTTTGTTGTCATAGACAGGGTGTGAGGCTGTAATGGCTAAACTGGGCATTACAAAGTGCTTATACACAGGGCTCCAAACGGGTTTACCTGTTTGCACTGCGGACTTATACCAAGGTCTTGTGCGTGGGTCAAACTTTGGGAATCTCTCCACAAAAACTCCAGCGGTGCCGTCTTCTTTAGCAGTAAAATACAAAGAAGCCCCATCTGTAGAGTCATTCCTCATTACATGCTCAATCTCGTTTTTTAGGTTTCTTCTTGTGCCATAGAATTGTCCGTCAGGTGTGCCTATGAATGTATAAGAGATTGCATCAAATCTCCTTAACTGGTCATAGAAATAAATCTCTCTATTTTTTTTATCAGAGAGTTTCAGGTATCCATTTTTGATGGCTGATTGGTTTATCTCGTTTACCAGTATCGGTATCTTAAGAAGGTCTCTAATATTATGCTTTACAGCTGATGTCTTTTCTACCAATAGATTGTTTATTGCAAGGTCTGCTGATTTTAAACACCCCTTTATTGAAACATAGGCTATTGTCACTACAGTCAGTAGACTAAGTACGATGATGGGTATGAGTAGGATTAACTTTAATGGCAAGCCATTTGAATAAGGTTTCATATAATCTGTGTCCTTATTTTAGCAAGGCATTATAAGGGTAATAGCCAGCAAAAGAAATGCGGTGTCATAATACTTGTCCCCCCGCCCCTTTAAAAGAGGTCTTTTTAAGATAGTAAATCTCTATCCCCCGTTTTTAGTATTATAATACAAATCCATATTCTTTAGAACCTTTTTTAGTTAGTATTTCTGTTAGGTGCAGATTTTAGATTTTTTCTACAGATATGATAAACTTTTCATCTAAAAGACATTTGATGGAGGCAATTTATGACAGTACCTTTGACTGACAAGATATTAATCCTTGATTTTGGTTCCCAATACACACAATTGATTGCAAGGAAGATAAGGGAGCTTAGGGTCTATTCAGAGATAATGCCCTTTAATGTAAGTCTTGAAAATATCAAACTTTTCCAGCCAAAAGGGATTATCCTTTCTGGTGGACCATCAAGTGTTTATGATGAAGGGGCACCGTTAATAACCTCCGATATATACAGATTAAACATTCCTATACTCGGGATTTGTTATGGCATGCAACTCATTGCTAAACAATTAGGTGGCAAGGTCTCAAGGGCAGACAAAAGGGAGTATGGTAGGGCAGATTTCATTCCAGATACAGACAATCCATTGTTCAAAGACATGTCAAAAAGATCTCTTGTATGGATGAGTCATGGAGATAGGATAGAAAAAATGCCCGAAGGCTTCGTTGCAATTGGTAGCACAGAAAATACCCCGATTTCGGCAATGGCTCACCCAAAACTCAATATCTTTGCACTGCAGTTTCACCCAGAGGTTGCCCACACTGAAGAGGGGTTAAAGATATTAAGCAACTTCTTGTTTTCAATCTGCAAGTGCAATCCGACTTGGAAGATGTCATCTTTTATCACTTGGAGTGTGGATAATATCAGGAAGGATGTGGGTAATAAAAAGGTCATATGTGCATTAAGCGGAGGGGTTGACTCATCTGTAACAGCCTTGTTAGTGCATAAGGCAATTGGGGATAATCTTACCTGTATCTTTGTGGACAATGGATTGCTGCGTAAGGGTGAATCTGAAAAGGTCATAGACACCTTTGAGAGACACTTTCACATAAAACTCGTCTTTGTGGATGCAAGACAAAGGTTTTTAGACAGGCTATCTGGTGTTACTGATCCAGAGCAGAAAAGGAAGATCATCGGTAATGAGTTTATATCTGTTTTTGAGGAAGAGGCTCATAAGATTGAGGATGTTGAGTTTCTTGCTCAAGGCACACTTTACCCTGATGTCATAGAAAGCGTTTCTTTTAAAGGGCCTTCTGCGGTGATAAAAAGCCATCACAATGTAGGTGGACTACCAGAAAAGATGAGGCTAAAACTCGTTGAACCCTTGAGGGAACTCTTTAAGGATGAGGTAAGGGCAGTTGGTGAGGAATTGGGCTTGCCAGAAGAGATTTGTTGGAGACATCCTTTTCCCGGACCGGGGCTTGCAATAAGGTGTCTTGGGGAGATATCTCAGGACAAACTCAACATCTTAAGAGAGGCTGATGCCATAGTCCTTGAGGAGATAAAGAAGGCAGGTTTATACAGAAAGATATGGCAGGCATTTGCCGTAATTTTACCTGTAAAAACCGTTGGTGTGATGGGAGATGAAAGGACATATGATTATGTAGTAGCTGTAAGGGCTGTAACGAGTGTGGATGGCATGACTGCAGATTGGGTAAGGCTTCCTTACGATGTGCTTGGCAGTATTTCAAACAGGATTATAAATGAGATAAAAGGGGTAAACAGGGTTGTATTTGACATCACATCAAAACCACCCGGCACTATTGAGTGGGAATAAATGTTTAAGTAACGAGACTTATTGTTCTAAAAATCTTATACTCTGCCCCTTGAGATGATAGGATGCTTTGCATTATCTCAACACTCCTTACATCCAACATTCCATAAGTGGTATCAGGATTTTTCTGTATAACTGTCTTAAATTCATCTGAAACATTACCCTTTAGTCTTGTGATGGTGATATGGGGAGAAAACAGCCTATTTTCTTTTTTAAAACCAAACATCTCACACACTGTTTCAATGTGATGATACAACTGTTCAAGTTCTTTAGTCTTGTCAACACCTACCCAAACAATTCTTGGTGCTTTCATATTTGGAAACACACCCATACCCTTGATGGCTATCTTAAAAGCACGGAAATCTTTGAGCACATTTGATAGTGAGGCATAGAGGTCTTCAGCCTTTTTAATCTCTATCTCGCCTAAAAATTTTAGTGTGAGATGTAGGTTTTCTGGCTTTATAAATCTCTCTTTAGAGGCTAAACGAGACAGGGATGTAATAGCCTCTGATATCTTGTGTTTAATCTCATCAGACAGGTTGATGGCTATGAATGTTCTCATGAAAAGTTTTCTTTGGTGACTACAGTTATTCCAGATTTAGTTACAGTAAACCCCCTCTTCTTGTCACCATCATGGTCATAACCGATAACTGTGCCTTCTGGTATTTTTACATACTCATCAATGATTGTATTCTTAATCTTACAGTGCCTGCCAATATCCACACCCTCAAAGACAATAGAGTTTTCAACAAGACTGTAACTATTTACCCTGCTTGAAGGTCCTAATATGGATTTTCTAACGGTGCCACCGCTTGTGATACACCCTCCGCAGACCAGAGAATCAAGGTTTGCCCCCCTTCTACCGTTATCATCAAATACGGTCTTTGCAGGTGGTAGATTACCCTGATTTGTAAGTATTGGCCATTCGTAGTTGTAAAGATTTAATTTAGGACTCACAGATACTAAGTCCATGTTGGCTTCATAGTAAGACTCAATTGTGCCTACATCCATCCAATAGCCCCTCTCATTCGGTGTCATTGATGGGATAAAATTGTCGAAGAAGTTGTATGCAAACACCCTTTCCCCCCTGTTTAACATCATCGGGATAACATGTTTGCCAAAATCAAGGTCGTGATGGTGTTTTTTCCCTTCTTCAAGGATGGACAATAGGTTTTTTTTGTTGAAGATGTAATTGCCCATTGAGGCAAAGCAGGTGTCCCTATTTGGTATTGTTGGAGGATGAGATGGTTTTTCTATGAAGGTATTGACCTTAAAATCATCGTCAACAGACAAAACCCCAAACCTCCTTGCCTCGTTTACTGGCACCTCAAGTGCTGCAATGGTGATATCCGCCTTGTTCATCCTGTGGTAGATTATCATCTGGGATATGTCCATCTTGTATATGTGATCTCCACCAAAAATTGCCACATAGTCACAGTTTGATGACTTTATCAGTTCTATATTTTGATAGATTGCATCGGCAGTGCCTAAAAACCATTGCTCTGCCTCCCCTTTGGTCTCTGGGGATACGGTGTCAAAAAACTCATTTAGTCCTGTCCATTTAGCCCAAGATTCCTTGATGTGCTTATTTAGGGAAAATGCCTTGTATTGTGTGATTATGTAGACCTTTCTCAAGCCCGAATTAAACACATTGCTTAAAACGAAGTCAATTATCTTGTATTTTCCACCAAATGGCACTGCGGGTTTGGGCTTTGTCTTTGTAATTGGTTGAAGTCGCTCACCTTTACCACCAGCCATTATAATTGTAAGAGTGTTTTTTGTAATGTTTGCACTTGAAAACATAATAAGATACCTCCTTTAATTGTTTTTTCGGTATTTAGAAACCATGTGGCATACCTTATCAAATATGTCATCTTTGAAGAGATATTCAATCATCTTGGGAGTCTTCTGTAGCCAACAGGGATACTCATCCACAGTGCCGGGCATGTTTTGTTGGTTTAAAGTTCTCATAATGTCATCGAGACTAACTGCTACAAGCATGGCTTTTGACCTTGAGATAAAACCATAGATAGCAGCTACAATATCATCATTCAGATCATCTGGCACAGGCATATCCAAAGGCAATAACTCTGCACCTTTAAGTGCCTCTATGAGCAGAGCCTTATCCCTCTGCCTGTCAACAATTGCCTTTTGATATTCTTGCTCTGAACTAAACATCCCCAAACTCCGTCTTAATTCAATGTCCTTTAGATACCAAAAACCCCAAAGTGTTGGTAAGTCGTGCGTTGTGACAGAAGATATGGATATCTCTGGATAGTCTTCTGGCATCTTGAAGGCTACATCTGGGTATTTTCTTTCAAAATATAGGAGCCTGTATGACAACATCTTATACTGCTTTAGTGATTTCCTTGCTTGGTCGGTGATGGTTCCAAGATCTTCGGCAATGACTATTGTTTTGTTTAAGTGACTTTCTAAACTTATAATCCTTAAGATATCATCAAAGGGGTATTCAACATACACACCCTCGGCAGGTTTTCTGCCTTGAGGTATCCAAAACATCCTAAAGATGCCTAATGCATGGTCAATCCTTATCGCACCTGCATATCTCATGTTTTCTTTGATGTATCTGATAAGTGGTTCATAGGCACTTTCCATCAATTTATTAGGACAAAGCGGTGGAAATCCCCAGTCTTGACCTGTTGGGTTAAAATCATCAGGAGGGGCTCCAACATTTATGTTTTTTGCAAACACATCCTTATAAAACCATTCATCACTACCTCCTCTTATTGAACCAACAGCAATGTCATTATAAATACCGATGCAATCGGGATTGTTTTTTACGGTGTCAGATACTTCCTTAATCTGACAGTCAAGTAACCACTGAAGGTATGCGTAAAAGAGTATCCCCTTTTTATGCCTTTGCTGAAATGCCTTTACCTCTTTGCTATTGTAAGAGTGATATTTTTCATCCCACTGCCTCCAGTCATAAATGGGCTTGACCTTGCTCTTCATCTCTGCAAGAAGACAGAATGTGCAAAAAAATAAAAGGGCATCTCCTTTTTCATCAAGGTATCTTTGAAAGGATTTTGCAACATCGTCTTTATTAACAAAGTGTCTTTTGTAAAACAATTCAAAAAGCCTTTTTAGAACCTTTAACTTTATCTGACAAACACCTTCGTAATCAATAAATGTGCTATCCCTCAAATCTTTGATCAAAAGGTCTAAAGACTTGTCCTCTTTTCTAATCTCTGCTATTCCATCAATCTTTTCTACATCAATGTAGATAAAATTCCTAAACAACTTGGTGATTGGGGAATAAGGGCTTATACCGTATGGCTTCTGGTTTGTTATTGCATGCAGTGGATTTATTCCTACAAAAGAACCACCCCTTTCTAAAACACTGACCAAGCACTTCTTGAGGTCTCCAATATCTCCTACCCCCCAGTTATCATCTGATGAAAGAGAATAGAGATTGAGCGATATGCCCCACTGTTTTTGTGTCTTTAGATTATCTGGCAAATAGGCACTTTGAGGTGTGATGATAAGCCTGCTAAAGAGTGTTTTGTCATTGTTAATCAATACTGAAATGGTGTAGTAACCTAAATCCAACCTGAAGTCTTGTGGTATCTGAAGGGTAAGTCTTTTATACTCAATGCCGTTTATGGTCTTTTTAATGCTAATCGTTGGCTCTTTTGTAGCCCCTCTAAAGATGACCCCCTTTGTGTCATCAGATGATATATCAACCTCAATATAATTGACTTCACTATCAGGCAATGATAGGGAAATCCTTATGGGTTGTTCATCATGAGGTATTACATAGACAGGTTTAATGGGTATAAGCCAATCCTTGTTTTTTAAAAGATCAATGTAATTGATGAGCGAACTCTCTGATGATACATCAAAACCTAAAGACCTTAAGACCTCTTCAATAACCTCATAGGAAGCCTCATGTTTAATACCAAAGATATCCCAATATTCTTTTGTGATACCAACCAGTCTGGCTAATTCATCAAGTAGGGCTGTCCTATCCATTGTTGGTAGGGTATTTTGCAATAAAATGTAGCACAATTCATAGGTTGACTTTAATCCCTGAAAATTCATATAATTTTAGTTCATTTTTTTAGGGAGGTTACTATGGGAGGAGCATACACAACATATCATCCTCATAAGATAAAGAGGAAAAGAACACACGGTTTCTTAAGCCGTTCTTCATCAAAGGCAGGGCGAAAGGTATTAAGTAGAAGAAGGGCAAAGGGCAGAAAAAGACTGACTCCATAACAACAAAGTGACACATTTACTAATCCATCTTGTAAGGTTTTATCAGGGTATCATTTCACCTATTCTGCCAAGTTGTTGTAGATTTATCCCTTCTTGCTCTGAATACTGTGTTGAGGCTTTGCAAAGACACGGTCTTTTTAAGGGCATTGGACTGTCAGCATACAGGATAGTAAGATGTAATCCCTTCTGTAAAGGTGGCTACGACCCTGTTAAATAATCAGAGTAGGTATCAATAAAAAATGGACAGAAATCTTTTATTAGCAATAGTGTTATCAATAGCCATACTGATTGGTTATCAATATCTATACACAATGTTTTATCCTCAAGAAACACAACAAGCCAAACCCCAAAAGGACGAGGCTGCTCAGCAAAAGACAAAATCCCCAGAAAAGAGACCTGAATCAAAGGATGTTGAGCCACAGCAGGTTAAGGAAAAGAAAGACATCATCATCACACCCACATCAGAGCAAGGTCGCATAATTACTATTGACAATGATGTAATGAAGGTAAACATGTCAACAAAGGGTGCTACCATTGTCTCAGTTGAGCTCAAAAGATACAAAGACTCTACTGGCAATAATATTGTCTTAAAATCAGATAATATACTGCCCCCATTTGCCATAGGTGGTGATGAAAACTTTAATCTTTCACAGGCAAATTTTGTTTCAAAGGCTAAAGAACATATCAAGGTGGTTGCAGGCTCAAAGGCTGATGTTGTATTTGAGTTTGCAAAGGAAGGCATCAGTATAAGAAGGATATTTAGATTTACTCATGAAAATTACGCAATTGAACTAACTGATGAAGTAAACGGTCTTAATTCTTACTGGATAACATTAGGTAAGGAATTTGGGATTTACGAGAAGACCTCTGATGTGCATTACGGTCCTGTTGTTTTAAAGGATGCAGAAAGACTTGAATACGATATCGGTAAGGTTAAAGAACCAAAGTATTTCAAAGAAGGGCTAAAGTGGATTGCACAGGAGGACAAATACTTTTTCAGTGCTATAGTGCCAAAGAGCAAGTTTGAAGAGGCTAAGGTGTGGGATAGGTCTGAGACAACCTTGTCTGCCCTAAAGATGCCGTCAGGTTCAAATTCATATCTCATTTACGCAGGGCCTAAAGAATACGATGCATTGGAAAAGGTTGGTTATGGACTTGAGCATATAGTTGATTTTGGGTTTTTCTCCTTTTTAGCAAGACCGTTGTTTTGGGTCTTAAAATTCTTCTACAGTTTTACTTACAATTATGGAGTAGCAATTATCTTACTGACGATTTTAGTTAGAATTCCCTTTATCCCTGTCATAAATGCAGGACAAAAATCAATGAAGAAGATACAGGATATGCAGCCTCGTATGGCTGAAATCAAGGAAAAATACAAAAACGACCCACAAAAGATGCAAAAAGAACTGATGGAACTCTACAAGACACATAAGATAAATCCGATGTCCGGATGTCTGCCGATATTACTACAGATACCAGTATTCTTTGCACTTTACAAGGTGCTTTTGATAGCGATTGAGCTTAGAAGTGCACCGTTTGTATGGTGGATAACCGATTTATCAGCAAAAGACCCATATTACATACTACCGATTATCATGGGTGCTACAATGGTCATACAGCAAAAGATGACCCCTTCTGCGATGGACCCCATGCAGCAAAAGATTATGATGCTCATGCCAGTGGTTTTTACATTCTTATTCTTGACATTCCCGTCAGGGTTAGTCCTTTATTGGTTGGTAAACAACATCCTAAGCATTGCCCAACAGTATTACATAAATCAGAAGATTAAAAAAGAATCAGCAACTTAATATCAATCCATTGGACAACCAATCAAACGATTTCTTGATAGCACAAAGACTCTATGATTGTAACTTCTACGAAGAGGCAGGTATACATTATCTCAAGGCTCTGATATCTTCTAAAAATGATGTCGTATCTATATTGATGCTTGCTTATCTCTATTACCGTTTTGGTTTGACAGATAAATTCAATGAGATTATCCGATTAATAGATAGTAACAGGTTGCCTCCAGTTGGACTTTACAGACATCTTAAGGTATTACAATCTGGTAAGATGTTAAAACTTCAAAGTGATTTTTGTGGAGATAACAACCTTTTTAGCAAAGATGTTATCACAAATCTGTATAAAACCTATCTTCCAGAGATAAAATCAACAGGCTTATATGATGACAAAGATTTTTTTGAGAAATCTATCACAAGGCATTTTGATTACGAGATACTATACTTTTTTATAAGGCTATTGAGACCAAGGCATGTGATTGAGTTTTCTCCTCAACATGGATTATCAACGGTGTTTATCTACAAGGCGCTACAGACGAATAACCGTGATTTCACCTTTGCCACATTTGACATTGTTGACTCGCCAGAGTTTTATGAAAGGATGAAAGGTTACGATATTAAACTCAAGATAACAGTTGGTGATGCACTTGTAACAATACCTGATTACCTTAAAAAAAATGGGCTTGTTGGTAATATTGATTTGTGTTTTATTGATTGCGAACATACTTATGAGTTTGCCCAACAATACACAAGGAAAATCATGCCATTTTTAGGTGATAATACAACCTACATCATTCATGATATGTGCTATTGCCCAGAGTATCCTCTAACGAGGATATTTCATTATGGAGATGCATCACCAAATAGCATCTGTGGACATGCTGGCTCTTATGGAGAGGCAGAATGTTTGAGGATGTTTTTTAAAAGACAAAAAGGATATAGATTTTTCCTAACACACAAGTTATTTGGTGGTTTTGGATTACTATCTCCAAAGATAGATTTGAATATGGATTTGATAAATCATCTGTTATCAGAGGTTGATGGTTTTAGATATAAAATCTCTAATAAACCAAACCATGAAGATAGAAAAATCCCCTGTCTTTTGATTGCAATGCCAGAGAATGTTTGTGAAGGTATCTCTTCTTACAAGGTAGTGACAAGGTCTTTTTTAAGATAATTCAGCTGATGTATAAGGGGTATCTGTTTTTTCCACTCTGCTTTGCCCTATACATGGCTATATCAGCCTTTTTGATAAGGGAATCAGTGTCGTCATCACCAGCAAAGTAGATACTGATGCCTATGCTTGCACTGATGTTTAGTGTTAATCTTTTGAGATTAAAGGGTTCAGATAGTTTATCAATTATCTTTTGGGCAACTATAAATGCATTTTTCTTGGATTTGATCTTTGAAAGTATTACTGTAAACTCATCGCCACCAATCCTTGCCACTGTATCAGACTCCCTTACACATTGTGAAAGCCTTTTAGCAGTCTCTTTTAATACCTCATCGCCTACATCATGTCCGTATGTGTCATTGATAAACTTAAATCCGTCTAAATCTATGTATTCAAGAGCCATCAGATAAGAACCCCTTTTGGCGAGTTTCATAGCATGCTCAAGTCTGTCAAAAAACAGAGTCCTATTTGCTAATCCGGTAAGTGGGTCATAGTGGGCAAGGTATTGAAGTCTGTATTCAGCCTCTTTTCTGTCGGTTATATCGGTGATATAACCCTCAAGGGCAATAAGATTTTTATTTTTATCATAAACCCCTATTCCCTTCTCCCACACCCACCTAATCTTACCAGACTTTGTCCTTATCCTATATTCAATGACATATGGTTCAAACTGACTAATCGCCCTTTGGACATATGCGTTGACAATATCTCTGTCATCCTCAAGGATTATGTCATTATACGATACAACATTGTTGTTTAGTATCTCCTCTGGGGTATATTCTGTTATCTCTTTGCATCCGTTACTTATGTATTCCATAGTCCAATACTTATCGTTTTTACACCTAAATACTATACCGTGTAGATTGTTAATAAGAGTGGTTAATCTCCTCTCACTCTCAATAGCCCTTAATTCTGTTTCTTTTTGCTTGGTGATATCTGTGGCTATACAAATAGTGCCTTTTTCATCCTCAATCACTATATTGCTTGTAGATAGCACGACTGTTATGATTTGGTTTGAAGCATTTATTAGTTCTATCTCCTCAGATTGAAACTCAATACCATCAAGGATGAGCCTCATCAGATATATTGCCTTGTGATAAAGCCTTTTAGGAACGGTCTTTTTGATGAGGTCTTTGAAGGACATAGACATCAAAGTATCACTATCAATTCCCAGTATCTTTTGCGTGGCAGTATTAGAATAAATAACCTTGAGATTTTTGAATATAACTACACAACTTGGTAGCCTCTCGGCTAATATCCTAAATTTCTCTTCAGACTTGGTCAGTTGTTGTTCCCTTTTTTTCAAGGCATAATAGTTGTTTCTCATGGTGATTGCATTGTTAAGTATCACGAGAAACTCTATGTGGTCAATTGGTTTAGGAACGAAAAAGTTTACCCCCATCTGCAGTGCCTGATATTTAACCTCCCTTTCTTCTGCCATAGTAGCCATGATGATTGGCACTAATTCGTTTTTCTTCATTTGTTTGAAGTAATAGACAAACTCAATACCATTTGGAGAGGGCATGATACAGTCAACCACCAAGATATCTATGTTGTTTTCATTACACCATTTCAGTGCTTCAGAGGATGATGAAAACTGCACGATATCACATTCACAAGACTGTCTGACTATATTTGTTAGGTAATTTAGGTCAAAGGGGTTGTCATCAACTATCAATATCCTCATAGTCTGCATATATTACCTGAATTGAACTTTTTGGTCAAACCCTGTATGGATGATTATCTAAAACCACTGGTTAGGGACAAAGAGGGATTTATAACAAGACAAGGCAAATCTGTCTGTCATGCCTGATACAAAATCGCTTGCAATGGTAAACTTGTCATAATCTTTGCTTTGGTCTTGAAAACTGTATTTTTCCTTTATGATATCAAGGTGTTGAAGATAGTAAAAATACAACTCCTTGAGTATCTTCTTTGCCTTGTTAAACTCCTGAATAATTGATGGATGCTCATACACCCTTTCATACAGGAAATCCCTCAAGTTGTATATCGTCTCAAGCATGCTGTCACTTGGAGAGACTGTCTCGTAATCTTTCTTTATAGTAGTAAATATCACATCCTTTACCATTACATCTATACGACCTGAATATGACTGACCGATTACTGATAATATGTCATTTGGCAGGTCAGAGAGTTTTATGATGTTTGCCCTCAAGGCATCGTCTAAATCGTGGTTTACATATGCGATAATGTCGGCAATACGCACCACCAATGCCTCTTGTGTCATTGGCATGTCATCTGTGTTTAGGATACTACCTCTTCCTTTTGAATGTTTAAGTATGCCATCTCTTACCTCAACTGTGAGATTAAGTCCACGCCCGTTTTTCTCAAGGCACTCAACGAGCCTGATACTTTGTTTGTAATGTGAAAAACCAAGAGGGTTAACCTCATTTAATGCCGCCTCACCAGCATGTCCAAATGGTGTGTGTCCTAAATCATGTCCTAAAGCGATTGCCTCTACCAAGTCTTCATTTAACCTCAATGCCCTTGCTATTGTCCTACCAATCTGTGAAACCTCAAGCACATGTGTAAGCCTTGTCCTGTAGTGGTCACCTTGAGGGGCAAAAAAGACTTGGGTCTTGTGTTTAAGCCTTCTAAATGATTTAGAGTGTATTATCCTATCTCTATCCCTTTGATAGCAGGTTCTTACGCTACACTCTTGCTCTTGCTTATCCCTGCCTTTTGAGTTTTTGCTCAAAGCAGCCTTTGGATGCAGTATCTTTTCTTCGGTATCCTCAATCTGTTGTCTAATGGTCATTTGATTTAATAAATAATACCCCACAGCCTCTCTTTAACTAATTTAACTTAAAAGGAAGGTTTGTTCTAAACCCTGACTATTTCTGGTCTTCAAACATGCTGCCTAATCTCTCAATCTCTTTTTGTTGAATGAATATAGGCTTGCCCGACAGTATCCCAGTGATGTTTCTAAATGGTTTGCCTATGTGCATACCTGTATTGTCTATGGTAAACTCTCTTATCTCCTTATCATGCATGGAACCTCTCATCTTAAGAACTGTGATACAACGCTTTATCTCACCATAGACCTCAACATACCTAAGAAGTATAATGCTGTCAGTCAGGGTAGATATGTGTGTTTCTGTGACTGAAGTGCCACCCATGAGTGTAGGTGTAGTAGAGGTGAAGAGCCCTACTATCTCTTGATGTTTTATAAATGATGTCAACCCAATCACAAACTCCCTAAATCCCTTTGTAGTTGAGACCCTTTCAAGTGCAGATAGGCTATCAACTGCCACCCTATTGGGTTTAAATTCAGATATAATCTCCTTTATCTTAATCAAGTGGTCTTCAAGTCCCATTACCTCTGGGTATTCGCACACAACCTTAAGTCTGCCATCTTGCTCAAGTTTCTCAAAGTTCATACCCCAACCACGGGCATTCCTAAAGAGTTGCTCACGGCTTTCCTCAAATGCAAAGAGAAGGCACTTGTCGTTTGTGCTCAATTTAGACATAAACTCTGTAACCATCAAGGTCTTACCCGTGCCTGTTGCCCCAGATACAAGCACAATGGAGTCCCTGAAGAAGCCACCACCGCACATCTTGTCTAAGTTGGCATTGCCTGAAGACACCCTGTAGTCAGAGGATTTCTGTTTCAACTCAATTGCCGACAGAGGAATGATAACAACTCCTTCATTGGGAATTATTGTAAATGGGAACTCCCCTTTTTGATGGTCTGTGCCCCTAAATTTTAGTATCTCAATCGTTCTTCTTCTTTTTTCCTCATCAAGCACATTCCTTAAGATGATGACATTGTCAGCAACAAACTCCTCAACATCAAACCTTGCAATGTTTCCATACTCTTGAGTTCTTTCTGCAGTCATCACCGCAGTAACACCCAGTTTTTTGAGGGCATTTGCAATCCTGTGCAGTTCTCTCCTTATGGTTGCACGGTGGCTTAATTGATTGAATATTGCACCAAGTGAGTCAATTGATACCCTCTTTGCCTGTATCTTTCTTATGGCATACTCAATACGGGCAAGCAGGGCGCCAAGGTCATAACTGCCAGATTCAAAAGGTGAGTCGCCTATTTGAGGGGATGCATCTACAAACAACCACCTTCCTTCTGCCTCCCACTGAGCAATATCAAAACCTAAAGACAAAAAGTTTTTTCTAATATCTGCAGGTGACTCTTCAAAGGTGACAAACACACCGCTTTCCTCCGACTGAATTATGCCGGCAGCAAGGAACTGCACGGCAAATACCGTCTTTGCACTTCCTGATGTGCCTGATACAAGGGTTGTTCTATTCTTGGGCAATCCCCCTTTAGAGATGTGGTCAAAACCGGGTATGCCAGTGGGAAGTTTTTCAACATAGGAATTTGGAAAGTTAAACATCGTTACACCTCTCCTTCTTTTGAGGTCTTTACCTTACCAAATGGCAGGATATCCAACCCCAACAAGACCTTTTCAGTGTCAGACAGGTCTCCAATAATTCTCCTCAAAGGAGGGGGAAGTTGCTTTATAAGAGTAGGTGTAGCAAGTATCTTTTCCTCTTCTGCCAATTGTGGTCTTTCCAACACATCTATGATTACCATCTCGTATTGACCTTGCAATTCCTCCTCGCATATCCTCTTGAGGTTACTTATCGCTCTTTCAGAACGAGGGGTTCTACCTGTAACATATAACTTTAGAAGATACTTGCTCATCATGCCTCCCATTGATTATTAAGTGAAGTGATTTGATTTTACAGCATACTAAAATAACACAGATTTTACCTTTTTTTAAAATCCACGATGCCACCTATAGAGAAATTCCTATAATAATTAACGAGATAACCCATCATCTCTAAAACCATCATCCTGCCCTCTTCAATGTATGCCTGAGTTTTTTTATCTGAAGAGGCTATCTTGTTTTTAAGGGCGGTTGTATGTATGTCAAGTATCTCTCTTGCACCAACCTTAAACATAGCCAATTTCTCAATGTATCTCCTCATGTTTTCACGCAAATCTATGTCTGTTTTGTATATCTGATAGTCAACATATTGTTCAAGTAGCCCTTCATACTCCGATACTAATTCATCAAATACCACAGCGGAGAGTTCTCTTAAGGGTTTATGACCAAAACTTATTGCAGTGATAGATGGTTGATGTAGTTTTAATAGTTCATCAAGCATGGTTAGTTCCTTTTGCATCTCAAGTATCTTTAAGTCCTTTTCCTTTAGTTTGAGTTCAAATTCTTTTACCTTGAGTTTGTCTCCGATGTTTTCTTTTACGGCAACAAAATGGGTAATCTCTCCCTTATCATTTGTAAGAGGGGTGATACATACATGCTCCCAAAAGAGATTGCCTGCCTTGTCTTTATTACACAAATCACCCCTCCACACACGATTAGACTTAATGGTATGCCACATGTCTTTATACACTTCAACAGGTGTTAACCCTGATTTTAGAATGGATGCCTTTTCCCCAATCACCTCTTCTTTGCGGTAGCCTGTTGTATTTAAAAAACTTTTATTAACATATTGTATCACCCCTTGTGTGTCGGTAATCATGATTGAATCTGAACTTTGCTCAATCGCCAAGGACATCTTTTTGATATCTTCCTGTTCTCTTTTCTTGTCTGTTATATCAATCCAATACTCAATGAGATAGATAACCTCCTTGGCATCATTGAGTATCGGATAGGCATGTATTTGATATGTCCGTTCAATGCCATCATCACCTTGAGTGTGCTCAAGTATGACGGATTTTTTTGTCTTCTTTACAATATCTATAGGACAGGGTTGTTCATCTGATAAGCATGGGTGAGTTGTTTTCTTTAGAAGTGAGTAGCATAAGGTTTTTTCTCTTGTATCAAATCCTGATACCTTATTTGCCATGACCACCTCGTATGTGTTTACATCTATCACATAAAAGGGATATGAAAGGGAGTCAATGATACTATTTAGGAAGAGCCTCTTTTCATTTATCTCCCTAAAAAAGACATCAAATGGTTTTGTGACGGAGAGATATATTGAAGCCTTATACATGAAGTAAAAAGAAAACACCTTAAACACATGACCTGTTGCATTTACAGGCGAAAATACGGATATATAAAGACTAAACATAAACTCTTGAAGTATGGCAAAAATGATGGATAGTTTGATAAGTTTTAAGACATATTCGTCAAAGTGATGTCTTGCCCTGTTTAGCAAGACTAAAGAGCCTATAAACAGACAAATCACAATGTATTCACTTATTATCTTAAAGGTGGTTTGTCCTGTGCCCTTAATGTAGCAGTCTGGGAATATGTCAAAGAGCAGTATGCTTGATAGTCCCATTGCATAAATAATGGTAAAACCAGTTGTTATCATGTAGAGGTTTAGTCTTCTTTTTATTAGAAAAACTGCTAATAAAAAGGTCAAAGCCTGTATGTAACGATTAAATATCCACAGTTGAGATGCCCTGTTTGAACCTGAAAGAGCCTTGAAATTCATTCCCTCATAGGCAAACATGTGGATTAGGTCAACAATGCCAATGTAGACAAAAGCAATACCCAAAATGATAAAAAAGTTGTGTGTGTGGTATTGCCTTGTATTCAGTATAAAGATAGAGATGGCAAAGGCTATTACTACCGTATAGGTTTCAATGATTATATGAAACACAAGGAAATCAATCAAACTGATGGCGTATATGAATGCCAAAAATAGCAGTGTTTTTATTGATGACAATTCACTTATCAGGATGTTTTTCATTAGACACAATCTCTTTTTATGAATCTCTTAATTTTTAAACTTGCATTTTTTTGTATCATTCATAATATCTTATACAATTATGTCATTACAACTGGTGGTATCTTATATGAATCTAAAAAATCTAATGCACATTGCATCAAAGACAGTCATCATATTGATATTAACAATACCTCTTGTAATAGCAACATCTACACAAGTTCAATGCGATGATGTTATCAAAAAGAAGCAGGTATTGGTGTTAAACTCATACCACAAGGGATTGAGTTGGACAGACAATATCGTAAGAGGCATAGAGTCTGCCTTTGCTAACCACATGGCTAATCTTGAGATTGATTTTGAATACATGGATACAAAGAGATACTACGACGAGTCGTATTTCACACTCCTTTATAAGACATTTAGGAAAAAGTATGAAGATAAACTCTTTGATGTGATAATAGTCTCTGACAACGATGCCTTGATGTTTGCACTTAAATACAGAAAAGACATCTTCAAGAATGCACCGATTGTGTTTACTGGTATAAACAACTTCACAGATAGCATGATTGAGGGACACAAAAATATTACAGGTGTGGTTGAAGAGACAGACCCCTTTAGGACAATCCAAATAGCACTTCAGTTGTTTCCAAAGACCAGAGAGATATTGGTTATCAATGATAGGACAACCACAGGTATTGCCATGAAGGAGGAGATACAGAAGGTTATTGACCATTTTCAAAATGCGGTAGACTTCACATTTTATGATGATTTTGACATTACTGACATACCCAAAAGGGTAAGCAATCTCCCTCCTGATACACTTATTTTGCTTGTGGTTGTAAACAGGGATAAGAGTGGCAATTTCTTTGCCTATGAGGAGAGTTTATCAGTGATTTATAAATATACAAATGTTCCCATATTTAGTTTCTGGGATTTCTATTTAGGTAAGGGCATTGTAGGGGGGATGCTAACGAGTGCATTTTTACAGGGTAAGACCGCAGGTAGTCTTGCCTTGAGGATACTAAACGGTGAGGATATATCCAACATACAAATAGTTAGAAAAAGTCCAAACCAATATATGTTTGATTACAATGAATTGAAGAGATTTAAAGCCTTGAGCAGCTTAATTCCAAAAGAGGCAATTATCATAAACACTCCTGATACCTTCTTTTCACGACATAAGACCGTTATCCTTTGGAGCATGGCAGCCATAATATTTCTTTCAACCATCATATTAGTCCTTTCTATAAACATGATTAAGAGGAAAAAGGTAGAAGAGGCATTGAGGATATCAGAGGAGAAATACAGGGATTTATACGACAATGCACCAGATATGTATCATTCCGTTGATGCAAATGGCATCATTGTTGAATGTAATGATACCGAATTAAAGATGCTTGGCTACACAAAAGAGGAACTCATCGGCAAGCCAATAACCTTTATATTTACTGAAGAGTCTGCTAAACAGCATGAAAGGGACTTCCCGATGATAAAGCAACAAAGGGCAGTGTTTGGATTGGAGAGAAACATCGTAAAAAAGGATGGCACAGTATTCCCTGCAGTGTTGAATGTCTTTGTTGAGTATGATAGTGATGGAAACATGAAAAAGACAAAGACTATTATGAGGGATATGACACTTCAAAAGAGCATAGAAAACGATTTAAGACACTCACAAGAGGTGCTTCAGAGCCTATCTTCTCATCTACAGACGGTAAGGGATGATGAAAGACGATACATTGCAAACGAGATACACGACGAGTTAGGGCAGATGCTTACTGCCTTGAAATTAGACATTACTTGGTTGAGAAAGAAGGTTGAAGAAAATGGAGATGGTTCATACCTCATGGATCTTGATGACATAATTAATCTCACAAATGAGACCATCAAGACGGTTCAAAGGATATCCTCTGAATTAAGACCCGGTGTGTTGGAGCATTTAGGTCTTATTTCTGCTTTAGAATGGCAGATTGAGGAATACAAAAAGAGGTCAAACATTGAATTTGTAAGTCAATTGCCAAGTTTTGATATATCGATTGATGAGAAAAAATCCACTGCTATATTCAGGATCTTTCAGGAGGCAATGACCAATATTATAAGACACTCTCAAGCCACAAGGGCACAGGTCAGCCTTTATGTAAGAGACAACACGATATATCTTGATATACAAGACAATGGCTGTGGTATCTCTGAAGACAGTTTAAATAATCCTTCATCCTTTGGTATTATTGGGATTAGAGAAAGGGTAAGGTTTTTGGGTGGACAGGTAACATTTGAGGGGATACAAAACGAGGGGACGAGGGTCTCTGTAACTATTCCGATTTAGGAGCTTGGTAATATGATTAGGGTTATAATCGCTGATGACCACACGATATTTCGTCATGGGCTAAAGAAGATACTTGAGGAAAACAAAGACATACAGGTTGTTGCAGAGGCAAGTAACGGTAGTGATGCACTTGATAAGGCATGTAAGGTTGATTGTGATGTGTTGTTGTTGGATATCTCTATGCCCGGTTTAACAGGTCTTGATTTGCTCAAGGTCTTAAAAACGCATAGACCAAAACTGAAGGTCTTGATATTGAGCATGTATCCTGAACATCAATACGCCATTAGGGCACTGAAGGCTGGTGCTGCAGGATACATCAACAAGGCAAGTGCTGCTGAAGAACTCATTGAGGCGATAAAAAAGGTATATTCAGATGGCAAATACATCACACCAGAGATTGCAGAAAGGTTTTTATTTGAGTTTGACTCTCATACCGACAAACAACCCCATGAATTGTTAACAGACAGGGAGTATCAGATACTGTGTATGATTGCATCCGGTAAGACAGTGAGCATGATTGCAGAGGAGTTGAATTTAAGTGTCAAGACCGTTAGCACTCATCGTGTGCATATTCTTGAAAAGATGGGGATGAAAAACAACGCAGAATTGACACACTACATGATTAAAAAGGGATTAGTTGAACCCTAATCTCATTTAGCCCTTGGGTGATATTGAATATACTGCTTCTTTATCCTGTCTGATGAAACCTTTGTGTAGATCTGTGTTGTGGAGATGTCTGAGTGTCCTAACATCTTCTGCACTGACCTTAAGTCTGCCCCACCTTCAAGGAGATGTGTTGCAAAACTGTGCCTTATTGAGTGGGGAGACAGTTCTAAACCAGCCAATTTGCCTAATTCCTTAAGTGACTGCCAAAACCTCTGTCTTGTCATCGGTTCCCCACGATTTGAAAGGAATAAAAAGGGGGAGTTTTTTTTCTTCAGGGTCTCATGTCTTAGACCGTTTATGTATGACTTTATCTTATCAATTGCCCTTTTGTTCATTGGAACAACCCTTTCCTTTGAACCCTTACCTGTAACCTTCAGAAACCCTCCGTCAAGGTTAACATCATCAATCTTTAAAGACACTATCTCGCTGACCCTTAATCCTGAAGAATACATGAGTTCAAGCATTGCAGAATCACGGTCATAATACTTGGTAGGCATCTCAGTCTCAAGGAGTCTGACTATCTCATCAAGGGATAATGCCTTTGGAAGCCTCTCCCACTTTTTTGGTGGATGAAGTGTTTCTGCTGGATTTTCATCAATCATCTTTTCAATTAACAAAAATGTGCAGTATCCTCGTAGCGTTGAGACAAAGCGCCCTCTACTTGCAGGAGACATCCCTTTGTCCGTAAGGTGAGAGAGGTATTCTGATATGTGTTGTCTTGTAAATCTTGTTTCTGACACCCCTTTTTGAGACAAAAAATCAAAAAAACCCTTGAGGTCAAGCAGGTATGACTGCACTGTATTTCTTGACAACCCCTTTTCTACAGATAGGTATGCCTCGTATTGCTTGATAATCCTACTATGCATCAAACCCTGTTGCCTGTTTTAAAAGTGGATACATCTCTTCGGCAAGCCTCATAAGATTGACCGTATCTGCCTTGTTATACTCAACGAGCAGATCCAATGCCTCTTCCCTGCCTGATTGCCACTGTTTCCACAACATCACCGCATCATAGCCATTTAGATTTGCCACTCGGTAATCCCTTGATATGTGAAATGACCTTTCAATGGTCTTTAATCCACCATTTAAACCAAGCCTCCTTGCTGCAAAAGACAGGTCAAAGTGAGGGATATCAAAGGAGATAGACGGGTAGCATTTCTTAAGGAAGGGGATGTCAAAGATTGAGCCATTGAATGTAATCAGGCATTTATGACCCTCAATGAGATGTTTAATCCTATGAGGCTCTAAATCAAAACCCCTCACTAAAGCATGGTAGTCTTTACCGTTGTAAATGCCAATTACTGTAATATACCCGCCTTCTTCGGGTTTTAATCCATTGGTTTCAATGTCAAGACAAAGTGAACCGTCTTTGAATATCTCAAAAAATCTCCAGTGTTCCCTTCGTTTGATAACCTTGCACAGGTACGAAAGGTTTTGATTTTGAAGTTTCTCCATGAGTTCAAGCAACTGAAGGTCGTAACGAATCTTTGTATCTATTGGTATGAAGTCAATGTCATCAGCCCTAATGAAATCATCCCAAGTGGTAATGCCCTTCTTCCAGAGCCTTCTTTCTAATCTTTCACCAATGCCATTAAGTATTGAAAATGTGTTGCGAATCATAGTTTTTGATTTTTTATATTGTAATTGTAATCTCTACGCCATCCTCTATGTTTCTTGATTGTATCGTTCCGTTTAGGTGTTGTTCAACAATAGTCTTGACCATGTAAAGCCCTAAACCTGTGCCCTCTTTGTGATGTTTGGTTGTAAAGTAGGGGTCAAATATCTTTGGCAGGACATCTTCTGGTATCCCCCCGCCATTGTCGTGTATTTTTATAACAGTCTTACCACTGTCTTTGTCTTTTAACACACCCACACCAATAATCCCCTCATCAGTTATCTTTAATCCCCCTTTTGCCCTTCTTTCAATGATTGCATCCTTTGCATTGTTTAGAATGTTTAGAATCACATGCATAAATTCATTTGGGATGCCTTTTATGAGAAAATCCTTTTCCTCACACCGCAAATTAATCCTGATGTTGTTTACCTTGAGTTGTGAATGAATGATACTTAATACATCCTCAATGTATTTGCAGGGGTTAAAACTGACGATATCCTTTTGTGGTCTCAAAAAGTCTCTAAAATCGTTGATGGTCTTTGACATAAAGTCAATCTGCTTCATGACATTTTGTATGGTCTCATTTAGTAAAACCTTGTCTTGCTCAGTCTTTAAGTCCAATTCATCAAGGTTTTGGACTAATAGTGCTATTGCATTTAGTGGCTGTCTCCATTGATGAGAAATCATCCCCAACATCTCACCCATAGTTGCCATCTTTGATTGTTGAATGAGCATCCTTTCTTTTTCTTGTCGTAGTCTAAACTCCCTTAATGCTACCTGCCTTAATTCTTCATTGATATCCTCAAGCATCTTGTTTTTTGCCTTTAATTCATTCTCTACCTGTTTTCTCTTTATACCAACTGAAATAGTATCTGCAGATGCCTTTACAGTATCTAATGTAAGATTATCAAGAGTTTCCTTTGAAAACATTGAGAGCACGCCTATCACCTCATTGTCTATCACCAAAGGATATCCTAAATATGCATTGCATTTAAATCTTTTGGCGTATTCCTTGTTTTCTATACCTTCATCCATCATTACATCATTTGTCATATAGTAACTTCTTGTTTTTATTATATCTTTAACCTTACTACTACCTATTTGTAATGTATCAATATCACATTCCTTATCATCTAAATTCTCAAAAGACTGAGATACAAGCGTTGGATTGCCTTCGTTGTCCACCAACCATATCCTTGAGATTGCTGCCCCTAAATGCCTACACATTGCATCGGTGCATCTTTTGAGTGATTGTTGCAAGGTCTCTTCTTTGATAAAGGCATTGCTTATGCTGTAGAAAAACTCCAGTATCTTTGTGCGTCTTTGTATCTCAATCTGGTTGAGTTTGATGTCTGTAATGTCCTGTTTTATTGCGATGAAGTTTGTCAGATTGCCGTGTCCATCATATAGTGGAGAAATCAAGGCTAATTCCCAATACAACTCTCCTGACTTTTTCTTGTTGCATAACTCACCTCTCCACACAGCCCCTGATGATATTGTTTTCCATAATTCCTC
>JAOAGP010000063.1 GCA_026415695.1 Thermodesulfovibrionales bacterium | reverse complement strand
TCCTTGAATTATTTAGATAGTTCATAAGATAATAAACCATATGTCAAAACTACCTAAATTGAGGGGGCATCATCTGATATGTCTTCATTTCTACAAAGGTGAAGGATATGATGAGGGCTTTATATCATCGCTCAACAATCTGATGGTTGATGTTAACAACAAAGGTGTTGTGGTTGTAGATGGTCCTGATGATGTATGTTTCAAGTGCCCACATCTAAAACATGAAAAATGCACATTTTCAGATAATGCAGAAGATGAGATTATCGAGATGGACAGATTGGCGTTAAAACTTACAGAACTGAAAACTGGGGAGTGTGTAAGATGGCAAGACATAGCGGAGAAACTACCATCTTTAATTCAAACTTGGCATATAAAGTTTTGTCTAACTTGCTTTTGGCTTAAAAAATGTGCTGTTAGGGAGTATGTCAATGAAGTTATTTGAACCTTTTAGGATTAGAAACATCATATTAAAAAATCGTATAGTTCGCTCTGCAACATACGAGAAGATGGCTACAGTGGATGGTTTTGTCACGGATAACCTCATAAAACTTTACAAAGAACTTGCATTAGGAGGCTCTGGACTTATCATCACTGGCAATGTCCTTGTTCATATCTCGGGTTATTCAGCCCCTCAGCAGATGTGCATTCACAACGATTATTACATTGATGGGCTAAAAAAACTCGTAAAGACTGTTCATGAACATGATGGCAAGATAGTTATTCAATTGGTTCACGGAGGACGGCAGTGTTTCCCATTTTTATTAGGCGGTAAGGAACCTATTGCACCATCAGCAGTGTATGACCCGTCAATCAAGGTTATGCCACGGGAGATGACCAATGATGAGATATGGGAGGTAATCTATGCCTTTGCAAGTGCTGCGCGAAGGGCTCTTGAGGCAGGATTTGACGGTATTCAACTCCATGGTGCGCATGGCTATCTGATAAGTAGTTTCCTCTCACCTCATACAAACAAAAGGCAGGATTATTGGGGTGGAGATGAGGAAAGGAGGTTTCACTTTGTTGAGGAGATTTACAATGCAATTAAGAAGGAGGCAGGCGAAGACTTCCCAGTGATGATTAAGATGAATGCAGATGACTTCCTCCCTGAAGGTTTAAGGATTGATGAGGCATTGAGGATTGCAAAGAAACTTGAGTATTTGGGTTTTGCAGCCATTGAGGTAAGCGGTGGTATGTATGAATCAAAGGGAAAGACTGCGAGGATGAAGATAGACAGTGTTGATAAAGAGGCGTATTTTAAGGAGTATTCTATTAGATTCAAAGAGGTATGTAGCATACCAATAATGCTTGTTGGTGGCATAAGGACAAGGTCTGTTGCAGAGGGTTTGTTGAATGATGGATATGCTGACTTGATTTCCATGTCAAGACCACTTGTAAGAGAACCAGACTTGCCAAACAAGTTTAAGGAGGGCAAGGAGACAAGTGATTGCATTTCATGTAACGGATGCATGAGGTTTCTTAAGATTGATTATGTTAGATGCACAAAGATTTGATATATAACCCTTGCTGATTTTATGAAACAACTCAATCTATTTGACAGTATTGATAATGATCAACAAGATGTTAAAAAACTTGACGAGTCAGTCAAAAACCCAATTAATCAAATCTTCATCTATATTGTTCAAACCGAAACAAGTCCACATAAAGCATCTCCAATTGGACTATCTTTGTCTAAAGGCAAGGGTCAAAACTGTTATATCCCTATAAATCATCATGATACTAAAAATATCAAAAATGCATTAGAAATCCTCAAGCCTCTATTTGAGGACAAAGGGATAGTCAAGGTAGGGCACAATGTCAAAGCCATCATCATACTTCTAAATAGATTTGGGATAAAACTAAAAGGTGATTTACAAGACATCCAGATTATGTCATATCTGATTGACCCAAACAGGACAAGTCATAACCTTGATATCATTGCACAGAACTATATACAGCGTGGAATTTATGTAAATGAAGGGATAAAAAAGATGAGATTTGACACGATTTCTGTAGAAGATGTAGCGAGGTATGCGTGCGAATCAGTAGATGCAATTAGGGAACTACTGCCAGTGCTAAAGAAGGAGATCTCCGATAGAGGTTTGCTAAAACTCTATCAAGACATTGAGATGCCTCTTGTAAATATCCTTGCAAGGATAGAGAGTAATGGTATTAAGATTGATATAAACCGTCTTCATGAACTTTCAAAAGAGATGTCAAGGATGCTTGAGGAATTAGAGACAAAGATACATAGTCTTGCTGGTCAAAGTTTTAACATAAACTCACCAAGACAGTTGTCTCATATCCTTTTTGAAGTCCTTAAACTGAAACCAGTAAGGAAGACAAAGACAGGCTTTTCAACTGATAACGATACATTGAGCCAATTGTCTCTTCAACATGAACTACCTGCTGAGATACTTAACTATCGCAGTCTTTTTAAACTAAAAGGCACATACCTTGACACCCTCCCAGACTATGTTGATAAACACACAGGCAGGATACATACAACATTAAATCAAACCGTAACGGCAACAGGCAGGTTATCAAGTAGTGATCCAAATCTGCAAAATATCCCGATAAGGGGCGAATGGGGGAGTAAAATCAGGGCTGCCTTTATTGCAGAGAAGGGTTTTAAGATAATATCCGCAGATTATTCTCAGATTGAATTAAGGATACTTGCTCATCTAAGCAACGATGAACATCTCATAGAAGCCTTTTTAAGAGACACTGATATACACACATCAACGGCATCTTTACTCTTTAAGGTTGACAAGTCTGATGTCTCAAAGGAGATGAGGAGGATAGCAAAAACTGTGAATTTTGGGGTCATCTATGGTATGAGCCCTTATGGTTTGTCAGAGGCACTTAGAATCTCTACATCTGAGGCAGGGGAATACATCTCAAACTACTTTACATTGTATAAAGGGGTTAAGGATTTTATAGACAAGACGATTCAGGATGCACGACAAGATGGTTTTGTGACGACGCTTTTTGGAAGGAAGAGACCAATACCAGAGATAAATAGCACAAACACAAACACAAGACAACAGGCTGAAAGGATGGCTGTAAACACACCTATTCAGGGTAGTGCCGCTGATTTGATAAAGATAGCCATGATAAAGATGGACGATACCTTAACAAAACATTCCTATAAAACAAGGATGATACTTCAGATACATGACGAACTTCTTTTTGAGGCACCCGAGGATGAGGTAAAAGAAATGATACCATTGATAAAGAAAACTATGGAAACGGTGGCAGATTTAAAGGTGCCTCTTAAGGTTGATATTAATCACGGTGATAGTTGGGGAGATGCACATTGAATAGGATAAACAAGGAAGAAGCCCTTTCATTGTTTAAAGAAGGTTCATTCCATGATATCGGTTATATGGCTGATGAGGTTAGGAAAAGACTCCATCCAGAAAACACTGTAACCTTCATAATTGATAGGAATATAAACTACACAAATATATGTATCAACAAGTGCAAGTTTTGTGCGTTTTATAGGGATGAAGACAGCAAAGATGCTTACACGCTTACAGATGATGAGATATTTGATAAGATTGATGAGACTATAAGGCTTGGAGGCACACAGATACTACTTCAAGGAGGTATAAATCCTAAACTTGATTTAGACTACTTTTGCAGACTTTTTAAGGAGATAAAACAACGGTTTGATATAAACATACACGGTCTTTCACCAACGGAGATAATGTATCTGGCACAGAGACATAGCATAAGCGTTAATGATACATTAAAGACCTTGAATGCATCAGGGCTTGACTCTATTCCGGGTGGTGGTGCTGAGATACTGTCAGATAGGGTTAGGGATGTGATTAGCCCTAAAAAGATAAAGACATCACAGTGGCTTGAGGTTATGGAATCTGCCCATAAAATAGGGATGAAGACCACTGCAACCATGATGTTTGGTAGTATTGAGACGGCTGAAGAGATAATCATGCACCTTGAATTAATCAGGGATTTACAGGACAGGACTGGCGGTTTTACTGCATTTATCCCTTGGTCTTTTCAGCCATCATTTACCCGTTTATCTAAAGAGATGGATATTCAACCTGCTACAGCAGTTGAGTATTTAAGGCTATTGGCGATAAGCAGGATATTTTTGGATAATATCAAGAATATTCAGGCATCTTGGGTAACCCAAGGTATCAAGATTGCCCAAGTTGCCCTGTTTTTTGGTGCAAACGATATGGGGTCAACGATGCTTGAAGAAAATGTTGTGAGGTCTGCAGGTGTGTCATACAGGGTGACCATGCAGGAAATAATTGATGCGATTAAGGATGCAGGGTTTATCCCAGTCCAAAGGGATACATATTATAATCACATAAGGAGGTATGAGTGATACTTCTTACAGGCGGTGCAGGATATATTGGTGCTCACACTGCGCATTATTTGGTCAAAGAGGGGATAATGCCTTCAGATATTGTGGTCTTTGATAATTTAGTATATGGTCATGAGTCTCATTTACCCAAGGGTGTTTTTTTTATTAAAGGGGATATCTTAAACAGGGATGAAATCATATCAGCATTTAAGATACACAAGATATCATCAGTCATACACTTTGCTGCATATGCATATGTAGGCGAAAGCATGCAAAACCCTTATAAGTATTTCCACAACAACATTACAGGAGGGCTTAACCTCCTTGAGACGATGAAGGACTTTGGTTGTAAATACATTGTCTTCTCATCAACCTGTGCAGTATATGGCATCCCAAATCACATTCCCATTACAGAAAATGAGACTATCAAGCCCATTAATCCATATGGTGAAAGCAAGGCAGTGTTTGAAAGGCTGATGAGATGGTATGATGAAATATACGGTATGAGATTTGTGTCTTTGAGATACTTTAATGCAAGTGGTGCTGATTTCGGTATTGGTGAGGCACATGACCCTGAAACACACCTCATACCTCTTGCAATAAGGGCAGTGGTTTCAGAAGACTATACCCTCAATGTCTTTGGCGATGATTACGATACCCCTGATGGCACATGTATTAGGGATTATGTCCATGTAACAGACTTGGCTGACGCACACATGAAGGCTTTGCAATATCTAAAAGATGGCAGACCATCTGACTGTTTCAACATAGGCACATCAAGGGGTAACAGCGTTAAGGAGATAATTGATATAATTAAGGATGTCTGTGGTAAGACACCCAAATACAAGATATCAAAGCGTAGGGAAGGAGATCCACCAAGACTCATTGCAGACTCAAAAAAGGCTCAAGAAATCTTGGGGTGGCTTCCCAAGAAAAACATATTTGATGTGGTAAGTAGTGCATATGAATGGCACAAAACTAATTTAGAGGGGGTGATGAGATAGCATGCCTTTTGCAGTGTGGGATGATGCATATAAGATCAACATATCAGAGATTGATGCACAGCATAAAAAACTCTTTGAGTTGATAAACGACCTTCACAGTGCCCTTAAAGGTGGCAGGGCAAGGGATGTCCTTGAAGACATACTCTCAAGATTGACCATCTATTGTAACACCCATTTTGCTACAGAAGAGCGACACATGAGAAATTACTCATATCCTGAATACAGGGTTCATAAGACCCAACACGATGAACTCACACAAAAGACCAATGAATTTTACGAGAGATTCAAGAGTGCAAAGTCAGACATCACCCTTGATCTAATGGAATTTCTAAAAGGGTGGTTGCAAAACCACATCTTAAAGATGGACAAGCAGTTTGGGGTCTATCTAAATCTAAAAGGACTGAAATGAGAAAGGAGGTATTTTGTCATGGATGTATTGATGCTTAGTAGAATACAATTTGCGATTACTGCGGCATTTCACTTCATCTTTGTGCCACTTACCCTTGGACTTTCTTTACTCATTGCCTACATGGAAACAAAGTACGTAAAAACAGGTGATGAGACATATCTGAAGATGACGAAGTTTTGGGGAAAACTGTTCTTGATCAACTTTGCACTTGGTGTTGTGACAGGGATAACTCTTGAGTTTCAGTTTGGTATGAACTGGGCTGAATACTCAAAGTATGTAGGAGACATCTTTGGCTCACCACTTGCAATTGAGGCAACGGTCGCATTCTTTCTTGAATCATCATTTTTAGGATTATGGATATTTGGTTGGAATAAGGTTTCAAAGAAGACACATGCCTTTGCGATTTGGATGGTTGCAATTGCTACAAACCTTTCTGCGCTGTGGATACTCATTGCAAATGGTTGGATGCAACAACCTGTAGGCTATGTGATAAACAACAACAGGGCTGAAATGGTTGATTTCATGGCTCTGCTTACAAACTCATATGGTTGGACAAAGTTTTTCCACACGGTATTTTCAGGTTATGTTGTTGCAGGCTTTTTTGTAATGGGTGTATCTGCTTATCACCTCTTAAGAAAAAATGAGGTTGACTTCTTTAAGAAGTCTTTAAAGATAGGTGCCACCTTTGCACTCGTTTCAACCCTCCTTGTTGCAGGTTCTGGAAGTATCTCTGCTGAAGAGGTAGCCGCCGTGCAACCCACAAAATTTGCAGCAATGGAAGGGGTATGGGATACCCAAAGGAATGCCCCGTATTATCTGATACTTTTACCAGACCCTGAAAAGGAAAGAAATGCTATTGAGGCACTCGGCATACCAAATATGCTCAGCCTCCTTGCATTTCATAAGGCAGATGCCGAGATAAAGGGGTTAAAAGACTTTCCAAAGGATTTAAGACCACCAGTGATGCCAACCTTTATCAGTTTCAAACTCATGGCGGGCATGGGATTTCTGTTTATACTTATTGCCATTTTGGGGGTCTTTGTCGCCTTTAAGGAACCCACTAAATACCCATTATTTCTGTATCTGTTGCTCTTTTCAATCCCATTACCTTACATAGCAGGTCAATTGGGCTGGATTGTTGCAGAAGTTGGAAGACAGCCGTGGATAGTCTATGGACTGTTAAAGACTGCAGATGCTGTATCAAAGGGCATCACAGTAGGGCAGGTCTGGTTTTCTCTCATTGGTTTTACATTGTTTTATGGATTCTTGGGTGTTGTGGATGTGTATCTTTTGGCAAAATACTCAAAAAAGGGACCTGATTCAGATACATCAACCCTTTTAAACCTTACAAGGACAAAGGAGGCATAAGATGGAATTTCAGATAATTTGGTTTATCCTCTGGGGTGTCCTCTGGGCAGTGTATTTCATGCTTGATGGTTTTGATTTTGGTATCGGCATTCTTCATAATTTCATTGGTAAGACAGATGGTGAGAAGAGACAGATCATAAACACCGTTGGCCCTGTTTGGGATGGCAACGAGGTGTGGTTGATAACCGCAGGTGGTGCTACCTTTGCAGCATTTCCTACGACCTATGCCTTGATGTTTAGTTATCTCTATACCCCTCTGTTAATCATCCTCTTTGCCCTAATCTTCAGGGGTGTTGCATTTGAGTTTAGGGGTAAGGTTGAAGGTCAGGGTTGGAAAAATGGTTGGGACATAGCCATATTTTTAGGTAGTTTCATCCCTGCACTCTTGTTTGGGGTAGCCTTTGGTAACATCTTTCAGGGCTTACCTATGGACGATAAGGGGTATCATGGCAGTTTATTTACATTGCTAAATCCTTACGGCATTTTGACAGGACTGCTCTTTGTTTTACTATTTTTAATGCACGGTTCATTGTGGCTTTCAATAAGGACAAAGGGTGAAGTAAGGGTGAGGGCAACTGCATTATCAGGTAAGTTTTGGACTTTGACATTAGTTATAGCCGTAGTATTTCTCATCTACACATACTTTGCAACCAAACTCTATGACAATTATTTCAATATGCCAGCCTTGTTTGTATTACCGTTGACTGCTGTAATATCACTTGTTGCCATAAAACCGCTAACCGCTAAAGAAAACTTCACTGGAGCCTTTTATGCCTCATGTGTGCTGATATTTTCAGTGGTTTTTACGGGGGTTGCAGGGCTATTTCCAAACCTTATACCATCGAGCATATCGCCTGAATATAGCCTTACTATATTTAACACATCATCAAGTGTTTATACCCTAAAGATTATGACCGTTGTTGCCCTGATATTTGTGCCAATCGTCATCGCTTATCAGATATGGATCTATCGTGTCTTTAGGGAGCCTATCTCGGTAGATGATGTTGTAACGGACAAGCAAGCTTATTGAAGTATTTATGTATAAATTCTGAAACTCTATTAAAATATTGGCATAACAACTCTCCTACCCCCTCTTACCTTAAGAGGGGGTAACCTTTTTAATGACATCATTGTTTAGCCATTCAATCAACTTGCATATTTTTTTGCTGTCATAATTTAAATTGACAAAAGGGGTATAGTGAGGTTAATTTTATGACAACCAAAAATTAATCTTTAGGAGGTATATCTATGGCAAAGATTGATGCCTTTTTTAAATTGATGGCTGATCAAGGTGCATCTGACCTTCATCTTGTGGCAGGTTCTCAACCTGTATTAAGGATAAGGGGTGATATGGAGAGGGTTGAATATAAGGTGCTTGAGGATGATGAATTGAGGGCTATGCTTTATGAGATTGCACCTGAGGACAAGATAAAGATATTTGAAGAGACAGGGGATGTGGATTTTGGTTATGAGATACCCGGATTAGCGAGATACAGGGCAAACTTCTTTAGACAAAAGTGGGGTGTAGGTGCGGTCTTTAGACAGATACCAAGCAAGGTTTTAACGGTTGATGAGTTAGGATTGCCAGAGATTTGCAAGAAGTTTGCAATGTTGCACAAAGGACTTGTGTTGGTAACTGGTCCTACTGGTAGTGGTAAATCAACAACTCTTGCAGCAATCATCGACTATGCTAACAAACATCGTAAGGACCACATCATCACAGTTGAAGACCCTATTGAGTTTGTTCATCAGAGCCAAGGTTGCATAGTAAATCACCGTGAAATAGGCACCCATACAAAATCCTTTGCTGCAGCACTCAGAGGTGCCCTCCGTGAAGACCCAGACATCATACTTGTTGGTGAGATGAGAGACCTTGAGACGATCCAATTAGCCCTTGAGGCAGCAGCCACAGGACACCTTGTCTTCGGCACACTACATACGACAAGTGCCCCTAAGACAGTTGATAGGGTCATAGATGTATTCCCTGCAAATCAGCAAGGGCAGATAAGGACTACACTCTCTGAATCCCTCAAGGGCGTTATTGCACAAAATCTCTTTAAGAGGGTTGATAAAAAAGGCAGATGTGCTGCACTTGAGATACTCGTTTGCACATACGCAGTTGGAAACCTGATAAGAGAGGCAAAGACCCATCAATTACCATCTGTGATGCAGACGGGTAAAAGGTTGGGGATGCAAACCCTTGATGATGCAATCATGGATTTATTGAGAAAGGGTTGGATTAGCCCAGAAGATGCTTACGATAAGTCCATTGATAAACAGAAGTTTGTCCCATTCCTAAAAACACCTCCACCAGAATTTTAGATTGATAATTTCCTTTGGATTAGCGTTGGGTTGTTACTCATCCTCTCTTCCTTTAGGGGGAGAGGGGAGGGTGACTTATAAAGATAAAGAAAGGCTTTATAAATAGAAAAATTTGTTCTATTACAGGTAAATCAAAACTAAACACTATGAGAGATGTTGTAATCAGCATTTGCATGGGGACAGGAGGCATCTCTGCAGGGAGTCAAGAGGTGCTTAAAAACTTTAAATCCCTCCTTGACAAAAAGGGGATATCTTCGAGATTTAACCATACCTGCAAGACCCAAAAGGTTGGTTGCAGGGGGTTGTGTGCAAGGGATGTGCTTGTTGATGTAATTATTGACGACATCCCTACTACATATCAATATGTAAAGCCTGAAATGGTAAAGAGGATTGTTGAGGAGCATATAATTGGTGGAAATCCTATCACGGAGTGGATGGTCAGGAAAGACTATCATAGATTTCATGAAAAGCAATACAAGGTAATACTATCGCAATGTGGAAGGATTGACCCTGAAGACATTGAGGCATACATAAAAGTGGGTGGATACGAGGCACTAAAAAGGGTTCTACATCAATATTCACCAGAGGAAGTCATAGACATTGTCAAGAAATCAGGATTGAGGGGTAGAGGAGGTGCGGGATTTTTAACGGGTCTAAAATGGGAGTTGTGTAGGGGGGTTAATTCCAATAAAAAATATATCATATGTAACGCTGATGAAGGAGATCCCGGTGCTTTTATGGATAGGTCAGTCATAGAGGGCAACCCCCATTGCGTCATTGAAGGGCTTTTGATAGGGGCATATGCAATAGGTGCTAAAGAGGGATATGTTTATATAAGGGCAGAGTATCCCCTTGCCGTTAAAAGGTTAAACCTTGCGTTAAAACAGGCTCAAGTTTACGGTTTTATCGGAGAAAATATTCAGGGTAGTAACTTTAGCATTAAAATAAAGGTCAAATTAGGTGCAGGTGCATTTGTCTGCGGAGAGGAAACTGCACTTATTGCATCTATTGAGGGTAAAAGAGGAATGCCACGAGCGAAACCCCCGTTTCCAGTTTATAAGGGATTGTGGGGTATGCCCACAGTCATCAACAATGTTGAGACCCTTGCAAACATCCCATTTATTGTCAGGAATGGTCATGAGTGGTTTTCATCCATTGGCACTGAAAAATCAAAGGGCACGAAGATATTTTCAATCACTGGCAAGATTAAAAATACTGGTTTAATAGAAGTTCCTATGGGGATAACCTTAAAAGAGATAATCTACGACATTGGTGGTGGCATTGAAAAGGATAAGTCTCTCAAGGCAATCCAGACTGGTGGTCCATCAGGAGGTTGCATCCCTGCAAGTATGCTTGATATGAAGGTTGATTATGAAACCCTTGCGGATGTAGGTTCAATTATGGGTTCTGGTGGCATGATTGTGCTTGATGAAGACGACTGCATGGTGAGTGTTGCCAAGTATTTCTTGACATTTACACAAAAAGAATCATGCGGTAAGTGTGTGCCATGTAGGATAGGCACTATGAGATTACTTGAGATATTAGACAGGATAACAAAAGGTAAAGGGCAAGATGGTGATATTGAGTTGTTGGAGTTTTTGAGTAATCAGATAAGGTTAGGCTCACTTTGTGGTTTAGGACAAACAGCACCGAATCCAATACTAAGTACAATCAGGTATTTCAGGGATGAATACGAGGCACATATCAGAGACAAACGATGTCCTGCAAAGGTATGTAAAGACCTGTTGACCTTCTCAATAATCTCTGATAAATGCAAGGGGTGTGGTGCATGCATGAAGGTATGTCCAACTAACACAATAATGGAACTAAAGAAAAGGCTTTATTACATTATGCAAGACAAATGCACGAGGTGCGGTGCCTGTTTTGATGTATGTAAATTTGGAGCGATTGATAAGTCTTAATCAATGGAAATAATATCTGATCCCGATAGCGAGGAAGTTTGACCCCCCTTTATCCACTCCGCTTACAGACCCAAATATACCTGACCTATGATGTATCCTCAAAAATGTATCAATCCTTGATTTGTTAAAACCAACTGTAACCTCTGTAAGCAGTAGGTTTAGCAACCTTGCTGTGTCTTCTGAATTGTCCGTTTCAATCTTGGGTATAGTGCTTGTATATGACAAGCCATCCCCAACTGCAAAACCAAGATTTAGGCTATCAGATATGTTAAAACGCGTTCTTAAGATTAAGGCAATCCCAAATTCCTGATTAGATTGTTTGCCGGCATGCTGTGCAATGATACCTTCTGCATCAATGGTCACATTTTCATGCAGTCTAAATATTGATTTTCCCCCTGCTATTGCAAATATGTAAGAATCTTCAGGGGCAGAATTGAGTTTGAAGTAATCAATATACTTTTTATGATTAGACTGCCCTGCATAAAATGACAAATACCAAGGTTCTTTGGCTTGAATGTCTTGAGTTAAAAAAAAGACAAAGACAAGGCACAACAATAACAGTTTGATGTAAAAAGACTTTTTCATTTTGGCAGGTCGCTCCTTTAATTTTTTGTTTGGGTGGATATATTATATATTTTAGTCTACTTTTTTCCACATATATCCAAAAAACTAATGGAGAGTCTTATGTTATATATTGTTGTAATAATTTTATGTGTTTTACTTGGTGCAGGCGGAGGGTATGGTCTTTTTACCCTCACAAAGCCTGAAAACAAGGAACAAACACCTCAAACTATTCAAACAAATAAGGCAGATGCTAATGTTTCAAGCAATACTCAACAGCAATATATCTCTGACAAAGAGGAAGTTACAAAACTTGCAGAAGGTCTTACAAAGGAGTCTGCTATTGTTTTTATTGAGATGCGATCACACATATTGGGCATTTCGGAAAAACAACAAGCAGAGATAAAAAGAAGGTTTGAAAAGATGTGCGACAAGTTGCCTGTTGTTGAGGCATTTAAGATAATAGCCCTTCAGTATCATCTAATGAGATTTTCTGATTTTAAAGATAGTAAGATTTGAATCGTTATCAACCTCTAAACTCACATCATTTACAATGACTCTCCCAAAATGATACTGTATAATAAAAAAATATGAAAACCACCAAAATCTCAAACATCTCCTTTGCCACACTCTTGACGCTTATTATTATTGAGGTAGCAGTAATACTTACTTTGCTTAATGTCATAGTTGTTTCTACTGAAAGCAGAAAGGCAACACTTCAATCAGCAGAGCATCTATTTACAGAGGTTGCAGAGAAAAATATTGCAAGGATAAACCTTGTCCTTGACCCACTTGCAAGCATTACATCAATAGCATCTCTTAAATTCACATCTTTTAACGATATTAGTAACGATATGAATATCAAACAACACCTCTTACGACTAAAAGACATACTTGATGAAAACCAAAATCTTATGTCTGCCTATGTGGGTTTTAATAATGGCTTCTTTTACCAAGTTTTTGCCACGAGGGGCGATCAGCAAATAATAAAGATATACAATGCACCTGAAGGGACTAAATACATTGATAGGGTGATAAATAATCAAGGTGGCACTCTGACTCAAAGATGGCGTTATTTTGACAATGACTTAAGATTCATATCCCAAAAGATAGACACAAAGTTTGACTACGACCCAAGGATGAGACCATGGTATAAATCAGCGATGCAGAGCAGTGGAAGCATCTTTACACCGCCTTACATCTTTAGTAGTTCACGACTACCCGGCATAACCTGTGCAAAGGTGCTAAAAAATGATGTTGGAGTTATGGGGATTGACTTATCCCTATCTCAGATGTCTGAACTACTTTCAAGTCAGAAGATTGGTGATAGTGGCTTTTTATGGGTAATAGACAGTCAAAACAAACTCGTTGCCTTTCCGGGTGTGTCGTGGAAGGAGCAGACAGCACAGGAGTTGAAACTCCCCGATGCTAAAGTGTCACCCAATGAGGTCATAAAGGCAGTCGCCCAAAAACTCGAAACTGACAAAGGACTTTTAAATTCAAAGCCCTTCTTTATTGAGGTCGGTGATAGGGAGTATTTGGTCTCTTTGAGAAAGACGACCCAAAAGGGACTTGATTTGATTGTAGCAATCACTGCCCCACTTGAAGAGATTGCTGGTTATATAAAGATGATGAATGTAAGGAGTGTAATTTGGTCATTAGTTGCCGTATTCTTTATCATCCCCCTTGCATTTTATTTTTCTTGTCGTGCTTCTAAACCCATAGGTCAATTAATACACGAGACAGACAAGATTCAGAGATTTGACTTCTCTCCCTCTGCACCAATTGATGCAAGTATCAAGGAGATAAAGAGTCTCATTGATGCTGTTGATACGATGAGGTCAACGATTAAGACCAATACTGAATCTCTGATTGAGACCCAAGCAAAACTTGAGAAATTACTGCAAGGTAGCATCGCCCTTTCTTCAGAGAAGAACATGGCATCTCTGATAACCATTATCTTTAAATTAGCTAAAGAAATATCAAACTCAGATGGTGGAGTGCTTTATCTCAAAGAAGGTGATGTCCTTGAGGTAGAGTTGTTGTCAATCAAGGACGGTAGCACTGTACTTGGTGGACTTTCAGAAAACCCTGTGCCTCGTGTGATGATTAGACCTGAGATGATGGCTTTTTTGAGCAAGGATACAGTCTTACACTGGGCTTGTAGTGCATACAACAACAGAGAAATTGTCTTTTGTAACGACAAGCAGATGTCCTTATTCCCTACTGGTTTACAAGAAGAACCTAAAGACTATGTGATAAATGCCTTGATGTCAATACCAATTATAACTCTACAGGGCAAGGTAATTGGTGTCATGCAATTATTTAACTCTACTACTAAGGATAATTCACGCTACATCAATGAACAAGACAGTGAGACCATACGGTTTATCAAATCCCTTGCCTCACAGGCTGCCGTATCCCTTGACAACAGAAATCTCATAAAGTCATTAAATGATTTATTCAATGCACTAATAGAGGTAATCGCCTCATCAATAGATGCAAAATCACAATACACATCAGGGCATTGCACAAGGGTGCCAGAACTTGCCTTGATAATTACAAAGGCAGTGAGCGAGACCAATGAAGGTGAGTTTAAAGACTTTAAGATTGATACCGAGGAGGCATGGGATGAGATGAGGGTTGCCTCTTGGTTACACGATTGCGGTAAAGTTGTAACCCCTGAGTATGTTGTTGACAAGGCAACAAAGCTTGAGACTATCTGCAACAGGATCCATGAAATTAGGATGCGATTTGAGGTGTTGAGGCGAGATGCAGAGATTGACTATTACAAAGCCCTTTTAGAACATAATGCTGATATACAAGCACTGCAAGAGGAACTTCAGACAAAGATAAAGGAGTTAGAAGAGGACTTTGCCTTTGTTGCCACTTGTAATGTTGGTGGAGAGTTTATGTCAGACGCACACAAAGAGAGGCTATTAAAGACTGCACAAAAAACTTGGTTGAGATACTTTAGCGACAGGCTTGGCATATCGCAAGAGGAACTCCGACTCAAAGGTAATTCTCAAGAGCCACCACTACCTGTAGTAGAAAGACTTTTAGCAGACAAGCCTGAACACATAATCCCCTGGTCAAGACCACCTGCAGACCTCACAGATATAAATGGAAATCCACTTAAGATACCTGACAATGAGTATAATCGTGGGGAGTTATACAATCTCTTAATCACAAGGGGGACACTAACAAATGAGGACAGGTTTAAGATACAAGAGCATATTATTATGACCCATCAGATGCTAAGCAAAGTGCCCTTCCCAGAAACAATGCAGAATGTCGTTGACATTGCATCATCACACCATGAAACCTTGATTGGCACTGGGTATCCCTTTAAAAAATCAATGGAGCATCTGTCAGTGCAGGGCAGGATACTTGCTATTGCAGACATCTTTGAGGCACTCACATCAAGAGACCGTCCTTACAAAAAGGCAAAGACCCTGTCAGAGGCACTAAAGATAATGACCTTTATGAGAAAGGACAAGCATATTGATTCAGAGATATTTGACATCTTCTTAAAAAGTGGTGCCTGCATGAGATATGCCGAGCAATACCTATTGCCCGAACAGATTGATGTGACGGATATTACACTATATTTGAGTAAAAAGGAGGGATTATAATATGTCATTTATTCAATGGAATGATGATTTATCTATTGGAGTGCAAGAGATTGATGACCAACACAAAGGACTCGTTGAGATGGTCAACACACTATATGAAGCCATGAAAAGTGGTGAAAACAAAGAACTTATAAACAATATGGTATTTAAGTTAAAAGACTATGCAATTTATCACTTTGACACAGAAGAGAGGTATATGCAAGAGCATCAATACCCTGCTTTTGCAGACCACAAGGCAAAACACAAGGACTTTTGTGTGAAAGTCCTTACGATAGATAAGGATTTACAAAGTGGTAAAGGTGCTTTGTCTATGGAAATACTCAATTTCTTGACTGACTGGCTTGTTAAACACATCAATGAGACAGATAAAAAGATGGGAGTTTTCCTAAAGTCTGCTATAGAAAAAAATCAATAATTAACTATTAAAGGGAGGATTATGTCGCTAATTCAGTGGAATGATGATTTGTTAGTAGGTATAAAAGAGGTTGACGAACAACATAAAGGATTAGTTGAGATTATAAATAACCTTTATGATGCCATGAAAGGGGATGAAAATAAGGACTTTATCAAAGAGATTATCTCAAAACTCAAGGACTATACTATTTTTCATTTTGACAATGAAGAGAAACTTATGCAAAGGCATAAATACCCTGCCTTTGCTGAGCATTCAGGAAAGCACAAAGACTTTTGCACAAAGGTCTTTGCGATAGAGAGGGACTTACATAGTGGCAAAGTCAATCTATCTATGGAAATACTCAATTTTTTAAGTAACTGGCTGATTACCCATATTCATGGGACAGATAAGAAGTTTGGGGAGTTTTTCAAGAAAATGTCATAACAAGAAAATGAGATTTTGTAGATATCTTTTGCCGAAACTATCCCTTTCTTACATCCTTCTTTTTGTTTCAAATTTATTTGCAGCCCCTTTAGATTGTATAAATAACCCTATAAAACTTGCCTTTTATGAATATGGATATTTTTACTATGATGATGGCAAAGGGATAGATAGGGATATTGTTGATGATATAGCTAAACTAAGCGGTTGCAAATTTCAGATAGAGGTAATGACTCGTGCAAGAATCTGGGCTGAATTAAAGAAAGGCAGCCTTGATATGTCTGTTTTGGGGTACAGACTCCAGAGAGGGATAGATTTGCATGGTTTATCAGTCCCGAGTTTGTCAGTTAAATTTTATAACTATGGGCTAACTTCTTAAAGGCAGGTGTTGATATAAAATCCTCAAGCCTTCATAAACTGAAAAGATATTTGTGTTTGATATTACCACTGCTGTCTCTTATGCTTTCTACTACATAGACATAATCTGTTTTGTTAGCTGATTTAACAATCTTTAGAAACATGATAATATTATATACTTAAATAAAAGTCAATAAATTACGCATAATTAAGTCAAAAAAATTATACTACAAAAATGAACAAACAAAAAACCGCATCTAATAATATCAATGAGTTATAGACGATTTGTAGTGATTTCGGGGGACAAACTGACAAACTCAGGAAATTAGGCAGGGTTTTCAAGAATAGATGGCAGCTAAAAATAAACTGCTGACATTTTGATATTATATCAGCAGTCTTTAATGGTTATTGTAAGATACTTAAGGATTTTAAAAGGATACCACCCTCATTGTTCAACAATCTGTTCCAATTTGCTCATTAGTTCCTGCTTTTCTTGACAATCTCTACAGTATATTGCAAAGGGCATTACCTCCAGTCTTTTTTCACTTATCTCCTCTCCACAGTCTTCACAGATACCATAAGTGCCTTCTTTTAGTTTTTGTAAGGCAGTGTCGATCTTAAGGAGGTTTTCCCTATGTGAACTCAACTGTTTAAGGCTTATGTCTTCTGAAAGGTCAACTACTGAAAGATCACCGTCATCAAGCACTGTTTCTACGAGTTGTTTATTTTCATCTGATTGAAACCTTTTAATCTCCTCCATAGCCTCTTTGAGAATCTCTCTCCTTTTTTCAAGCAACAGGTTTCTGAGATTTTCCTCTCTTACCTTTGCATCGTCAACAATAGGTGTTTCTTCTACCTTTTTTGCTTTTTTGGATTCCTTCTTCTGCATCTTTCACCCTTAAAAAACTAATTTTTTGACTCAGAAGAGGGAACCTCTTCCTTGTAAACCTCTATTATCGATCTGACATTAATACCTGCAGATTCTAAAGCCTTTTGAATATCAATTGGTTTAGCGTCTGTAACCTTGACCATCAGATTAACATTTGTAGGCATGGTTATACCTCCATTATCTCTGCTTCTTTGTGTTTAAATATTTCCTCTGCCTTTTCAATGTAATTATCTGTTATCTTTTGGATCTCGTCCAGCAGTTTTTTTGCCTCATCTTCACTGATTTTCTTTTCTTTTTCTTCTTTTTTTATCTCTTCGTTGATATCCCTTCTGATGTTCCTTATTGTAACCTTACACTCCTCAAGTCTCTTTTTTGCCACCTTGACGAGTTCTTTGCGTCTTTCTTCTGTAAGTGGTGGGATATTAATCCTTATCATCTTGCCGTCGTTTGTAGGAGTGAGTCCTAAATCAGACTTGAGAATTGCCTTTTCTATCTCGCCAAACATCTTCTGGTCCCATGGTTGTATGGTTATTTGGCGTGGATCTGGAATACCCAATGTTGCAACCTGATTTAGAGGGGTTCTCACTCCAAAGTAATTGACAAATACTGGTTCTAACAATGCAAGGGATGCCCTGCCTGTTCTCAATGTTGAGTATTCCTTCTTAAGATTCTCTGTTGCAATTTTCATCTTTTCTGTAGCCTTTTTACTGAATGCGGTCATAATAATCACCTCCAACAAACTAATTGCTGACTATAGTTCCTATTGTTTTACCCATCAAAATATTTTTTATGTTGTCCTTACCGTTGATATTAAAAACAACTATAGGCAGGTGATTTTCCATGCAGAGTGTGATTGCAGTTGTATCCATCACCTTTAAACCCTTTTGGATGACATCAATGTATGAAATCTTTTCATACATCTTGGCTGTCTTATCTTTTACTGGGTCAGATGTATAAACACCATCAACCTTTGTCCCTTTTAGTATAATCTCTGCCCCTATCTCTATTGCTCTCAATGCTGCAGCAGTGTCAGTCGTAAAGTATGGATTACCTGTTCCAGCAGCAAAAATGACAATACGACCTTTTTCAAGATGCCTTATTGCCTTCCTCCTGATGTATGTTTCTGCGAGTTCTCTCATCTCAATGGCAGTCTGCACGCGAGTTTGTAATTCAAGTTTTTCTAAAGAGTTTTGAAGTGCAAGTGCATTGATTACTGTGGCAAGCATACCCATGTAATCAGCAGATGCCCTTTCCATACCCTTTAAGGATGCCTCTACCCCTCTGAATATGTTGCCACCACCAATAACTATGGCTAATTGAACATTTAATTCAGCCACCTTTTTTATCTCTTGAGCCATAAATGAGACGGTCTCTGGTGATATTCCATATGGCTTATCTCCCATAAGGGCTTCACCGCTTAGTTTTAAAAGAACCCTTTTGTAGAGGCAACCAGTTTTTTCCATGCCTTTATTTGCTGATTTCCTCTCCTATCTGAAACCTCGCAAATCTCTTAACCACTATGTTTTCACCTAATTTTGCAATCTTTTGTGTAATCAAATCCTTTATCTTTAATTTTTGTTCTGGGTCTTTTATAAATACCTGTTCTAAAAGACACATATCAGAGTAGAATTTCTCTAATTTACCCTCTACGATTTTTTCTACTACTTGAGGGGGCTTGTTTTCAATCTGCTTTCTGTATATCTCTTTTTCTTTCTCAATTACCTCTGATGGCACGGATTCCTTCGCTAAATATTGAGGATTTGCTGCTGCAATGTGCATTGCAATATCCTTCACTAATCCTCTAAAGTCGTCTGTCCTTGCCACAAAATCTGTCTCACAATTGACCTCAACCAGCACCCCAATTTTATCCATGTGTATGTATGAGCCAATTAAACCTTCTGATGCTGTTCTTGCTGCCTTTTTTTGTGCTGCTGCAAGACCCTTCTGACGCAGTATCTCTGTGGCTTTTTGGATATCGCCCTTTGCCTCGTCAAGCGCCTTTTTGCAGTCCATCATTCCTGCCCCAGTTGCCTCTCTAAGTTGTTTTACTAAATCTGACGAAACAGACATTATTGTATTTCCTCCTCTATAGTTTCTTTAACAAATTCTTGTGATGATTCACTTGTATCAGAAGTCTCTTCTTCAATCTGTTTCTGCAGGCTTCCTCTTCCCTCTAATATTGCATCCGTTATCTTTAATGCTATCAGCTTTATTGCCCTGATTGCATCATCATTACCCGGTATCACATAGTCAATCTCATCAGGATCACAGTTTGTATCTACAAGGGCAACAATGGTTATGCCGAGCCTTTTTGCCTCTGCAACTGCTATCTTCTCTTTTTTGGGATCAACAATGAATATCACATCAGGATATGAGGTCATTGTCTTTATGCCTTTTAGGTTTTTGTCAAGTCTCTCTCTTTCGTTTTCTAATTGTGCAACCTCTTTTTTTGTAAGCAGTGAGAATGTTCCGTCTTCCTTCATTGTCTCGATTCTTTTAAGCCTTTCAATACTTTTTTTGACTGTTGAAAAATTGGTAAGCATTCCACCAAGCCATCTGTTGTTTACATAAAAAACTTCTCCTCTTGTGGCTTCTTCTGCAATCGCATCTTGTGCCTGTTTTTTAGTGCCAACATACAAAAAACTACCACCCTGTGCTGCTACATTTCTGACAAAATTACATGCTTCTTCAAGTCCTTTTAGTGTCTTTTGAAGATCAATAATGTGGATTCCATTTCTTTCTCCAAAGATAAAACGTTTCATCTTTGGGTTCCATCTTTTGACTTGATGTCCGAAATGGACACCTGATTCCAACAATTCCTTCATTGTTACTACTGGCATGACATTTTCCTCCTTTTGGTTTTTCCCTCCGTCGTGCATCCATAACCTGTTAAAGTCTGAAGATCCCTTAGTGTTTTAGGGTTTGCTAAGAGACACAGGACCATCTGGATGTTTTAATGGACGTGTGAATTTTTTAGCTGAATAAAATATCACAATATCATTTAGTTTTTCAACAATAAAAAAGTAACTGTGGTTATGAGTGGTATTTATTTTTAATCTAAACCATAATCCCCCATTTTAAGATAAGATGGGGAAATGGGAGTTATTCTTATGCTTGATATTAATTTTTTCAATCTACCCCATGATAATGGTTTCTTTTATAGACCTTATCTTGTCCCTAATCATTGCTGCCTTTTCAAAGTCCAATCTCTTTGCAGCCTCCTTCATCTCGTTTTGTAGTTCAAGCAAGGTCTTTTCGGATGCCTCATAAACGGCGATGTCCTCTTTAACGAAATCCATCATTTGCTCTTTATGTGCATAGATTGACGACAGTATATCCTTGATACTACTCTTAACACTTTCAGGCGTGATGTTATTAACCTTATTGAACTCTAACTGTTTGCTTCTTCTCCTTTCTGTCTCTTGCATTGCCCTTTGGATTGAACCTGTAATCTTATCAGCATAGAGTATCACCATTCCATTGATATTCCTTGCCGCCCTTCCTGCTGTCTGAATGAGAGACCTTTCTGAACGCAAAAATCCCTCTTTATCTGCATCAAATATTGCAACTAATGACACCTCTGGTAGGTCAAGTCCCTCTCTTAAGAGATTCACACCTACAAGCACATCAATGTTTCCCTTCCTCAAATCATGTAGTATCTCAACCCTTTCAAGTGTATCTATATCCGAGTGCATGTATCTTGCCTTGATGCCGAGTTCTTTGTAGTATTCAGACAGATCCTCTGCCATCTTTTTAGTAAGTGTTGTGACAAGAGTGCGTTCATTTCGTTGCACCCTACTTTTTATCTCTGCTAAAAGGTCATCCACCTGACCAGCTACAGGCTTTAACATCATAGGAGGGTCAACCAGTCCTGTAGGTCTTATGACCTGCTCAACTACTTTTCCTCCGCTCATCTTTATCTCATACTCACTTGGTGTAGCAGAAACATAAATGGTCTGTTTAGTCCTTGCAACAAACTCATCAAATCTGAGAGGTCTGTTATCAAGGGCAGAAGGAAGCCTGAATCCGTAGTCAACGAGGGTCTGCTTCCTTGACCTGTCTCCTTCATACATCCCGCCGATCTGAGGGACTGTCACATGTGATTCGTCTATTATGGTGAGGTAGTCTCCCTTTGATGGCCCGCTCATTATATAATCAATCAATGTGTAAGGAGGTTCTCCGGGGTTTCTGCCGCTTAGATGTCTTGAATAGTTTTCTATGCCATGACAATGTCCAAATTCCCTCAACATCTCAATATCAAAGAGGGTTCTTTGCTCTATCCTGTGCATAAATAACTGTTCTTTCCGTTTTTTGAAGTATCTGATTCTTTCGTCAAGTTCTTGTTCTATGCCCTCAATTGCCTTAAGCATCTTGTCTTTTGGTGTAATCCAGTGGCTATTTGGATATATTATGACTTGAGACAACCCCCTTGTAATTGCCTTTCCTGTCAGTGAGTCTATCTCTACAATCCTTTCAACTATATCACCAAATAACTCAATCCTTATTGCATTTTCAGTTGAAAAACATGGGAATATGTCAATGGTATCACCCCTCACCCTAAATGTCCCTCTCTTGAAGTCGTCATCAGCGCGTATGTATAGCATGTCAATGAGTTTGCGGACTAATAACTGTTGTTTGATGGTGTCTCCTTCCTTGATAAAAAGATGCATACCAAGATAATCCTCTGGTGCACCGATTCCATAAATACATGAAACAGATGCGACCACAATCACATCTCGTCTTTCAAGTATTGAGATGGTTGCAGAGTGTCTCAACCTGTCTATGTCTTCGTTTATGAGGGAGTCCTTTTCAATGTAGGTATCTGTTGATGGGATGTAAGCCTCTGGTTGATAGTAGTCGTAGTAACTTACAAAAAACTCAACCTTGTTTTGAGGGAATAGGTCCTTAAATTCACCGTAAAGTTGTGCTGCAAGTGCCTTATTATGGGCTATGACGAGTGTGGGTTTGTTTACATTTGCTATCACATTTGCAATAGTGAAGGTCTTGCCTGAACCTGTCACACCAAGTAGTGTTTGATGTTTTTCCCCTTTTAATACACCTTCGGTTAATTCCTCTATTGCCTTTGGCTGGTCCCCTTTTGGTGTAAGATTTGTGCAAAGTTTGAATCGTTCCATGTATTATTATCTCATACAAGAAGACAGAAATATCAAAAACAAGAGGCTATGCTATGGAGATTATGTTTTTCAAAAGCCCTATCGGTAATCTGTGTTGCTTTTTTAATGAAGGCAGTCTTGTGAGGTTGCATATTGGGATTATGGAATTAAATGAGTTTGGTTACAGGATAACTGATGACCATCCGTTTAAAAACGAGTTAGATGGTTATTTTAGTGGAGATATCAGGGAGTTTTCACAGAGGTTTAGTCTTAAGGATTGCACAGGATTTCAAAAGAGGGTTTTGACAAGGGCACTTGAGATACCCTATGGTCATGTGGTCACTTACAAGGACATTGCTGTCTCAATTGGGCTTGAGAAGGGGTTTCAGGCGGTTGGCAATGCGTTAGGCAAAAACCCTATACCCATTGTCGTGCCATGTCATAGGGTTGTTGGAAGTGATGGCTCTTTGAGGGGTTTTTCATCAGGGATTGAGATTAAAAGGTGGTTGATTGAGCATGAAAGAAGGTTCTTAAATATGCTTAATTTGTAAAACTATTGCGAATAGTTTCATCTTACTATCTTTGAAATCTTATCAAGCAGCCCGTTTATGAAGGGAGGTGCCTCTTTTGTTGAGAATTTCTTGGCGATTTCCAATGCCTCATCAATCACAATAGCCGATGAGATTTCCTTATGTGTTAATAATTCATAAATGGCAACCCTTAAGATTGCCCTGTCAATGTTCGCTATACGGTCAAAACTCCAATTTATTGCATGTGTCTGTATAAGATTGTCAATCTCATCAAGTGTTTCAATACATCCTCTGACTAACTCCTTTGAAAACTCAATCACATCCTTTCTTTGTTCCCCTTGCTCTTTTAAAAAGGCATCAAACCTTTCAATAATGTCTGGAGGTATGTGTGGAAAGAAGTCAATCCCATATAGGAATTGAACTGCGTATTCTCGCGATGCCCTTCGTTTCACAGCAAGTTACCCCAAATGGATGTTTCATAAAAATGGATGTTTATTTCTTGAGTTATGGGATTTTCAATAGCCCAGATATAACATTTTGTGAGCATTTTTCAATAGGAGTGTATCATGGTTTTAATCAAGGATGTAGTTAGATGTTTTTCATAAGCATAGCCATTTCTATTGCTGTAAGTGCTGCATCCCATCCCTTATTGCCAGCCTTTGTTCCTGCCCTTTCAACTGCCTGTTCAATAGTATCGGCAGTGATTATCCCAAATGCTACTGGCTTTTTGGTTTCAAGGCTTACAAGTGCAATGCCTTTAGAGACCTCACTTGCCACATAGTCAAAATGAGGGGTTGCACCTCTTATTACCGCGCCTAAACAGATTATTGCATCGTATTTGTCTTTTGCTGCAAGCATCTTTGCTGCAAGTGGTATCTCAAAACTGCCCGGCACCTTTACAACATCAATATCATCCTCTGATGCCCCATGTCTTATGAGTGCATCTATTGCACCGTCAAGAAGTCTTGATGTGATAAAGTCGTTAAATCTACTTACTACAATCCCAAATCTCATTGCCTTTGCATCAAGCTTGCCTTCAAATATCCTCATCTAAAACACCCCTTTTAAATTGTGATTTTTAGTATGATACAACAAAACCTCTAAATTTACCTATTGTAGTTCCCAACTTTTTATGTCTGCATCCTTGCCCTCGCCACCCTCTTTGCCATCTGCTCCATAGCTGAAAAGGTCATATTCCCCATGCACACCCGGTGAGACATATACATAAGGGTTACCCCAAGGGTCTAAAGGTATCTTCTTATGTTCAAGATAACCACCATCACGATATTTAGGAGGTATCTTTCCTGTCGTTGGTTTTGTTATCAATGCCTCAAGTCCCTGTTGAGTGTCAGGATAAAAACCATTGTCTAATTTAAACAATTTTAGGGCTGTCTCAAAGTTTCTTATCTGTATCTTTGCCTCTGCAATCTTTGCATCGTCAGTCCGCCCCATTATCTTGGGGGCAACGATTGCAGCAAGAAGGCTTAATATGAAGACAACCACGATAATCTCAAGTAATGAAAACCCCTTTTTAGAATAAAAGTAAGTCACTAACATCTTTATTACCCCCTTGTTTGTAGTTTTAAGACACCTTTTAGCCTCTCAATCTCATTGTCTGTCATAACCCTCATCTCTCCTGTTTTTAGGTTGCCTAAAGAAATGCCGTCAATCCTTACCCTTATAAGTTTTATCACATGATGACCTATCGCTTCAATCATCCTTCTAATCTGTCTCTTTCTGCCTTCGTATATTGTCATCTCAAGCCAACAATTACTTTCAGTATGCCTTATTATCTTTACATTTGCAGGGGCAGTTTTCCCATCTTCTAAATGAATACCCTTTTTTAGTAGGTTTAGGTCTTCCTCTGAAGGTCTATCAGTAATCTTTACATGGTATGTTTTAGGAATCTTTTTTGAAGGATGAAGTATCGCATTTGCTAACTCACCATCGTTTGTGATGATCAGCAACCCTTCAGAGTAATAGTCCAGTCTTCCAACTGGAAAGACCCTGAATTTGATGTCTCTTAAAAAGTCACCTACACATCGTCTGTTTTCAGGATCAGACATCGTTGAGACAACCTTTTTGGGTTTATTAAAGATGTAATAGACCAGTGGTTCAGGTTTAAAGACCAATTTGCCATCAACCTTGATATGACATCTTGTAGAATCAACCCTCTGACCAATCTGGGCTATCTGTCCATTGACGGTTACTCTACCTTCACTGATTAGTTCCTCTGCCTTTCTCCTTGATGCAATACCTAATCTTGCAAGTATCTTTTGAATCTTTTCTTCCATCAATCTAAATCTTTATCTCCACATAAGCCCTTTCTCGTAAGCCTTTTAACCAACTTCTGTATCTTGTATTAAACCTCTCCTCTAATAATTTTTGCTTTACTGCCTCTCTTCTCTCTTTTTCGTCCTTGTATTCTCGTCTTTCGTTAAGACGAATAATCGTAATCCCCATGTCAGTCCAATATGGCTCGCTCACCTCTTTTTCTTTGAGAGTGTCTATTACCCTTTTTAACTGTGCTGAAATGTCTTTTTTGCTGATAAACCCCAAATTACCCCCTAATGGTGCAGATGTATCCTGTGAATGTTGTCTTGCAAGGGTTTCAAAGGACTCTCCATTTTTAATCCTTTCGTAAATCTCCTTTGCCAGTCTTTCAAGCCCCTCTTTGTCCTGTGTTTTTTTGAGCACTATGATACTCAATGAATACCCCTCAATCTCTCTTATGGTCTTGTCATCGGCAAGAGCCTTGTTGATATCGTCATCGCTAACGATTATCTTGTTTCTAATCTCTTGGTCAACAATCCTGTTGAGAATTATCTGTTCTGTGAGTTTTTTCCTGTATTCACTCAATGTGAAGCCTTCTTTTTTAATAGCAGACTCAAAATCCTCCTTTGACAAACCGTGTTTGTTTCTTATCATCTCAATGGCATTGTCTATATCAGCCTTTGATACGGTAATACCGTTTTTTTCTGCCTCTTGAAGTTGGAGTTTCATGTCTATCATCGTTTCCAAAAAATTATGTTCATTTTCTTTGAAAAGTTTTTTCTTTTCTTCTGGTGGCAGGTTTTTGATGACATCAGTTGCCTCAAACTCCATAGATTTGTACAATTCACTCCATGTGATGACCTCTTTATTAACGATTGCTACCACCTTGTCAAGCATGATACCAGCGTATGCTTGTGTTACAAAAAATAAAATGAAAACTACAAGTAAAAACCTCATCAACAACATAGTGTTTCCTCCCACAATGGATTTAAACCCTAAATCTACCTATCTCTGTTTGGAGATTGGCACCTAATTTAGCAATCTCAGATGCAGTCTCTGCAGATTGCTCAACAGCCCTTGATATCTCCTTTGATCCCTCTGCAATGCTACTTATATCCTGTGTGATGTGTTCAGTAACCGCCGACATCTCCTCAGTAGCAGATGCAATCTGCTGGATCATGGACTGCAGTTCATTGACACTTGAAAGTATGTCTGTGAGTAAACCTGCTGACTCAGTAGATAGATTAACACCACTATTTACCTTCTGTATCGCATCATCCATTGATCTTTGTGCTATCTCAACCTCTCTTTGAATGTTAGTAACCATGTTTGCTATCTCATCAGTTGACTTGCCTGTTCTTTCTGCGAGTTTTCTAACCTCATCTGCAACCACTGCAAAGCCACGACCCTGCTCACCTGCCCTTGCTGCCTCAATTGCTGCATTTAATGCAAGTAGGTTTGTCTGGTCTGCTATATCCTTGATTACAACCACTATCTCACCAATCTGTTTTGACCTCTCTCCTAAATCCCTTATTATCCCTGAAAGTTTTTCTGCAGCCTTTTCAATAGTCCTTATCTCATCTGATGTCTTGAGGGTCATCTCCTTGCCTTGTGTCGCCTTGTTTGCTGAAATCGTTGCAGACTCCGCAATCTTTGAGGCATTCTTTGCAATGTCTATAACGGTCTGGTTCATCTCCTCTGCTGATGATGCTATCTGTGTCGCCCTTTCGGTTTGTGATTTTAGATTGCGTGATATCTCCTCTGTGGTTGCTGACAACTCATCTGAAGATGATGCAAGGGATGCGCTAATCGTTTTGGACTCACCAATTAGATTTTTAATGGATGTAATCGCATCTGCGATTGAACTCATTATTACTCCCAATTCATCCTTGCTCATAGCCTTGATGTTTGCTGTCAAATCACCCTGAGAGATCTTCTGCATAACAGACTGGATCTCCTCTACTGGTTTGCGTATTGACCTTACAATGATTGATGTGAATACAATTGCCAACAGTATGCAGATAACCGTTAGAACAATGGATATAGTCATGATGGTGTGCAGTGATTTGTTTGCCTTGTTTATTTCATTTGATGCCTCTTCGTTAAAGAAATTGACACCGTTATCAAGTGCCTTGTTTATGTCTGGCAAGAGTTTATCCTTGACCTCTTTTTCAAACACAAGTGCTGCCTCATCCTTTTTCCCAGCAAATGCTAAATCCAATGATTTATTTGTCATATCCCTTGCCTTGCTGATTGAACCTTCTACTTCACCCAATATCTTTTTTGCATCTTCTTCAGAGGTGGAGGACTTTTTTAATTTTTCTAATGTCTCTCTATAAAAAGCCCTTTTTTCGTTAATGCTCTTTTTGAGATCTTCCATCTTCTGCTGGTCTTTAGTGATAATAATCCCGTAAACATCAAGGTATATGGACAAGACTGTCCGCCTGATACTTGCCATCTCTGCAATCTTGGCTCTATCATCATTTATCAATCTAAAGTTTTCTTTTATGCCTATTAGTTGAAAGATAGCGATAGCCGTTACTATCATAAACAAAAAAATAACAATCCCAAAGGCAAGGTAGAGTTTTTTCCCCATAGAAAGATTCTTAAACATCGTAAGCCCTCCTTTTTGTATCCTTTTGAGTTTACTTAATTACTAAAAGTTATTCAAATGCTTTGTATAAAATTACCATCACAAATGTAATGACTGTAATATACCATTTTTGTTAATCTATTGCACTTTTTAAGAATCCAAAGGGGGTTTTTATGCGTGTTCTTTTGAAATATGCGACTTTTGTAATGGTGTTGCTCTTGCCTTTGAGTATTTATGGGTTTGATATACAATCGTTTGAACCGTCAGGCACTGTAAAGGCAGTAGAGCAGGTGGTAGTAAGATTTACTTCACAGATGGTTGCATTGGGTGATATTAGTGTTTCAGAACCCTTTGATATAGACTGTCCTATTAAGGGGAAGCCCCATTGGCTTGATACAAAGACATGGGCATATGACTTTGAGGAGGCACTGCCTTCTGGTATTGTCTGCACCTTTAGATTAAAGGATAGTTTTAGAGACATTAGTGGTAATCACGCTAAAGGGAAAAGGATATTTTCATTTAACACGGGAGGGCCTTCTATACTTGAGGTCTCACCTCATGAAGGGGCTGACAACATTGATGAAAAACAGGTCTTTTTGATAAGGCTTGATGGGAAGGTGAGAAAAGACAGTGTATTGAAGAAGGCATACTGCCTTGTTTCTGGTATTAACGAAAGAATAGGGGTAAGTATCATAAGCGATAAGGAATTTGATAACCTGTGGAAAGCCCTCAACCCTAAACCATTTGAAAAGGACGACTATGTATTTGCCATTAGATGTAATAGAACATTTCCAAACAAGGCTGATGTCAAGATAGTCTGGCAAAAAGGGATGGAGTCTCCAAGTGGCATTTCAACCACACAAGACCAGATACTTTCTTTTAAGACGAGGGATACCTTCAGGGTGAGATTTAGCTGTCAGAGGGAAAGTCCGCAGTCACAGTGCATTCCGCTACTGCCAATGCAAATAAGGTTTAGTTCACCAGTAAAGATAAAAGATGCAGAGAGGATTACCCTTAAAACCCCAGAGGGCAGGGTAATAAAGCCCACATTTCATCAATACGATTTTGAAGAAGGCTATACTTATGTAGCAATATTTAAAGGCCCATTTAGGGAAAAGACAGAATACACCATTGATATCCCGAAAGACTTAAAGGATGACTCTGGCAGGGTTGTTTCAAACATCAGCCAGTTTCCACTTAAGGTAAAGACCGATGTATATCCACCGATTGCAAAGTTTCCATCAAGGTTTGGAATCATTGAGTCAAAGGACAGTCCAGCAATACCCTTGACTGTGAGAAACATTGAAGAGCAGATAAGTTTGGGGATGGTTGATATAAAGCCTTCTGACATAGGTGATTTAAAGGGTTCTGTGTATAAGGTGGATGAAAGATCTGAAAAGGAGATAATCCAATGGCTGATGAAGGTGGCATCTGCAAGCAGGTCATCATCCATATTAAGAGGTGTAAAATCAACGAAGAATATCACCGTGCCAAAACCACATAAAAAGACCGATTTTGAGGTTATTGGGATTCCTATACAGGATTCAGGTTTTTATGTGGTTGAGATACAGAGTAGGTTGTTGGGGAAATCGCTTTTAGGGGCTGATAAGCCCATGTATGTGCAGACTGCTCAACTTGTCACAAACCTTGCAGTCCATTTTAAGAGGGGCAGTGAGTCTTCTCTTGTGTGGGTTACAAATCTGGATAGTGCAAAGCCATCATCCGAAACATTGATATCCATCAGGGATTGTAAGGGTAACCTCATACACAGTGGCAAGACAGATAAAGACGGTATCCTGATGATTAAAAAGAGCCTACCATCAGATGACAAACTTCCAACATGTGAGTTAAAACAGGCAGATGACTCATATTTTGATTATCCCCAACTGATACCTGTAAACAACATCTCAAGAGGGCTTTTTGTGTTTGCAAAAAAGGACAAAGACATCTCATTCGTGCATACAAGTTGGGATAGAGGCATTGAACCCTATAGATATAACCTCCGATTAGGTAGCCAAATCGGTAACATCAAGGCACATACCATCCTTGACAGACCAATCTATCGTGCAGGTGAAACAGTGCATATGAGCCACTTGATTAGGTCTCTTACGGTTGAGGGTTTTGATTATCCCAAAAAGGGTGAACTACCTGATACACTCATCATCACACACATAGGCAGTGAACAATCATACAGCATGCCTTTGAGATGGGATTCACGGTATAACTCTCAAAACGATTGGAAGATACCAAAGGATGCAAAACTTGGCATGTATCAGATTCAGATGCAGAGGAAGGATAAGTCTGTTTTTAGTTCAGGGATATTTAGGGTGGAGGAGTTTAAGGTGCCATTAATGAGGGCTACGATAAAGCCAGTGCAAGAGACATTGGTTGCACCGAAGGAGATTGACATTGATGTTGGTCTTAATTATCTTTCAGGTGGTGGTGCGAAGAATGAGTTTGCAAGATTTAGATATGCCTTGAGTCCTTTGAGGGTTTCATTCCCTGATTATGATGAATACGAGATAGCAAGGGGTGGTGTAAAGGTTGGTGTTCAAAGAAGGGGAATGGATATTGATGATGAGACCGATGATATAAAACTCAAAGATGTGACCACTACTGATATTGCCCTTGATGATAAGGGGTGTAGAAGGATAAGCCTCAAAAACATCATGCCTATCAAGTCAGCGATGCAATTAAAGACAGAGTTAGAATACAAAGACCCAAACGGTGAGACAAACACAACATCATACAACATCCCACTTTATCCATCATCCATCTTGCTTGGCATCTTACCAGAGCACTGGACTGCGAGGGAGGAAAATGTAAAGGTGGAGGTTGTTGCCCTTGATACAAAGGGCAGGACACTTGAGGGGATACCGATTACAGTTGAGATATTCAAAAAGAGATTTTACTCACACAGAAAGAGACTAATTGGTGGGTTTTATTCATATGAGCACCTTTTAGAGACAAAGAGGGTTGCAGAGGTATGTAAGGGTGTTTCAGACAAGAGGGGTGTTTTTGTTTGTGAGTTTGCACCGAAAATGTCTGGCAATATCGTTATTCAAGCAGCCACTATTGATAACTACGGCAACGCCTCAATCACGCAAGCAGATGTATGGGTCTCCGGTAAGGACGAGCAGTGGTTTGATGTCTCTGATAGCGACAGGATAGACATAATACCAGAAAAGAGACAATACGATGTTGGACAAGAGGCAACCATTCAGGTAAGAATGCCTTTTAGAAGGGCGACCGCACTTGTAAGTGTTGAAAGGGAAGGCATCATTGATGCCTTTGTAACGGAGATATCGGGTAAAGACCCAGTAATAACTTTACCTATAAAACCAAACTATGCCCCTAATGTGTTTGTCTCAGCACTTGTTGTAAGGGGGAGGGTAGGGGATGTGAAGCCCACAGCGGTAATAGACCTTGGAAAGCCAGCATTTAAATTGGGGATTACAGAGATTAAGGTCGGATGGCGAGACAATGAGATTGATGTGAAGGTTACAACAGATAAGGACACTTACAGAATAAGGGAAAAGGTTAAGGCGAGGGTTGAGCTAGCACCCAAAAATAAGCAAACGAGACTTCAAAGGGAAAAGACCACTGTGGCGGTGGCAGTGATTGATGAGGGACTCCTTGAGATAACAAAAAACAGGTCTTGGGATATCCTTCAGGCGATGATGGAATTAAGGGGATACGATGTTCATACATATACAGGTCAACTCCAAGTGGTTGGTAAGAGGCACTTTGGTTTAAAGGCACTGCCTCAAGGAGGAGGGGGCGGGATGCAGGTTACAAGAGAACTTTTTGATACACTCATCTATTGGAATCCAAACCTGCAATTAGATGAACAGGGTAGAGGGGAGTTTACATTTGAACTAAATGACTCCATTACCTCATTTAGGATTGCGGTTGTGGCGCATTCAGGCAAGTCCCTCTTTGGTAGTGGTTTTAAGAGTATAAAGTCATGGCAAGAAATAATGCTATTTTCAGGACTCCCAAGGATAGTAAGGGAGACCGATACCTATGACGCAGTCTTTACATTGAGGAATGTCTCTGCATCTGATACACAGATTGATGTTACAGCACATTTTGGTGAAAAGTCACTTCATTCAAAGACACTCAACATCAAGGCTGGGGAATCTCAAGAGGTATCTTGGCAAGTGGATGTGCCTAAAGGTGCGGATTCACAACACTGGATGATAGTTGCAAAGGATGTAAAGACCGGTTTCACGGATTCACTTAAGGTCAAACAGGCAATCTATCCCTTGTGGCTTGAAAGGGTCATTCACAGCGAGTTTATGCAATTAAACGCTCCTACGGGTCTTAAGATCCAAGGAGGGACTTCCCCTTCTGACAAGTTAGATGTTTATTTCTCAAAGAGTATTACAAAAGGGCTCAATGTTGTAAAGGAATACATGCATCAATACCCTTATACCTGTTTAGAGCAGTTGGTATCTCGTGCGGTTGTTTTAAACAATAAGGAGCAATGGGCACAGATAGTTGCCTCACTTCCTACTTACATGGATAGTCATGGGCTTTTGAAGTATTTCCCATCAATGATTGAGGGAAGTGATACACTTACAAGTTATGTGATTTCAATATCTCACGAGGCAGGTCTTGAGATACCAGAGGGCATCAAACAAAGGATGCTTGATGGACTTACTAATTTCATAAACGGTAAGGGTATTGGGTATAGTCCACTTAAGACAGCAGATTACATGATTAGAAAGGTGACGGCAATGTCTGCACTGTCAAGGTTTAGAAAGGTGGATAACCAGATGTTTTCTATAATCAACATGGATGTAGCACTCATGCCTACATCTACACTGATTGACTACATATATCTTGTAAGGCATGTGGATAATCTAAAAGACAGACAGCAGATGTTATCGGATGCCATCAAAAACCTCATTTCAAGGCTAAATATACAAGGTAGTGTGGCTGTATTTAACAATGAAAGGGCTGACAGATTGGTCTGGCTCATGGTCACACCAGATACAAACATGGCAAGGACAATACTCACACTCGTTGATGACGATGGCTACAAGGATGTTGTCAGAAATCTCTTATTGGGTTTCATAAAGAGGTCTTCTAAAGGTATCTGGGATACAACTACCGCAAACGCATGGGGAAGCATTGCATTAAACAGGTTTGCAAGCAGGCATGAAGGGGTTGGTATTTCAGGCAAGACAACCACATCCCTTAATGGTCAGACAAGGTCAGTTTTATGGAATGAAAGGCAAGATGAATACAGTATTTCTTATACAACGCCATCGAGGGTATCTACACTCAATATCCAACACGAAGGCACAGGTAGTCCATGGGTCATGCTCACGATAAAAACATCCAAACCACCAAAAGATGCAGTATTTAGTGGGTATGAGATAAAAAAGGAGATTGAAAAGACAAAGACCGCTGGACTTAATGTGGGAGACATTGTTAAGGTCAAGATTCAGATAGACGCAAAGGCAGACATGACTTGGGTTGTGTTGCGGGATCCCATACCTGCAGGGGCTGTGATAACGAGGATTGGATTAAATAGTGAGGTTTCTGATGTAAGGCAAAACATAGTGCCAGTATTTGAAGAAAAGGCATCTGATTCTTACAGGGTGTATTTTGATTACATCCCAAAGGGCAGGTGGCAAGTAGAATATCTGATGAGGCTAAACACATCGGGTAGGTTTAATCTTCCACCTACAAGGATTGAGGCTCTTTATAGCCCTGATGTCTTTGGTGAATTGCCAAATGAGAGGATAGTTATAAAAAGGTCAGACTGATATGGCAAATATCATTGCATTTATGAAAAACTAATGGGAGGCATGCTGAACAAGATCTGGATTAAAGTCATTTAACTTTGTAAGATACATTTTAGGAGGGATTGATGAAAAGGCTTTTCTGTTTTTTGATGGTTTGTGTGTTAATCGTTGCATGTGGCAAGAAAGAGGTCAAGAAGGAAACAGAAGAGGGTAGGATTGCATCAGAGATTATAGCCATAAGCGAGCAATTAAGGGTTGCCTATCTTAAAAGGGATTTTGACAAGATACAGCAATGCACAACACCTGCAATCTATAGACAAATAACACGATACATTGATGATTACAAGGTAGTAGATTTGGAATTTAAGCCTGTGTGGGTAGAGATTGAAAACAAGGCGATAACCCTTAATATCTCTTGGAAAGGTAAATGGATAAAGGCAGGTAAGGATATTGAAGACAGAGGTATGGCAATCTTTGAATTTTCAGGTCAACCCCTAAAGGTCTCAAAGATATCAAGGGCAAATCCATTTGAGTATAAATGAGTTTATTGTTAACAAATAATTACCTTTTTTAAACTGCAGATGCAACAGATATACGATACATATCTAAGTCTATTCAATAATGCAGAGATTGGTATATTTAGGACAAGGGTTTCAGACGGGAAGGTTATTTTTTGTAATGAAAAGATGGCAAGGATGTTTGGTTATAAAGATGCCAAAGAAGTAATAGATACTTGTTTTGCAACTGAACACTATGTTGAAAGTGATGCCAGAAAGAGCCTTTTAGAAAGTCTTAAAAAGCACGGTGCTGTTTCAAACTTTGAAGCCCGATTTTACAAAAAGGATGGTTCAATTATATGGGTGAGGTCATCTTTAAGACTTTATGAAGATAAAGGATGGATTGAAGGTATTGCAGAGGATATTACAAGTTTCAAGTCATCAGAAGAGGAATTAAAACTCCAAAACAGATTGATGCAATCCATCATCAAGATACAGTCAACAGTTTTAGAAAAGACTGAACCATCAGATATATTCCAGCCTATTTTACAGGAGATATTGGATATAACTGGAAGCGAGTATGGTTTTATTGGTAGTGTGCTTAAAAACAAAGAAGGGATAATGTTTTTAAGGGTTTATACCTTTGCAGGAATAAAGTGGAATGAAGTTAACAAATCATTTTATGAAAGGTATTTTAAAGGCGGTTTTTCAGATTTTTATAATCTAAATACCCTCTATGGTGAGGTGCTAAAGACCTCAAAGCCTGTGATCTCAAATGATGTGGCTAATGACAAAAGAAGTGGTGGAATACCTGATGGGCATCCTCAATTAAAAACATTTTTAGGGTTGCCTTTGATCTATGGCAGTGAACTTATTGGTATTATTGGAATCGCTAACAGGATGGAGGGATATGATGAAAAGATAGTAGATTTTTTACAACCATTACTCCTTACCTGTGCTGGTGCCATAAATACAATAAATAAAGAGCAAAAAAGGAAAGAGACTATCAGGGTTTTAAGTGAGAGTGAGGCTATGTTTAGAAGCATTATTGAAAATAGCCCAAATGTGTTTTATTTGTATAATCTTGACAAGTCCTTTGAATTTGTAAGCCCTCAACTGACCAATCTGCTTGGATACAAGGTCTATGAAGTTTTAACAGATTGGAAAAGGATAGCATCTGGCAATCCTATTAACGAAGAAGGTTTTAAAAAAAATCTGCGATTAATCCAAACCGCACAAAAGAGAACCTCTTATGAATTAGAGTTGATACACAAGGAAGGAAACAAGATATGGGTAGAGGTTACAGAGACACCTATAATGGATGGAGACAAGGTTGTAGCAATTGTTGGTTCATTTTCTGATATTACAAAAAGGAAACAAGCAGAGTTAGCACTCAAGGAGAGTGAAAAGAGGTTTAGGACACTTTTTGACGAGGCACCTGTTGGTTATCATGAGATAGATAAAGAGGGTAAAATTACTACTGTGAACAAAACAGAATTGGAGATGTTGGGATACGGTGTTGGTGAGATGATTGGCAAGCCGATATGGGAATTCAGGGCTGATAAAGAGGCTAAAACGACTATTTTGGGCAAACTATCTGGTAAAATCCCACCGGGTAAGGCTCATGAAAGAACTTACATCAAGAAAGATGGCACCGATTTGGTGGTTTTATCAGAAGATAGGCTTATACTTGATGATGAGGGAAGGATTAAGGGGTTGCGTGTTACCATTCAGGATATCTCACAACTCAAAAAGATAGAGCAAGAAAAGGAAACCCTTGAGAAACAGTTGATACAAATCTCTAAACTTGAATCTATAGGGAAATTAGCAGGAGGTATCGCACACGATTTTAATAACATACTTACTGTTATAACGGGATACTGCACATTGGCACTTAAGGAGTTAAAAGAAGGAGATCCCTTAAGGAGATACATTGAGCAGATAGATAAGTCTGCAAAGCGGGCATCTGAACTTACAAAAAGACTGTTGGCATTTGGAAGAAAGCAGATAATGGAGGTAAAGGTTGTAGATTTAAACGCAATCATTGAAGGGATTAGAGGAATGCTTGAGAGACTCATTAGAGAAGATATTAATCTTAAAATAGATACAACTGAAGACCCCACATTAATCAAGGCTGATCCGTCACAGATTGAGCAGGTAATAATAAACCTTGTCACAAATGCCCGTGATGCAATGCCTGATGGAGGAGATATAATCATTGAGACATCTAATGTGTATTTAAGCGAGGAATGGACAAAAAAGCACATTGGTGTTAACCCGGGCAATTATGTGATGTTATCTGTAAGTGATACGGGCATTGGTATGACTGATGATGTAAAGGAAAAGATATTTGAGCCATTCTTTACTACCAAGTGTGCAGGCAAAGGAACAGGTCTTGGATTGGCAATGGTTTATGGCATAGTTAAACAAAGTGGAGGCAGTATTTGGGTTTACAGTGAATTGGCAGAGGGAACGACATTTAAGATATATTTCCCTAAAGTGACTGATGCTTTTGTGCAAAAGGCAAAAGGTGAGGTTACTTTGAGTGAAGTAAAAGGTGGCAATGAGACCGTATTGGTGGTAGAAGATGATGAGGTAGTGCGTGAACTTGCGGTATCAGCATTGAGGGTGCAAGGGTATAATGTGATATCAGCATCAAACGGTGGTGAGGCCTTGCTTATTTGTGAGCAGGCAACAAAACCAATTCATCTTATCATTACTGATGTTGTGATGCCCGGCATGAGTGGCAAGGTTCTTATTGATCGCTTAAAGAAGATTTTCCATAATCTAAAGGTAATCTACATGTCAGGCTATACAGATAATGCAATTGTGCATCATGGTGTGCTTGATGAAGGTGTTGTATTTATTCAAAAACCTTTTACTTTTGAGACATTCTGTAAAAAGGTAAGGGATGTGCTTGATAATAGGTAAAAGGCAATCAAGGATAAACGAACTGTTTATACATGTAAAACCCTTTTAACGATTACCTTATCCCCTTTTAGAAAGCCGATTGCAAAGGTCTTACCTTCAACATCACAAATCCTGACAATCCCTTGTCTTATCAATCCTTGTCCTGAATCCATACCTTTTACGCTAAATCCTTCACCTCTTTTGACCCTCTTTGCTAAAGACTCATCAACTATTGTTTCAGGTATGTGGCTTAAGGCATCATCAATGTTTGAAATGCCTTTTGAAGTATGGATAATCTCTTCATGATTTGTGCTATCTTGGATTGTAAAATTACCTACCCTTGTTCTTATGAGTTCAATCACATGTGCACCTGTGCCAAGTGCCAAGCCTATATCATGGCAAAGTGACCTGATGTATGTCCCTGTAGAGCAAGAGACCTTGATACGAATATTTGGGGGCTCAAAATGGATTAGTTCAATGTCATATATCTTTACTGCCCTTTCTTTGACATTGATAGTCATTCCACTCCTTGCATATTCATAAAGTGGCTTGCCTTTGTGTTTTAGGGCTGAAAAGATTGGAGGCTTTTGTGTGATTTCCCCTTTAAATCCTTCTAAAATCTTAATAATCGCCCTTTCATCAACACTTCTGAAATCTCTTTGTTCAACTATTCTGCCCTCTGAATCATAGGTATCAGTGATGATGCCAAGTTGTGCAGTAAAGATGTATTCTTTATCCAAACCAACAAGGTAGGGTAATACCTTTGTAGCCTCATTTGTTGCAATGAGCAACACGCCAGTTGCCAAAGGGTCAAGAGTGCCAGCGTGTCCTGCCTTTTTTATCTTGAGTGTCTTTTTTACCTTTATTAATGCATCATTGGAGGTTATACCTTTTGGTTTGTTGAGATTGATAACCACATGCATCTTTTATTTCTTGCCTATTGTTCCAATACCTGCCAATTCCACAAGGAAATAAAAACTGTAATCTGCTGTCTCATTTATGCGTGGTTTTCTTTGAACTGTCACCAATGCTGCCCAACACTGTTCATCAATACGCATCCTCAATGTGGAGTCTCTTAAACCACCACCCTTTGTATCATACCAGACATCAGCCCCTACAGAGAGTTTTTGGGTAAGTTTTGTGTTTAAGGCTGTTCTGAATTGCATTATCTTATTATCACGATTGTATCTTTCGCCGATTGAGACAGTTGTGATGTTGTTTACATTAATAGTCATGTCAGTATAGAAGGTTTCAAAGAGATTCTTCTTAAAATCATACGATGTATCTAAACGCAAAGAAAATGATTTGCTCAAGAAAGCACCCTGAAAGACAATCGGTCTTAAATGTTCATACACATCACTTTCAAGCAGGACATAAGGTTGATTTATCTTTGCAAATATAATGCTTTCTTTGAATCTGAAGATATTTGAAAGAGAAAGGTTAAATTCTGACATCTTATTAAACGCCTCTACGCTGTCAAAGATAATCATATCGCTACGGTTTGGAATAAATGAATATTCAACGGCAGGCTCAACGATGTGTATCATATCATCATACCTTTTAACAAAACTGCTTAAAACCTTCCCGTAATATTGGAATGTTTCTCTGTGTTGTTGGCTGCTGTTATCATCTTTGTTGCTAAAGTTATATAAGGTCTCTCTAAAGGCGATTTTCTGAAAAACCTTTACTGCATCACCAAAACTGTTTGAGACAACAGGCATGATGTCAAATCTTTGAGCCTTAGTTCCTTCTTTTCTATAAAGGTTTGAGAGTGTTGCCTCCATGTTGATACTAAAAGGTCCGATATTTGTTGGATTTAGAAAATACCCCAATGATGGCAATAGTTGTGGGATTGTGTTGTCAGCGTATTTTAGGTCTATCCAGTATTGGTTTAATAGAAATATCCTACTACTTTTTAAGTCCTTTGATATCTCAAATGAAGACTGTAAGAACCTTTGCGTTCTGTCCAGATTGCCAAAAGAATATTCCTTAAACATATCCCTACTCTTTGCGTAGTTTATGTCAGCAAACTGTTTAAACCCTTCTGCAGAGAAGTCCTGCTTTGCTACAACCTGAAATTGTGTATCATCCATTACCTTATCATGTATGTAGTAGAGATTAAAATCCCCCTTACCTTGAGGGTTGATATACCTATATTGAAGTGATGTGCCAAGTCCTCTTTTGCTGTAATAATCAAATCCAAGCGTCATATCCTTATCCTCATCAATTGCCCAAAACAAAGAGGGGGTGAGACGAAAACCCTTTGTTGAACTGTTGCCGATTGTGGGCATCAATAACCCAGATTTTCGCTCCTTCTGTATCGGGAGGAGTAGTTTGGGGAAGTAACTGATTGGCACATCCTTTATCCTATATGTCACATCCTTTGCATCCAATGTATTACCAAGAGTTATATCTACAACGCCAGTTTTAAAACACCAGTCAAAGGATTCTCTTTCTGCCAAATCAAAGGTAATGCCCTTTTTATCAGGATAGGAGGGGTTACAGGTTGTAAACCTCGCAGAGTTTGAATAATAACGGTCTTCGGATATCTTCGTTATCCTTTCTGATGATACCCAATAATTGCCATTTTTAAAGAATATTACAGCCCGGAATACCTCGCCCGTCTTTGATTTTAGATTAAGGGCAATCTTTTCGGCGTTCATTATTGTATCTTTGTCTTCATAAAAGACATTGCCTTCTGCAAGCACATCATTTGATTTTTCGTAAAGGGTAGCCTTTTGGCAGCGAATAACAGCATCTTCAGACCTGATTGAGACATCACCTTCTAATTCAAATTTAGCATCTTTATGATAATGGACAACCTTTTTTGCATTTATATCTATGGCAAATGAAGTATTGCAAAAGATAAGGGTTATAGCCAAGAGAAAGATGATCTTTGTTTTTGTCATTTGATTCATATTTTAGAGGGATATTAAAGCACAAAGAGTTTATCAAAAAGTGCATAGAAAAATCATT